>NZ_JBAJNS010000001.1:5305000-5651798 GCF_037911585.1 Streptomyces sp. GSL17-111
TTGGCTTAGAAGCAGCCATCCTTGAAAGAGTGCGTAATAGCTCACTGGTCAAGTGATTCCGCGCCGATAATGTAGCGGGGCTCAAGTACACCGCCGAAGTCGTGTCACTCCAGCATGACGGCTAACGCCGGCTGGGGTGGGTAGGGGAGCGTCGTGTGCCGGGTGAAGCAGCACTGGAAGGTAGTTGTGGACGGTTCACGAGTGAGAATGCAGGCATGAGTAGCGATACAAGAGTGGGAAACTCTTGCGCCGATTGACTAAGGGTTCCTGGGTCAAGCTGATCTGCCCAGGGTAAGTCGGGGCCTAAGGCGAGGCCGACAGGCGTAGTCGATGGATAACCGGTTGATATTCCGGTACCCGCTGTAGAGCGTCCAACACTGAATCTTCTGATGCTAAGGCCGTGAAGCCCCCTGTGCAGTTCTTTGAATTGTGTGGGTGTGGTGGAGCCGCTGACCCGAGGGGGTAGTAGGTGAGTGATGGGGTGACGCAGGAAGGTAGTCCAGCCCGGGCGGTGGTTGTCCCGGGGTAAGGGTGTAGGGCGTTGTGCAGGCAAATCCGCACAACATGTAGCCTGAGACCTGATGCCGAGCCGTTGTGGTGAAGTGGATGATCCTATGCTGTCGAGAAAAGCCTCTAGCGAGTTGTACGGCGGCCCGTACCCTAAACCGACTCAGGTGGTCAGGTAGAGAATACCGAGGCGTTCGGGTGAACTATGGTTAAGGAACTCGGCAAAATGCCCCCGTAACTTCGGGAGAAGGGGGGCCTCTTCTGGTGATGAGTCTTGCACTCTGAGCTGGGGGTGGCCGCAGAGACCAGCGAGAAGCGACTGTTTACTAAAAACACAGGTCCGTGCGAAGCCGTAAGGCGATGTATACGGACTGACGCCTGCCCGGTGCTGGAACGTTAAGGGGACCGGTTAGCTCTGTTTCGACAGGGCGAAGCTGAGAACTTAAGCGCCAGTAAACGGCGGTGGTAACTATAACCATCCTAAGGTAGCGAAATTCCTTGTCGGGTAAGTTCCGACCTGCACGAATGGCGTAACGACTTCTTGACTGTCTCAACCATAGGCCCGGTGAAATTGCAGTACGAGTAAAGATGCTCGTTTCGCGCAGCAGGACGGAAAGACCCCGGGACCTTTACTATAGCTTGATATTGGTGTTCGGTTCGGCTTGTGTAGGATAGGTGGGAGACTGTGAAGTCATCACGCTAGTGGTGGTGGAGTCGTTGTTGAAATACCACTCTGGTCGTGCTGGATGTCTAACCTGGGTCCGTGATCCGGATCAGGGACAGTGTCTGGTGGGTAGTTTAACTGGGGCGGTTGCCTCCTAAAGAGTAACGGAGGCGCCCAAAGGTTCCCTCAGCCTGGTTGGTCATCAGGTGGTGAGTGTAAGTGCACAAGGGAGCTTGACTGTGAGACTGACGGGTCGAGCAGGGACGAAAGTCGGGACTAGTGATCCGGCGGTGGCTTGTGGAAGCGCCGTCGCTCAACGGATAAAAGGTACCCCGGGGATAACAGGCTGATCTTCCCCAAGAGTCCATATCGACGGGATGGTTTGGCACCTCGATGTCGGCTCGTCGCATCCTGGGGCTGGAGTCGGTCCCAAGGGTTGGGCTGTTCGCCCATTAAAGCGGTACGCGAGCTGGGTTTAGAACGTCGTGAGACAGTTCGGTCCCTATCCGCTGTGCGCGTAGGAGTCTTGAGAAGGGCTGTCCCTAGTACGAGAGGACCGGGACGGACGGACCTCTGGTGTGCCAGTTGTTCTGCCAAGGGCATGGCTGGTTGGCTACGTTCGGAAAGGATAACCGCTGAAAGCATCTAAGCGGGAAGCCTGCTTCGAGATGAGGGCTCCCACCCACGTGATGGGTTAAGGCTCCCGGTAGACGACCGGGTTGATAGGCCGGATATGGAAGCCTAGTAATAGGTGGAGTTGACCGGTACTAATAGGCCGAGGGCTTGTCCATAGTTGCTTGCGTCCACTGTGTAGCTCCCAGGCAGCAAACTGCTTCGGTTCAGCTAAAAAATCAACTGAACAGAGTGCTTGTTCGCTGACCTTGTCAGATTTCCGCTTCTCGAGCGGTGATAGGGTTTCGGTGGTTATAGCGTTAGGGGAACGCCCGGTTACATTCCGAACCCGGAAGCTAAGCCTTTCAGCGCCGATGGTACTGCATGCGGGAGTGTGTGGGAGAGTAGGACGCCGCCGAACAATCTTTGAGAGGACCTCTGGTCCCAGCGACATGCTGGGACCAGAGGTCCTTTTTTGTTTTCGCACCACAGACCAAGGAGTCACCTCGATGACCAATTCACCGGATGAGCGGCCCGGCAGGCCGGACAGGCCTGACCGGCCGCGTCGACAGAGCGGCGGTGACCGAGGTGGCTTCGGGCGCGGCGACCGCCGAGACGGCGGGCACGCTGCCCGCCGTGACCGCGACGACAGGCCTCGGGGCCCTCGTCGCGACGACGACCGGAACCGGGGCGGTTTCCGTCGTGACGACGGGCGGGGCGACGGGCGTCCCTCCTTCCGCCGTGATGACGACCGCCGTGGCGGTGGCCGGTCTGACGGCCGAGGGGACGGACGCCGGCCCTTCGGCAACCGTGATGACAACCGGAACGGCCCTGGCTTCCGGCGCGATGACCGCCGTGATGATCGGGGTGGTGAGCGGCGGGAGTTCCGTCCGCGTGGTGATCGTCCGGACTTCCGCCGTGATGACCGGCGTGACGATCGGCGTGATGGGCGTCGTGATGACCGTGGTGGTGAGCGGCGGGAGTTCCGTCCCCGTGGTGACCGTCCGGACTTCCGGCGCGATGACCGCCGTGATGACCGTGGTGGTGAGCGGCGGGAATTCCGCCCCCGTGGTGACCGTCCGGACTTCCGCCGTGACTTCCGGCGTGACGACCGCCGTGACGACCGCCGTGACGACCGCCGTGATGATCGGCGTGACGACCGGCGTGATGATCGGCGTGACGATCGGCGTGATGGGCGTCGGGATGATCGGGGTGGTGAGCGGCGGGAGTTCCGTCCCCGTGGTGATCGTCCGGACTTCCGCCGTGATGGGAGTCGGGATGATCGGGGTGGTGAGCGGCGGGAATTTCGTCCGCGTGGTGATCGTCCGGACTTCCGCCGTGATGACCGGCGTGACGATCGGCGTGATGGGCGTCGTGATGACCGTGGTGGTGAGCGGCGGGAGTTCCGTCCCCGTGATGACCGTCCGGACTACCGGCGCGATGACCGCCGTGACGAGCGGCGGCCGTACGGTGGGTCGAGGGGCCGTGACGACCGGGGCCGCGGCGGATTCCGCAGCGGTGGTGGACCGCGCGGGCCGCGCCGGGACGACTACGGGCGCGACGATCGCCGCCGCGACGACCGGCCGCGCGAGTACGTCCGGCGACTGCCGATCCCCGAGGACGTCACGGGCGACGAGGTCGACAAGGACGTGCGCCAGGATCTCATGAGCCTGCCGAAGACCCTCGCCGAGGACGTGGCCAAGAACCTGGTGATGGTGGCCCGGCTGCTGGACGAGGACCCCGAGCGTGCCTATGGCTACGCGAAGGTCGCCCTGCGGCTCGCCTCGCGGGTCGCGGCGGTGCGGGAGGCCATGGGCTTCGCGGCGTACGGGGCGGAGAAGTACGCCGAGGCGCTGGCGGAGTTCCGTGCCGCGCGGCGGATGACGGGGTCGCAGCACCTGTGGCCGGTCATGGCGGACTGCGAACGCGGCATGGGCCGTCCCGAGAAGGCGCTGGCCATGGCGGGCGAGCCCGAGGTGAAGAAGCTCGACAAGGCCGGGCAGGTCGAGATGCGACTGGTCGCGGCGGGGGCCCGCCGCGACATGGGGCAGACGGAGGCCGCCGTGGTCACGTTGCAGAGCCCGGAGCTTGCGTCGAGCTCCGTGCAGCCGTGGTCCGCGCGACTGCGCTATGCCTACGCGGACGCCCTGCTGGAGGTCGGCCGTGAGGCGGAGGCCCGGGAGTGGTTCGCCAGGGCGCTGGAGGCCGACCAGAACGGGACGACCGACGCGTCCGACCGCCTCGCGGAGCTGGACGGCATCGAGTTCCTGGACGCGTTCGACCCGGAGGCCGACCCCGAGACCGGTGACGAGATCGGGCCCGGTGACGAGACCGAGGGCGGGGGAGAGGCCGAGGGCGCTTCCCACGAGGCGACGGGACCCGAGGGCTCCCGGGACGACTCCCATGAGGCGCCGGAGCGGCGTTCGCTGGGCGACTGACCGAGCGGCTGTGTGACCGTCGTGGGCGGAGCCCGATCATGGGTTCCGCCCACGACGTGTGTCGGGGGAACCGGGGTCAGGCGCGGTCGTCGAGCGTGCGCAGGACGAGGCCGGTGGCCGGCTTCGGTCCGAAGGAGGTGGACTTGCGCGGCATGGTCACGCCCTGTTCGGCCAGTTCCCGTACCTCCGACTCCGGAGTGGGCCGCATGAGCACGGCGGTGCCGCCGGTCTGCGTCGCCTTGGCGACCGCGGCTTCGGCGGAGTGCAGGTACTGGATGTCCGAGGCGCGGTCGGGGACGCCCCAGACGGCGTCGAGGAGCGCGGCGTGCAGGACGGTGGCGTCCAGCCGGCGCCAGGCGGCGGGCCGGTCCTGCCGGATCGCCGAGGCGAGCAGTCCGGGCGCGGGCCGGTCGAGCAGGTGGTATTCCTCCGGACCGCCGGTGAGCAGGAACGCGTTGCCGGGTGTCTCGTCCAGCACGGCGAGGGCGGCCGGGAGGGGGCCCGGTACGGGGCGGACGCGGAAGGCGTCGCCGAGTGTGCCGAGCGCGTCCTGCGGAGCCAGGCGGGGCAGGACGCGGTGGATGGCGCTGACCTGGAGGGGGTAGCGGGCGGTGTCCACCAGCAGGACGAGTCCGTACTGCCAGGCCGGGCGATCGGGCTGCTCGGCACGGAGCCGGAGGTAGGTCGCCCAGCGGTGGTGGCCGTCGCCGATGAGGGCGCGGCGGGCGGCCAGGTCGGCGTCGGCCTCGGCGAGTTCCGCCGGGTCGGTGACGGACCAGAGGCGGTGGGCGAAACCGTCGCTCGTCGTCGTGGTGAGCAGCGGGCTGCGGCGGGCCGCCCGTTCGATGACGGCGGTGGCGCCGGTGGCGGTGCCGTCGCCCCGGTAGGAGAGCAGGAGCGGTTCCAGGTTCGCGGCGGTCTCGCGCATCAGCGCGAGCCGGTCCTCGACGACCTGGGGCATGACGTCCTCGTGCGGGAGGACGACGCGTTCCTCGGGTGCGGTCAGGCGCAGCGCGCCGATGAGCCCGCGTTGCAGGATCTCGCCACGGCGCTGTTCGTACACGTAGAGCGCGGGCGTCTCGTCGCGGGTGAGGACGCCCTCGGCCTCCCACTCGTGGAGGGTGTCGGCCGCCTGCCGGTGCCGTGCGGTGGGGTCGGCGGTCTGGGGCAGGATGAGCCGGACGATGTTGTACGGGTCGGCCGTTTCCAGTTGGTGCACCTGGTCGGGCCGGACCACGACGTCGTACGGGGGCGAGGTGACGGCGGCGAGACTGCTGACCCGTTCGGGTGCGTAGCGAAGACCGCGGAAGGGAGCGAGGCGCAGACCGTCAGCATGCATCCCTGCATGCTAAGCCGCCCGTCCAGACCGCCGGGGCGTGGGTGAGAGATGATCGGACGGCCTTACGACCTTACGACCTTACGACCTCTGCGAACCCGCGAAACCGAGGAGACACCCGCCCCATGCTGCGATCGTCACAGCTTCCGCTCGCCGAGGCGTACGACACCGCGCTGCTCGACCTCGACGGCGTCGTCTACGCGGGCGGTCAGGCGGTGGAGCACGCCGTCGGCGCGCTGGAGGCGGCCCGCTCGGTGGGCATGCGGCTGGCGTACGTCACGAACAACGCCGCGCGCACCCCGGAGGTGGTCGCCGCCCACCTGACCCGGCTCGGGGTCGCGGCGGAGCCGTCGGAGGTGGTCACCTCCGCGCAGGCGGTGGCGCGGCTCATCGCGGAGGAGGTCGCGCCGGGGGCGCGGGTGCTGTGCGTGGGCGGCGAGGGGCTGCGGGTGGCGCTGGCCGAGCGCGGACTGACCGTCGTGGAGGGCGCCGACGACGAGCCGGTCGCCGTCGTGCAGGGGTACGGCGGGCCGGAGCTGGCCTGGGCGCGACTGGCAGAGGCGGCGCTCGCGGTGGGACGCGGGGCGGCCTGGTACGCGTCCAACACCGACCTGACGATCCCCACCGGCCGGGGCATCGCGCCGGGTAACGGCGCGGCGGTGGAGGTCGTGCGCATCGCGACCCGCTGGATGCGGGAGGCTCCCGAGCCCCGGGTGGCGGGCAAGCCTTGCCCGCCCATGCACCGGGAGACGATCCTGCGCACCGGCGCCCGTCGGCCGCTGGTGGTGGGGGACCGGCTGGACACCGACATCGAGGGCGCGCACGCCGGCGGCGTCGACTCACTGCTCGTTCTGACGGGGGTGTGCGACGCGGGGCAGCTCCTGCGGGCCCGTCCCGAGCACCGGCCGACGTTCGTCGCGGCCGACCTGCGGGGCGTCCTCGTGCCGCACGCCGAGCCGCGCCCCCTGCCGCACGCCGGGACGACGGCCGCCGGGGACGGCTGGAGCTGCGGCGGCTGGACGGCCCGGGTGGCAGACGGGGAGCTGGGCCTCGACGGTGCGGGCGATCCCGTCGACGGGCTGCGCGCCCTGTGCGCCGCCGCCTGGAGCGCGGCGGGGGAGGGCGTCTGGGAGGGCGGCGCGGACCGGGCGCTGGCCCGCCTCGGTCTGGCGTGAGGCGGGCCGGGCGTGATGCGCGCCTGGCGTGATGCGGGCCTGGCGGGGCGTCAGCCGAGCTTCTTCGCGTTCCGGACGGCCTCGGCGAGGTCCTCCAGCAGCGGGGCGCTGCCGGCCCAGCTGAAGCGGGGCACCGTGTCCCAGGCGGTGACCTGGCCCGCCTTGACGGCCGGCAGCTCCCGCCAGGTGGGCTTGGACTCCAGGGCGTCGGGCTGGAGGGCGACGGTACGGCTGTCGAGCATGATGAGGTCGGCCTCGTACTTGGCGGCGTTCTCCCAGCTGAGCGTCTCGAAGTAGCCGCCCGCGTCCGGCTTCTCGGGGACGACGATGTCGACGCCGAGCTCCTTGAAGTACATCAGGTCGGTGCTGATGCCGGGGTTGGAGACGTAGAAGTGGTCGGCCGCGCCGGAGGCCGCCAGGACGCGGAGCCCGCCGGCGGCCTTCGCCGCCTGCCGCAGCGACTCGGCGGCGGCCTCGAAGCGCTGCTTGTCCCGGGTGACCTGCTTCGACTTCAGGTCGGCACCCAGCGACTCGGCGAGCTCGGCGTAGCGGCGGATCGGCTCGGGCAGCGGCACGCGGGCGACGACGACGGCGACGCTGGGGGCCAGTTCGAGGATCTTCTTCTTGCTCTCCTCGGGCACGTACCACAGGGTGTCGGGGTCGTACTGGTGGGTGACGAGCAGGTCCGGGCGGAGCTTCGCGTACGTCTCGAGGCTGAACTCGCCGTAGGCGTTGCCGACGATCTCGACCGCGTCGATGTCGAGTTCACCGGCCAGCGGGTCGGGCGTGCCGTCCTTCTGCCGGGTCTCCCCGAAGACGCCGGCGATCCGGTCGCCCAGGCCCAGGTCGTGCAGGGCGGCGGCGGTGCCGGTGAAGGCGACGATGCGCTCCGGACGGCTGCCCGCGGTGGCCTTCTCGCCGCGGTCGTCGGTGAACGACCACGCGTCGCCGCCGTCCTTCGGTGCCGGGTCGGAGCCGTTCTTCGTCCCGGTGCCGCAGCCCGCCAGCAGGGCGCCCGCGCCGAGGGCGCCGCCCGCCGTGAGCAGGCCGCGTCGGGAGAGGGAGTGCTTGCGTGCTGCGGACATGGTGGTGCCTTCTTTCGGACGTGCGGGGCTGCCGGCCTGCTCCGTTGACGTGCGTGCGGGCGGGCGGGCGTCGGGAGGCGTGCCCGCGTACCTGCGGGGCCAGGACCTCCGACAACGGAGTTAGGTTAACCTAACCTAAGCCTTTGTCCAGTGCCGGGGATGCCCACACCCGGCGGCCCCGACCGGAGCCCGTACGTGACGCTCACCAAGTCCCCCGCGACCGGGGCCCGTTCGGCCTCCGGGCCGACGGCCGAACGGCTCCGCCACCGGCACACCGTCCGCGCCGCAGGGCTGCTCGGCGCGCTGCTGGTGCTGCTGCTGGTACTCGTCCTCAGCATCGCGATCGGCGCCAAGCAGCTCCCTCTCGACGCCGTCTGGCCCGGCCTCACCGACCCCGCCTCGCCCGACCACACGGTCGTGCACGACATGCGGCTGCCGCGCACCCTGCTCGGGCTGCTCGCCGGGACGGCACTCGGCCTGGCCGGCGGGGTGATGCAGGCGCTCACCCGCAACCCGCTCGCCGATCCCGGACTCCTCGGCATCAACGCGGGCGCCTCCGCGGCCGTGGTCTCGGCCATCGCCTTCCTGGGGATCGGCACCTACACCGGCTACGTGTGGTTCGCCTTCGCCGGGGCCGCCGCCGTCTCCGTGCTCGTCTACGCCGTCGGCGGCGGCCGGGGCGCCACGCCCGCGCGGCTCGCGCTGGCCGGCGCGGCGCTCAACGCGGCGCTGTACTCCTACGTCAACGCCACCATGCTGCTGGACGCCGCCTCGCTGGAGCGGATGCGGTTCTGGACGGTCGGCTCGCTGGCGAGTGCGCGCGCCGACGTCGTCGGCCAGCTGCTGCCCTTCGTCGCCGCCGGGGCGGTGCTCGCCCTCGCCCTCGGCCGACCGCTCAACGCGATGGCGATGGGCGACGACGCGGCCCGCGCACTCGGCGCCCGGCCCGCGCTCGTCCGCACGGGCGCCATCGTCGCCGTGACGCTGCTGTGCGGGGCGGCGACGGCGGCCTGCGGTCCGATCGTCTTCGTGGGCCTCATCGTCCCGCACCTCGTCCGCTCGCTCACCGGCCCCGACCTGCGCTGGATGCTGCCCTACTGCGCCGTGCTCGCCCCCGTCCTGCTGCTCGGAGGCGACGTGCTCGGGCGGGTCGTGGGCCGCCCCGGCGAGCTGCAGGTCGGCATCGTCACGGCGGTGCTGGGCGGGCCCGTCTTCCTCCACTTCGTACGACGCCGGAAGGTGGCCCGGGCATGAGCGACACCCTGCGGACGGTCCGGCGGGGCCCCTACTCCCTGCGCTGGCACCCGAGGGCGCTGGCCGTGGGCACGGTGTGCACCGTGCTGGCCCTCGTGCTGGCCGTCGTCGCCGTCGGCAGCGGCGAGTACCCGCTGCCGCCCGCCGACGTCCTGCGCACGATCGCCGGGCAGGGCCACCCCGCCGACGCGTTCGTCGTCAACGACATCCGGCTGCCCCGCGTCGTCACCGGGCTGCTGGTCGGGGCCGCGCTCGGCGTGGCGGGGGCCCTGTTCCAGTCGCTCACCCGCAACCCGCTCGGCAGCCCGGACGTGCTCGGCTTCACGCAGGGCGCGGCCACCGGGGCCCTGGCCGTCATCGTCCTGGCGGGCGGCGGCAGCCTCGCCCTGGCCGGCGGCGCCGCACTCGGCGGGCTGCTGACGGGCGCCCTGATCCACGCCCTCGCCTGGCGCCAGGGCGTGCACGGCTACCGGCTCGTCCTCATCGGCATCGGCGTCATGGCCGTGCTCACCGGCGTCAACGGCTACCTGCTCACCCGCGCTCAGATCACCGAGGCCGGCCGAGCCGTGCTGTGGCTGACCGGCAGCCTCGACGGGCGTGGCTGGGACAGCGCGCTGCCGCTCCTCGCCGTGCTCGGGGCCCTGCTGCCCCTCGCCCTCGGCGGCGGGCGGGCCCTGCGGCTGCTGGAGATGGGCGACGCCGCCGCCGCCGCGCTCGGGGTGCGGGTCGAACGGCTGCGGCTCACGCTGCTCGCCGCCGCCGTCCTGCTGACGGCCGCCGCGGCGGCCGCCGCCGGGCCGGTGTCCTTCGTCGCGCTGACGGCGCCGCAGCTGGCCCGTCGGCTGACCCGTGCCCCCGGCGCGAACCTGCTGCCGTCGTTGTGCGTGGGCGCCGCGCTGCTCGTCGGCGCCGACCTGCTGGCCCAGCACGCCGTCAGCGGGCGGCTGCTGCCCGTCGGAGTCGTCACGGGCCTGCTCGGCGGGGCCTACCTGGTGTGGCTGCTGGCCACCGAACGCCGGGCGGGCCGGATATGACCCCTCCGGACGACGCGAGACGTCACCGACCGCACGAGAAGAGGACCACCATGGGCGGCCCGCCGACCACCGGCCGACTGCACGGGGAGGGACTCACCCTCGCCTACGACCAGCGCGTCATCGCCGCCGGGCTGGACGTCGCCGTGCCCGACGACTCCTTCACGGTCATCGTGGGCCCGAACGCCTGCGGCAAGTCCACCCTGCTGCGGGCGCTCGCCCGGATGCTGCGGCCCCGGGAGGGACACGTCCTGCTGGACGGCCGCGACCTGCACACCCGGCCCGCCAAACAGGTCGCCCGCACTCTGGGGCTGCTCCCGCAGTCCTCGATCGCCCCGGACGGCATCACCGTCGCGGACCTCGTGGCCCGTGGCCGGTACCCGCACCAGGGGCTGCTGCGGCAGTGGTCGAAGGACGACGAGCGGATCGTCGCCGAGTCCATGGCGGCGACCGGCGTCGCGGCGCTGGCCGACCGCTGCGTCGACGAGCTCTCCGGCGGCCAGCGCCAGCGGGTGTGGATCGCCATGGCCATCGCCCAGCGGACGCCGATCCTGCTGCTCGACGAACCCACCACCTACCTCGACATCCAGCACCAGATCGACGTGCTCGACCTGTGCGCCGAGCTGCACGAGGAGCAGGGGCGCACTCTCGTCGCCGTCCTGCACGACCTCAACCACGCGGCCCGGTACGCCACCCACCTCGTCGCCCTGCGGGAGGGCCGGATCGTCGCCGAGGGAGCACCCGGCGACATCGTGACCGCCGCTTTGGTGGAGGAGGTCTTCGGACTGCGCTGCCAGGTCATCGAGGACCCGGAGACCGGAACACCGCTGGTGGTACCGGCCGCCCGCAGGCGGACGGCCGTGTAGCGTCGGCGGCATGGAGCGTACGGAGGAGACCGGGGCGGCCCCGCAGCCCGTGGAGTCCGAGCCGGGTACGGCCACGGAACCGGCCGTACCCGGAACCGCTGCGGAGCCCGGGGCGTCCGGTGAGCCCGGCGAGGAGCCCGCCGCCCCGGCGGCCGGACCGCGTCCCCTCGGCGTGGACGTCCGCCCGACCGGTCACGCGGAGGTGGACGCCGACCTGGCGCGGCTGGCCGAGGCCGACCGCCTCGCCGTCGAGGACCACCTGGCCGTGTACGAAGATGTGCACCGTGGTCTGCGCAGCACGCTGACCGCGCTGGACCAGCACGATCCCGGGAGCTGAACCTCAGGTGGCCGCAACACGCCCACGCCGTGCCCGACTCGACGCGGAACTGGTACGCCGTAAGCTGGCACGCTCGCGCGAGCACGCCGGCCAGCTCATCGCCGCCGGGCGCGTCACCGTGGGCGGCACGACGGCGGCGAAGTCCGCCACGCAGGTGGAGACGGGCGCGGCCATCGTCGTGCGCGAGGACGCCGACGACCCGGACTACGTCTCCCGGGGCGGCCACAAACTGGCCGGGGCTCTCGCCGCGTTCGGCCCGCGCGGGCTGACCGTCTCCGGCCGGGTCGCCCTGGACGCGGGCGCCTCGACCGGCGGGTTCACCGACGTCCTGCTGCGCGCGGGCGCGCGGCGCGTCTACGCCGTGGACGTCGGCTACGGCCAACTGGCCTGGAGCCTGCGCAGCGACGAACGCGTCGTGGTCAAGGACCGCACCAACGTGCGCGAGCTCACGCCCGAGGCGCTCGACGGCGCGCGTGCCGACCTCGTCGTCGGGGACCTGTCCTTCATCCCGCTCGGCCTGGTGCTCCCCGCTCTCGTCAACTGCTCGGCGCCGGACGCCGACCTCGTACTGATGGTCAAGCCGCAGTTCGAGGTCGGACGCGAACGGCTTGGCAGCGGCGGCGTCGTGCGCGGCCGGGGGCTGCGCGCCGAGGCCGTGCGCACCGTGGCCGCGCGGGCGGCGGCTCTCGGGCTCGGCGTGCTCGGCGTCACGGCAAGCCCTCTCCCCGGACCGTCCGGCAATGTCGAATACTTCTTGTGGCTGCGTGCCGGGGCACCCGACCTCGACCCGGCCGACGTCGACCGAGCCGTGGCGGAGGGGCCCCAGTGACGACCGTGACCAGCGACAGCGACCCGGCACCGCAGCGCACCGTGTTCCTGCTCGCGCACACCGGCCGGCCGGCCGCCGTGCGCAGCGCCGAACTGCTCGTCCACGGCCTGCTGCGCAACGGCCTCCACGTGCGGGTGCTCGCCGACGAGGCCCGCGACCTGCCGCTGCCGGACGCGGTGCGGGCCGTCCACCCCGAGCAGGAGGACGTGCTGTCCGGGTGCGAACTGCTCGTTGTCCTCGGGGGCGACGGCACACTGCTGCGCGGCGCCGAGTTCGCCCGCGCCTCCGGGGTGCCCATGCTGGGCGTCAACCTCGGCCGCGTCGGTTTCCTCGCCGAGGCCGAACGGGACGACCTGGACCGCGTCGTGCAGCGGGTCGTCGCCCGCGACTACGAGGTCGAGGAGCGCATGACGATCGACGTCCTCGTGCGCAACGGCGGCTCCGACGGCGAACCCGTCCACACCGACTGGGCGCTGAACGAGGCGTCCGTGGAGAAGGCCGCCCGCGAACGCATGCTGGAGGTCGTCACCGAGGTCGACGGCCGCCCCGTCTCCCGGTTCGGCGGGGACGGCGTCGTGTGCGCCACGCCGACCGGCTCCACGGCCTACGCCTTCTCGGCGGGCGGACCGGTGGTGTGGCCGCAGGTCGAGGCGCTGCTGATGGTGCCGATCAGCGCGCACGCCCTGTTCGCCAAGCCGCTGGTGACCTCCCCGGCGTCGGTGCTCGCCGTCGAGGTGCAGCCCCAGACGCCCAACGGCGTGCTGTGGTGCGACGGCCGCCGCACGGTGGAGCTGCCCGCCGGGGCCCGCGTCGAGGTGCGCCGGGGGGCGGTGCCCGTCCGGCTCGCCCGCCTCCACCACGCCCTCTTCACCGACCGTCTGGTCGCCAAGTTCGCCCTCCCCGTGGCGGGCTGGCGCGGCGCGCCCCACTGACGACCCGGGCCCCGAGGCCGGGAGGCGGGGACTCCCGGGGGCCACCGGAGCGGACCCCGGCGGGCGAGCGGCTATGGTCGTACCCGTGTTGGAGGAGATGCGGATTCAGGCCCTGGGTGTCATCGACGACGCCGCCTTCGAGCTCTCTCCCGGGTTCACCGCGGTGACGGGTGAGACGGGCGCCGGCAAGACCATGGTCGTCACCAGCCTCGGACTGCTGCTCGGCGGACGGGCGGACGCGGGGCTCGTCAGGGTGGGCGCGAAGGCCGCCGTGGTCGAGGGCCGCATCGCCGTCCCCGAGGACGCGCCGGCGGCCCGCCGTGCCGTCGAGGCGGGCGCGGAGCTGGACGAGGGCGCCCTGCTCGTGACCCGCACCGTCTCCGCCGAGGGCCGCTCCCGCGCCCATCTGGGCGGCCGCTCCGTCCCCGTCGGCCTGCTCGGCGAGCTGAGCGACGACCTCGTCGCCGTGCACGGCCAGACCGACCAGCAGGGCCTGCTGCGCCCGGCCCGGCAGCGCCGGGCGCTGGACCGGTTCGCCGGCGAGGCCGTCGCCGCCCCGCTGGAGCGGTGGCGCGAGACCTACCGGCGGCTGCGCGACGTCACGGCGGAGTTGGAGGAGCTGACGACCCGGGCCCGCGAACGGGCCCAGGAGGCGGACCTGCTGCGCTTCGGACTGGAGGAGGTCGCCGCCACCGAGCCCCGGCCGGGCGAGGACACCGAGCTGGCCACCGAGGCCGATCGACTGGGCCATGCCGAGGCCCTGGCCTCGGCCGCCGCCACCGCCCACGGGGCGCTCGCCGGTGACCCGGCGGACCCGGAGTCCGTCGACGCCGCCGCGCTGGTCTCCGGCGCCCACCGCGCCCTGGACGCCGTCCGGGCCCACGACCCCGCGCTCGCCCACCTCGCCGACCGGCTCGGCGAGGCGCAGATCGTCCTCGCCGACATCGCCGGTGAACTGGCCGGGTACGCCGACGGGCTGGACGCCGACCCCCTGCGGCTGGCCGCCGTCGAGGAACGTCGCGCCGCCCTCGCCCAGCTCACCCGCAAGTACGGCGAGGACATCACGGCCGTCCTCGCCTGGGCCGAGGACGGCGCCGCCCGGCTCGCCGAGCTGGAGGGCGACGACGACCGGATCGACGGGCTCGCCGCCGAACGCGACGCCCTGCGCTCGGAGCTGTCCCGGCTCGCCGTCCAGCTCACCGAGGCCCGGCAGGACGCGGCCAAGCGGTTCGCCGACGCCGTGACCGGGGAGCTGGCCGAACTCGCCATGCCCCACGCGCGCGTCTCGTTCGCCCTGCGACGCGCCGACGATCCGGGCGGGCTGGACGTCGACGGGCGCACCGTCGCCTTCGGGCCGCACGGCACCGACGAGGTCGAGCTGCTGCTCGCCCCGCATCCCGGCGCGCCCGCGCGCCCCATCGCCAAGGGCGCCTCCGGCGGTGAACTCTCCCGGGTGATGCTCGCCGTCGAGGTGGTCTTCGCGGGCTCGGCCCCCGTACCGACCTATCTCTTTGACGAGGTCGACGCCGGCGTCGGCGGCAAGGCGGCCGTCGAGGTGGGACGGCGGCTGGCCCGGCTGGCCCGCACCGCCCAGGTGGTCGTCGTCACCCACCTGCCTCAGGTCGCGGCCTTCGCCGACCGCCACCTGGCCGTCCGCAAGACGAGCGAGGGCTCGGTCACCCGCAGCGGCGTCCAGGCGCTCGACGGCGAGGAGCGGGTCCGGGAGCTCTCCCGGATGCTCGCGGGCCAGGAGGACTCCGAACTCGCCCGCGCCCACGCCGAGGAACTGCTCGCCGCCGCCCGCGCGGACCGCTGAGGGAGCCGTGGACCACGTGCCCAACCCGCCCGCCCCACCCGGACCCCGCCCCGGGGCCGCCGCCGTCTCGCGGCTGCCGCTGCACACCGTCCAGGTGTACGCGGGGACGGGGGCGGGCGTCGGCGCGCACGTACGGTCCCTCGCCGCCGGGCTCGCCGCGCGCGGTCTGCGGGTGACGGTGTGCGCGCCGCCGGGCGCCGAGCGGTGCTTCCGGTTCACGGCGGCCGGAGCGCACGTCGCGCCGCTGCCCGTGCACCAGCGGGCGCGCGCCGTCGCGTTACTCCGCCAGGTCGCCGAGGGGGCCGACCTCGTCCACGCGCACGGGACGTGGGCCGCGCTCGTGGCCGTGCTCGCCCTGCGGGGCCGCGGCCGCGTCCCGCTCGTCGTCACCTGGCACCGCCGGGGGCACCCGGAGGGCGTGCAGGCCTCGGTGACCCGGCTGCTGGAACGCCGTGTCGCCCGGGCCGCGCGCGTCGTGCTGGGCGCGACGCCGGACCTGGTGCGGCGGGCCCGCCGACGCGGCGCCCGGGACGCCCGGCTCGCCCCCGTCGCGCTGCCCGGCCCGGCCCCGGCGGCCGGTGCGGCCGGTTCCGGCGAAGGGTCGGCGCCGACCGAGGAGTCCGGTCGGGCCAAACTCCGCGCGGACCTCGGCGCGGTCGCGCGCCCCCTCGTCCTCGCGGTGGGCAGGCTCACGCCCGACCAGGGCCACCACACCCTCCTCACCGCGGCCGGGGCCTGGCGGGAGCTGGACCCGCAGCCGCTCGTGGCCATCGCCGGTGAGGGCCCCGAACGGGCCGCGCTGCACCGCCGGATCACCGACGAGGGCCTGCCCGTCGTCCTGCTCGGGCGCCGGGACGACGCGACGGCACTGCTGGCCGCCGCCGACGTCGCCGTCCTCGGTGCCCGGTGGACGGGACGCTCGCTGCTCGCCCAGGAGGCCCTGCGCTCGGGCGTGCCCCTCGTCGCCACCCCGGCCGGGAGTCTGCCCGAACTCGTCGGCGACGCCGCGCTGCTGGTGCCCTACGGCGACGCCCCCGCCCTCGCACGGGCCGTCGGCGCGCTGCTGGGCGAACCGGAGCTGCGCGAACGGCTCGTGCGGGCGGGCCGGGAGCGGGCGGCGCGCTGGCCCACCGAGGACGAGACGGTCGCCCACGTCCTCAGCGTCTACGACGAGGTGACCGGCGCCGTACGCGACGGCTGACGGCGGGACGCGGCGCCCGGCGTCCAGGGCCCGGCGTCAGGTGACGCGGCGCCCGCCGTCAGGTGGTCGCGCGGACGATCAGCCGGGCCTCGGTGATCACGGACGTGGGCGGGACCCCGGCGCCGTCCTCGGCCTCCGCCACCCCGAGGCGCCGCAGCAGCATCCGGGCCATCAGCGAGCCCATCTCCTCGACGTCCTGACGCACCGTCGTCAGCGCGGGCTCGGGCCAGGCCCCCGGCGGCAGGTCGTCGTAGCCGACCACGGCGACGTCCTGCGGGACCCGCCGCCCGACGGCCCGCAGCGTCCGCAGGGCGCCGAAGGCCATCAGGTCGCTGCACGCGAAGACCGCGTCCAGGCCGGGGGAGCGGGCCAGCAGGTCCGCCATGGCGCGCTCGCCGCCCTCGGCGGTGTAGTCGCCGCAGGCCACCAGCGCCGGGTCGGCCTCGGCCACGCCCAGCGCGTCCCGGTACCCGGCGAGCCGGTCCTGCGCGCCCGTCATGTCCAGCGGGCCGGTGATCACCGCGATGCGCCGCCGGCCCCGTTCCCTCAGGTGTTCCACGGCCAGCCGCGCACCGCCCCGGTTGTCGGTGTCGACGTAGAACAGCTGCGGGTCCTTCTCGGCGCCGTCCCAGCCCGGACGGCCGCC
Organism: Streptomyces sp. GSL17-111; assembly: GCF_037911585.1. Lineage (NCBI taxonomy): Bacteria > Bacillati > Actinomycetota > Actinomycetes > Kitasatosporales > Streptomycetaceae > Streptomyces > Streptomyces sp. GSL17-111. The sequence goes on from NZ_JBAJNS010000001.1 coordinate 5,321,730, forward strand.
GAAGACCGTCGGCAGCCCGGAGGCGGCGGCCATCGAGGGCAGCGGGTCGTCGCCGTGCAGCGAGAACATCAGTGCGCCGTCGACGTGTCCGCCCGACAGGTAGCGGCCGACGCGCCCCTGGTCCGCCCGGCTCTCGGAGAGCAGGAGCAGCAGCTGCGTGTCGTGCCGGGCCAGCTCACGGCTGATGCCGCGCAGCTGCCGGGCGAAGAACGGGTCGGAGAAGACCCGCGTCTCCGGCTCGGCGATGACGACCGCCACCGCGCCCGTGCGGCGGGTCACGAGGGAGCGGGCGGCCCGGTTCGGCACGTAGCCGAGCGCCGCCACCGAGGCGAGTACGCGCTCGGTGACCTCCGCCCGGACCCCGGCGGCGCCGTTGACGACCCGGGACACGGTCGCCCGGGACACCCCGGCGTGGGCGGCCACCGCCTCCAGCGTGGGACGGGGTGCGGGTACGGTCACGGGTCTGAGGTCCTTCGCTCGTGCGCCGGGCGGTCAGCCGCCGTAGGCGCCGGAGGCCGTCAGCCGCAGGGCGGTGTCGATCAGCGGCACGTGGCTGAAGGCCTGGGGGAAGTTGCCGACCTGCCGCTTGAGCTTCGGATCCCACTCCTCCGCCAGCAGCCCGAGGTCGTTGCGCAGGGCGAGCAGCCGCTCGAAGAGCTGCCGCGCCTCCTCGACCCGGCCGATCATCGCCAGGTCGTCGGCCAGCCAGAACGAACACGCGAGGAACGCGCCCTCGTCCCCCTCCAGGCCGTCCACGCCGGGCGTGGCCCCGGCCGTCGGGTAGCGCATCACGAACCCGTCCTCGGTGGACAGTTCCCGCTGGATGGCCTCGATGGTGCCGATGACCCGCTTGTCGTCCGGCGGGAGGAAGCCCATCTGCGGGATGAGCAGCAGCGAGGCGTCCAGCTCCTTGGAGCCGTAGGACTGGGTGAAGGTGTTGCGCTCCTTGTCGTAGCCCTTCTCGCACACCGTGCGGTGGATCTCGTCGCGCAGGTCCCGCCAGCGCTCCAGCGGGCCGTCCACCTCACCGGACTCGATGAGCTTGACGGTGCGGTCCACCGCGACCCACGCCATGACCTTCGAGTGGACGAAGTGCCGGCGCGGCCCCCGGACCTCCCAGATGCCCTCGTCCGGCTCGTCCCAGTGGTCCTCCAGGTACCGGATGAGCTTGAGCTGGAGCAGACTCGCGTAGTCGTTGCGGGCCAGGCCGGTCATGTGGGCCAGGTGCAGGGCCTCGGTGACCTCGCCGTAGACGTCGAGCTGGAGCTGCCCGGCGGCGCCGTTGCCCACGCGGACGGGCGTGGAGCCCTCGTAGCCGGACAGCCACGTCAGCTCCGTCTCGCCCAGCTCGCGTTCCCCGGCGATCCCGTACATGATCTGGAGGTTCTCCGGGTCGCCCGCCACGGCGCGCAGCAGCCACTCGCGCCAGGCCCGCGCCTCGTCGCGGTAGCCGGTGCGCAGCAGGGAGGAGAGCGTGATCGCGGCGTCCCGCAGCCAGGTGAAGCGGTAGTCCCAGTTGCGCACGCCGCCGATGTCCTCGGGCAGGGACGTCGTCGGCGCGGCGACGATGCCGCCGGTCGGGGCGTACGTCAGCGCCTTGAGGGTGATCAGCGAGCGCACGACGGCCTCGCGGTAGGGGCCGTGGTAAGTGCAGTGCTCGACCCAGCCGCGCCAGAACTCCTCGGTGTTCTCGAGCGCGACCTCGGGCTCCGGGTACGGCGGCGGCTTCAGGTGCGACGCCTGCCAGCTGATGGTGAAGGCCACCCGCTCACCGGGCGAGACGGTGAAGTCCGCGTACGTCGTCAGGTCCTTGCCGTACGTCTCGGCGTCGGTGTCCAGCCAGACGGAGTCCGGGCCGGCGACGGCGACGGTGCGGTGGTCGACCTTGTGCACCCAGGGCACGACCCAGCCGTAGGAGAAGCGCATGCGCAGGGCGGACGTCATCCGGACCCGGCCGCTGACCCCCTCCACGATGCGCACCAGCTGCGGCGCGCCGTCCCGGGGCGGCATGAAGTCGATGACCCGGACCGTGCCCCGGTCGGTGTCCCACTCCGACTCCAGCACCAGCGAGTCGCCCCGGTAGCGCCGCCGGGTCGCCGGGCGGGGGGTCTCGTCGCCCAGCGGCGTCGGGCCCAGCCGCCAGAAGCCGTTCTCCTCGGTGCCGAGCAGGCCTGCGAAGACGGCATGGGAGTCGAACCGGGGGAGGCAGAGCCAGTCGGCTGTGCCATCACGTCCGATCAGGGCGGCGGTCTGCATGTCCCCGATGAGTGCGTAGTCCTCGATGCGCCCGGCCACAGGCTTCTCCAGTCGAACGGCGTTGACGCCCCCCGTGGGACGTACGATCTCTTCCTGCCCAGCGAATATCCGAGCAGCATACGACGCTGGACGGCGAAACCGCCCAGTCGTCACGATAGGCCGACTCCGGCCGTCCGGTCACATCGTCGGACCCGGCGCTGGACGTCCGGCGGAATGATGGTGGAGGCGTGGAGCGGATGTGCCCTCCCACCTCCTCTCCGGCACCGTACGCGCACACCGGGCCCCCGGCTCGGCTGATACCCTGGTAGCCCGTGGAGCGGTGGGTGCCGCGCCGCACCGGCAGGTCACCGACCGCCGACAGCGGCAGGGCCCCCGAACCTCAGGCAGCGGCACCCCCGTCGACCCCTCGGCCGGGTGCCGATGCGCACCTCACCTCGCGACCACGGGAGCCCCCTCTTGGCCATGCCGCCCAAATCCATGACGACCAAGCACCTCTTCGTCACCGGGGGTGTCGCCTCCTCGCTCGGCAAGGGCCTGACCGCTTCCAGCCTGGGTGCGCTGCTGAAGGCCCGCGGGCTGCGGGTCACCATGCAGAAGCTCGACCCCTACCTGAACGTCGACCCCGGCACCATGAACCCCTTCCAGCACGGCGAGGTGTTCGTCACCAACGACGGCGCCGAGACCGACCTGGACATCGGGCACTACGAGCGCTTCCTCGACGTGGACCTGGACGGGTCCGCCAACGTCACCACCGGGCAGATCTACTCCTCGGTGATCGCCAAGGAGCGGCGCGGCGACTACCTGGGCGACACCGTGCAGGTGATCCCCCACATCACCAACGAGATCAAGCACCGCATCCGGCGGCTGGCCACCGACGAGGTCGACGTCGTCATCACCGAGGTCGGCGGCACGGTCGGCGACATCGAGTCGCTCCCCTTCCTGGAGGCCGTGCGCCAGGTGCGGCACGAGGTCGGCCGGGACAACGTCTTCGTCGTCCACATCTCGCTGCTCCCCTACATCGGGCCGTCCGGTGAGCTGAAGACCAAGCCGACGCAGCACTCGGTGGCCGCCCTGCGCAACATCGGCATCCAGCCGGACGCGATCGTCCTGCGCGCCGACCGCGAGGTGCCCACCGCCATCAAGCGCAAGATCTCGCTGATGTGCGACGTGGAAGAGGCCGCCGTCGTCGCCGCCATCGACGCCAAGTCGATCTACGACATCCCCAAGGTGCTGCACACCGAGGGCCTGGACGCCTACGTGGTGCGCCGCCTGGACCTGCCGTTCCGCGACGTGGACTGGACGCAGTGGGACGACCTGCTCACCCGCGTCCACCGGCCCGACCACGAGGTCACCGTCGCCCTCGTCGGCAAGTACATCGACCTGCCCGACGCCTACCTGTCCGTGACGGAGGCGCTGCGGGCGGGCGGCTTCGCCAACCGCACCCGCGTGAAGCTCAAGTGGGTCACCTCCGACGAGTGCCGGGCGCCCGGCGGCGCCGAGCGGCTGCTCGGGGACGTGGACGCGATCTGTATCCCCGGCGGCTTCGGCGAGCGCGGCGTGGAGGGGAAGGTCGAGGCCATCCGCTACGCGCGGGAGAACCGCGTGCCGCTGCTCGGACTCTGCCTGGGCCTGCAGTGCATCGTCATCGAGGCCGCGCGCAACCTGGCGGGCATCGAGGGGGCCAACTCCACCGAGTTCGACTCCGGCGCGCCGCACCCGGTCGTCTCCACGATGGCCGAGCAGATGGACATCGTCGCCGGGGAGGGCGACATGGGCGGCACGATGCGGCTGGGCATGTACCCGGCGAAACTGGCCGAGGGCTCGATCGTGCGCGAGGTCTACGGCGGGGAGCCCTACGTCGAGGAGCGCCACCGGCACCGCTACGAGGTGAACAACGCCTACCGGAACGAGCTGGAGAAGGCCCAGCTGGTGTTCTCCGGCACCTCGCCGGACAACAAGCTCGTCGAGTACGTCGAGTACCCGCGCGAGGTCCACCCCTACCTGGTGGCCACCCAGGCCCACCCGGAGCTGCGCTCCCGGCCCACCCGGCCGCACCCGCTGTTCGCCGGGCTGGTCAGGGCCGCCGTCGAGCGACAGCAGGAGCGGGCGTGAGCGGGCGACTCGCCGACACCCCGGAGGAGTGGCCGGTCAGCTCCAGCACCGTGCCGTTCACGGGCCACAAGACCGGGGTGCGCACCGACCAGGTGGTCATGCCGGACGGCGGCACGCACGGGCGGGACTACCAGACGCACCCGGGCTCCGTCGCCGTGCTGGCCCTGGACGGCGACGGGCGGGTGGTGGTGCTGCGGCAGTACCGGCACCCGGTACGGCACCGGCTGTGGGAGCTGCCCGCCGGGCTGCTCGACGTGCCAGGGGAGAACCCGCTGCACGCCGCCCAGCGCGAGCTGTACGAGGAGGCGCACGTCAAGGCGGAGGACTGGCGGGTCCTCACCGACGTCTACACCAGCCCCGGCGGCTCGGACGAGGCGGTGCGGGTCTTCCTCGCCCGGCAGCTGTCGGCGGCCGAGGGCGAGCGGTACGAGGCGCTGGAGGAGGAGGCGGACATGGAGCTGGCCCGCGTCCCGCTCGACGTCCTCGTGCGCGGCGTCCTGGCCGGCGAGCTGCACAACGGCATCCTCGCGCTGGGCGTCCTGGCCCTGCACGCCGCGCTCACCGGGGAACCGGGCGGCACCGGTCCCGACTCCCTGCGGCCCGCCCAGGCGCCCTGGCCCGCACGGCCCTATCCGGCGTAGCCGACACGCCGGGCGGCGCCCTCGCCCCGACGGGCGCCGCCCGGGGCGGCACCCCTCCGATGCGGTGATACGACAGCCTGCCTATCACGGCATGTGACCGCGCCTGCACTACGCTCGCCGCGTGACGGATCAGGCGGTGCACAGCAATGTCGGCCACGGCGTCCACGGCGTCGAGGAAGCCTTCACCGGCCGCGAACGGGAACTGGCCGCGCTGCGGGCCGACGTCGCGCGGGCCGGGCTGGAGACGCTGGCGGGCCGGCCCGCCCCCCGCGCCCGGGTGCTCCTCGTGGCCGGGTCGCCCGGCTCGGGACGCACCGCGCTCGCCGAGGCGTTCGCCCACCGGGTCGCCGCCGACCACCCCGGCGGCGTGTACCGCGCGCGGCTCACCGACCCCGGCGGCGCGCCCGTCCCCGTCGAGCGGACCGCCCGCGACCTGCTGGACGCCCTCGGGGTGCACGCACCGCCCGGCGGGCACCGCGACGAGCTGACCCAGGCGCTGCGCCACACCCTGAGCGGACGCGGCGCCCTGCTGCTCCTGGACGACGTCGCGGCGGCCGAACAGCTCACCGAGCTGCTGCCGGACGACCGCGACTGCCTCGTGCTGGCCACCTCCGAGGGTCCGCTCAGCGGCGTCCCGGACGTGCGTCCCTGCACCCTCGGCGGGCTCGACCCGGCGGACGCCGTCCGGCTGCTCGGCTCCCGGGCCGGCTCCGACCTGCGGATCACCGTCGATCCCCGCGCCGCCGACCGGCTCGCCGCCGCGTGCGACCACCACCCCGCCTCCCTCGTCCTGGCCGGGGGCTGGCTGGCGGCGCACCCGCACGCCTCCGTCCTGGACGCCGCCCGGCGGCTCGCCGAGGCGCCCGGGGCGACACCGCTGGAGCGCGCGTTCCGCATGGTCCACGCCTCCCTGTCCGTCTCGCGCGCCCGCCTGCTGCGGCTGCTGTGCCTGGCCCCGGACGGCTATGTCGACGTGCCCCTCGCAGCGGCCCTGGCGGGCTGGGACGTGCCGGCGACCCGGGACGCCCTGGCCGCGTTCACGCGCCTCGGCCTCCTGCGTCCGCTGCCCGCGGACGCCTGGCGGGTGCCGCCGTGCCTGGACGCCCTGCTGCACCGGGAGGTCGACGACCACGAGCGTCCGGCCGACGTGCAGCTCGCCCGCGCGCGCCTGCTGGAGCGGGCGGTGCGCCGGCTGCACGGCTGCTGGGCCGTCACCGAACCGGCCGGGTCCGCGCCGCGCCGGGAGCTGGCCCAGCAGCCGCGCCCCCTGCGGTTCGAGACCCGGCGCGAGGCCGCCGCCTGGCTGGACTCCCGGCTCCCGGCCCTGCTCGCCGGAGCCCGCGCCGTGGTGGCCGACGGGGAGCTGGACACCCTCGCCCGCCGCTTCATCGCCGCGCTGGCCCGGGCGCTGAACGCACACCGCCCCCCTGAGCGGACGGCGCCGGAGCAGTACCGGCTGCACGAACTCGTGCTGGACGTGGCCGAGCGCCGCGCCCTGCACCGCGAGCGCGCCGCCGCCCTGCTCAACCTCGGCGACCTGGACGCCTGGACCGGACGGCTGCCGGCCGCCGTCGAGCGCTACCGGGCGGCCCTCGCCGCCGTCCGCACCGACGGCGGGCGCGACGTCGCGGCGGCGGTGCGGGCGATGGACAGCCTCGGCGGCACCTACGCGGAGCAGTCCGACTGGCCGCGCGCGGCCGACTGGTACGGGCGGGCGCTCGCCCTGTGTCTGAACCACGGCGACCAGGAGGGAGCGGCCCGGCTGCACGGGCGGCTGGGCGCCGTCCACCTCTACGCCGGGCAGTGGGGAGAGGCTTTGCGGGCGTGGAGATCGGCCGCCGCCGCGCACCGTCGGCTGCGGAATCCGCACGCCCACGCGCGGGCGCTGAGCGAGGTGGCGCGCGTCCAGGAGTACGCCGGACACGCGCACGACTGCCTGCGCACCTGCTACCAGGCGCTGGAACGGGCGCGCGACGCCGGGGACGTCCGGCTGGAGGCGGGGCTGAGCCTGCGGCTGGCCGACGCCTGCGCCCGGGTCGGCGACCCCGCCGGCGCAGCCGCCCACCGGGCCGCCGCCGAGCGCCTGTTGGCCGGCACGGCGGTACCCCCGGCCGGTTCGGTCGCGCTCGGCCAGCCGCGCTCGGAACCCCGGCCGGAGCCGGGCCCCGGGGGCGTCCCGAGGGCGGCGGACGGGAAGGCGGAAGCGGACGAGGGGGGCGACCCGGAGGCCCGTGGCGGAGCCGAGGAGCCCGGTGGCGGGGACACCGGGAACGGCGAGGACGGCGAGGCGCGGAAGGCGGAGGAGACGGGCGGACCCGGCCCCGCAGGCCACCCCACGCCGTCCGGCACCTGAGCCGCGACCTACGAATCCCATAGTGATCGCAGAAAAGATTCCTGGTTTGTAAGGCTAGACACGAAGCGATCCTTCATTAGACTGGCGGAGCCGTGGTCATCACGACCGCTACGCGGCTGCTTCCGTCATAGGGCATTTATCCTGATGTGGGAGGCGGCGGCGTCAGCCGCGCACGGCCTGTCTCCAGCCCCCCAGATCCCAAGGAACCGTGATCGACGTGAAGGTCGGTATCCCCCGCGAGGTCAAGAACAACGAGTTCCGCGTGGCCATCACGCCGGCCGGCGTGCAGGAGCTCGTCCGAGGCGGGCACCAGGTCCACGTGGAGCGCGGCGCCGGCGTCGGCTCCTCCATCGCCGACGCGGAGTACACGGCCGCCGGTGCCACCATCCTGGACACCGCCGACGAGGTGTGGGCCACCGCCGATCTGCTGCTGAAGGTCAAGGAGCCGATCGCGGAGGAGTACCACCGCCTCCGCAAGGACCAGACCCTCTTCACCTACCTGCACCTCGCCGCCTCCCGTGAGTGCACCGACGCGCTGCTCCAGTCGGGCACCACCGCCATCGCCTACGAGACCGTTGAGACGGCCGGCCGCGCGCTGCCGCTGCTGGCCCCGATGTCCGAGGTGGCGGGCCGTATCGCCCCGCAGGTCGGCGCGTACCACCTGATGCGGTCGGCCGGCGGTCGCGGCGTCCTGCCCGGTGGCGTCCCCGGCGTGCACGCGGGCAAGGCCGTCGTCATCGGCGGCGGTGTCTCCGGGTGGAACGCCACGCAGATCGCCGTGGGCCTCGGCTTCCACGTGACCCTGCTGGACAAGGACATCAGCAAGCTGCGGGAGGCCGACAAGATCTTCGGCACCAGGGTGAGGGCGATCTCCTCCAACTCCTTCGAGCTGGAGAAGGCCGTCCTGGAGGCCGACCTCGTCATCGGCGCGGTGCTCATCCCCGGCGCGAAGGCCCCGAAGCTGGTCACCAACGAGCTGGTGGCCCGGATGAAGCCGGGAAGTGTCCTTGTCGACATCGCGATCGACCAGGGCGGCTGCTTCGAGGACTCGCGCCCCACCACGCACGCCGAGCCGACGTTCCGCGTGCACGACTCGGTGTTCTACTGCGTCGCCAACATGCCGGGCGCGGTGCCCAACACCTCCACCTACGCCCTCACCAACGCCACGCTCCCCTACATCCTGGAGCTGGCGAACCGGGGCTGGGCCGAGGCGCTGCGCCGGGACGCCGCGCTGGCCAAGGGGCTCAACACCCATGACGGCAAGGTCGTCTACGGCCCCGTGGCCGAGGCGCACGGCCTGCCGCTGGCGGACCTCGCCGACCTGCTGGGCTGACCTCCCCGCCCCGCCGGGGGTTCGCGTCAACCTGCGGTGTCAAGGTCACCGCTCTCCAGGGCCCCGGTCGGACCACACGCGCCTGTGGTCCGACCGGGGCTCCTGACGTGTCGTCACTCTGTGCGACGATCTGCTGTCAACTTGCGGGGAAGATAACCGTTTTAGCCGATTCGGCCGTCGTCGCGCGCCGTGGTGCCCCCCGGTGGGGACGCCCTACGCCCTTGACAATCCGCCGTGCGCTCATCGACACATCCCGCCCACTGCGACCGATTGTGTTGCTGCGGACTGCCGACTCGCCATAGAGTCACCAAACGTCGGCATGGTGCCACGCTGACCTGTCTAGAAATTCCCTGGTCGCCAAGGAGGTAAGACGACTTGTGAATGAGTCGACATTTACTCCCGGGGGTGGCCGTCCAGGAACGCCTGCGCCGGGCCAGGAGCTCGCCGGGCGGCAGGCTGTCGGCTCCGTCGCTGTCCGCACCTTCACCGCACACCAGGACTCCACGCGCATGACAGCCCATCAGAGCCACCAGAGCACGGACCAGCACCCCGGGGGCGCCGCAGTCGGCGCCGCCGCGGACGGTCTCCCGGAACACGAGGCGCACATGCCGGACGGTCACTTCTACGACCCGGACGCGGAGTTCGAGCCGGACCCCGAGTACGCCGCGACCCTCGCCCCGGACGCCGCGCGCCAGCGCCGCGAGCGCATCGGCCCCACCGGCCGCCCGCTCCCGTACTTCCCGATCCCCGGCCCCGTCAACGAGCACGGCCCGGCGAAGATCATCGCGATGTGCAACCAGAAGGGCGGCGTCGGCAAGACCACGTCGACCATCAACCTCGGCGCCGCGCTCGCCGAGTACGGACGCCGCGTCCTGCTCGTCGACTTCGACCCGCAGGGCGCCCTGTCCGTCGGCCTCGGCGTCAACCCGATGGAGCTCGACCTCACCGTCTACAACCTGCTCATGGAGCGGGGCATGTCCAGCGACGAGGTGCTGCTCAAGACGGCCGTCGCCGGAATGGACCTGCTCCCGAGCAACATCGACCTGTCGGCGGCGGAGGTGCAGCTCGTCAGCGAGGTCGCCCGCGAGTCGACGCTCCAGCGCGCCCTCGAACCGCTGCTGCCCGACTACGACTTCGTCGTCATCGACTGCCAGCCCTCACTCGGCCTGCTCACCGTCAACGCCCTGACGGCGGCGCACAAGGTGATCGTGCCGCTGGAGTGCGAGTTCTTCGCGCTGCGCGGTGTCGCCCTGCTCACCGAGACCATCGAGAAGGTGCAGGAACGACTGAACTCGCAGCTCGAACTCGACGGCATCCTCGCCACGATGTACGACTCGCGCACCGTGCACAGCCGCGAGGTGCTGGCCCGCGTCGTCGAGGCGTTCGACGAGAACGTCTACCACACCGTCATCGGACGCACCGTGCGCTTCCCCGAGACCACGGTCGCCGGTGAACCGATCACCACCTACGCCTCCAACTCCGTCGGCGCCGCCGCCTACCGTCAGCTCGCCAGGGAGGTGCTCGCCCGGTGCCACGCCGAGTGAGTCTCCCGGCGGCCGACGAACTCTTCCGCACGACCGGGGGCGGCGGAGTCCAGCCCTCCACCCCGCAGCAGGCACAGCAGGCGCCCGACGCGGGCGGCGAGCACACCGGGCCGCCCGCGTCCCGGGTGCCCGCGCCCGCCGGAGAGCCGCGCCCCGAGGACGGCACGGAGGAGCACAGCGGGCGCGACGCCGGTCGGCCCGCCACCGCCCCGGCGCAGCGGGGGCAGAGCCGCCCGCCCGCCCCGCAGGCCGCCCCGCAGGCCGCCGCCGGGCGGGCACCCCAGCCGCGCGGCCGGCAGGCCCCGGGCGGGGCGCAGCGCCGGCGCAGCGCCCCGCGCCGTCCCAGCGGGCGGGAGCGGCACGACGAGAAGATCACGGTCTACGTCTCCGCCGAGGAGTTGATGGACCTCGAACACGCGCGCCTGGTGCTGCGCGGCGAACACGGGCTGGCCGTCGACCGGGGCCGGATCGTCCGCGAGGCGGTCGCGGTCGTCCTCGCGGACCTGGAGTCCCGGGGGGACGCCAGTATCCTCGTCCGCCGCCTGCGCGGCAGCTGAGCGCCCGCGCGGCGGGACCGACGGGCGGGAGGCTTCGGGCCGCCGCGCGCGGGCGCGTACGGGCACCCCGGCCCGGTGCGGGGCGATAGGGTGCCGTCGCGATGAGCACGTCCGATCCGTCCCCCACGCCCCGGCCGAGGGCGCGACCCCGGCGCCGCGCCCTCGGCCGGGGCGTCGGGGTCGCGCCGGGGGGCACCGCCGCGTGCCCGTCGGCCGCGGTGCCCGACCCCCGTCCGCCCGCCGTGGCGGAGCCGGGCGTGCCCGCACCGGACGTGCCCGAGCAGCCCGCTCCGGCACCGGCGCCCGGCGCCACGCCGCCCGTGGGGCAGCCGGGGCCGCAGCCCGACGCGGAGCCGCCCGAGCCGGGGGACGACGGTCGCTTCACGGTCGTCCTGGACAACTTCGAGGGGCCCTTCGACCTGCTCCTTCAGCTCATCGCCAAGCACAAGCTGGACGTCACGGAGGTGGCGCTCTCGCGCGTCACCGACGAGTTCATGGCCCACATCCGCGCCATGGGCCCCGACTGGGACCTGGACCAGACGACGGAGTTCCTCGTCGTCGCCGCGACGCTGCTCGACCTCAAGGCCGCCCGCCTGCTGCCGTCCGCCGAGGTGGAGGACGAGGCGGACCTCGCCCTCCTGGAGGCGCGCGACCTGCTGTTCGCCCGGCTGCTGCAGTACCGCGCGTACAAGCGGGTCGCCGACATCTTCGCCGACCGGCTGGCCACCGAGGCCCTGCGCCGTCCCCGGACGGTGGGCCTGGAGCCGCACCACGCGGAGCTGCTGCCCGACGTCGTGATCCGCATCGGCCCCGAGGGGTTCGCCCGGCTCGCGGTCAAGGCCATGCAGCCGCGCCCCAGACCGCAGGTCTACGTCGACCACATCCACGCGCCGCTGGTCAGCGTCCGGGAGCAGGCGGACGTCGTGGTGGCCCGGCTCCGGGCCACCGGTACGGCCAGCTTCGCCGAGCTGACCGCCGACGCGACCGACACCCTCACCGTCGTCGCCCGGTTCCTGGCCCTGCTGGAGCTCTACCGCGAGCGGGCCGTCACGCTGGACCAGGACGAGGCCCTGGGCACCCTGACCGTCCGGTGGGCCGGGGGCGCGGAGACGGCCCCACGGGTGACCGACGAGTTCGACCGGCCGTCCGGGCCGCCGTCCGCCGGGGAAGAGGAGAGCCAGCCATGAGCGAGCAGACCGCCGTATCCGGGCCCGCCGGGGCCGAGGCGCCCGCGGGCGCGAGCCGGGTGGCCGAGTTGCCGCTGAAGCCCGCGCTGGAGGCGGTGCTCATGGTCGTCGACGAGCCCGCCACCGAGGAGCACCTGGCCCGGATACTGCAGCGCCCCCGGCGCGCGGTGGCCGAGGCGCTGCGGGGGCTCGCCGACGACTACACCCGGGAGGGGCGCGGCTTCGAGCTGCGGTACGTCGCCGGAGGCTGGCGCTACTTCACCCGCGCCGCGTACGCCGACGCCGTCGAGGGCTTCGTGCTGGACGGGCAGCAGGCCCGGCTGACGCAGGCCGCGCTGGAGACGCTCGCGGTCGTCGCCTACCGGCAGCCCGTCAGCCGTTCACGCGTCTCGGCGGTGCGCGGCGTCAACTGCGACGGCGTGATGCGCACCCTCCTCCAGCGGGGTCTGCTGGAGGAGGCGGGCACCGAACCGGAAACAGGTGCGATCCTGTACGTGACGACGCACTACTTCCTGGAGCGGATGGGCCTGCGCGGCCTGGACGAACTGCCGGAACTCGCGCCCTTCCTCCCGGAGGCGGACGCGGTGGAGGGCGAGAGCCAGGAGGGCGTGCCGTCGTTCGAGGCAGATGCAGTGGATGCAGACGACAGCGGCGACGCTCGGACGTAAGACGGAATCTTCAATGCGAAGCAGTGGCAGGAACAGCAACCGCAACCCCCGGGGCGCGGGCGACGGCCGGGACGGCGGGCAGCGGCGCTCCTCCGGGCGCCCCCGCCCGGAGGAGCGCCGTTACCCGGCCACCGGAGACAAACCCGCCGGTGGCAAACCCGGCAGGCCCGCCGGCGGTAAGCCCGCCGGGTCGGGCCCGTCCGCCGGTGGCAAGCCCGGCAGGCCCTCGAGTGACAGGCCCGCGAGTGGCCGGCCCGCCGGGGGGAAGCCCGCCGGCGGCAAGTCCGCCGGGGCGAAGGGCGGCGGCCGGGCCGGTGCGAAGCCCGCGCGGCGCACGGCGCCCTCCCGGTCCCGGGAGCTGGAGGCCCAGATCGAGGAGCGCAACCGCGCCCGCCACGACAAGCCGCAGCTCAAGCTCCCGAAGACCTTCGACGAGCCGGAGGGGGAGCGGTTGCAGAAGGTGCTGGCCCGCGCCGGCATGGGCTCGCGCCGGGCCTGCGAGGAGCTGATCGACCAGGCCCGCGTCGAGGTCAACGGCCGCATCGTGCTGGAGCAGGGTCTGCGGGTCGATCCGGAGAAGGACGAGGTCAAGGTCGACGGGCTGACGGTGGCCACCCAGGCGCACCTGTTCTTCGCGCTGAACAAGCCCGCCGGGGTCGTCTCCTCGATGGAGGACCCGGAGGGCCGCCAGTGCCTCGGCGACTACGTGCAGAACCGCGAAACGCGGCTCTTCCACGTCGGCCGCCTCGACACCGAGACCGAGGGGCTGATCCTCCTCACCAACCACGGCGAGCTGGCGCACCGGCTCACCCACCCCCGCTACGGCGTCCGCAAGACGTACCTGGCCGCCATCCAGGGCCCGATCCCCCGCGACCTCGGCAAGCGGCTCAAGGACGGCGTGAAGCTGGACGACGGCTACGCCCGGGCCGACCACTTCAGGGTCGTGGAGAACACCGGCAAGAACTACCTCGTCGAGGTCGCCCTGCACGAGGGGCGCAAGCACATCGTGCGCCGCATGCTGGCCGAGGCGGGCTTCCCGGTGGACAAGCTGGTCCGCACCAAGTTCGGTCCGATCGCCCTCGGCGACCAGAAGTCGGGCTGGCTGCGCCGCATGACCAACACCGAGGTCGGCATGCTGATGAACGAGGTCGGTCTCTGACCATGCGGACCGCGCTCGTCATCGGCACCGGGCTGATCGGCACCTCGATCGCCCTCGCCCTCACCGCCCGTGGCGTGACCGTCCACCTCCGGGACCGGGACCACGACCAGGCCAGGACCGCCGCCTCGCTCGGTGCCGGCACGGCCGGCGCCGCCCCCGGGGCGGTGGACCTCGCCGTCGTCGCCGTCCCGCCCGCCCGGATCGCCGGGGTCCTGGAGGACGCACAGCGGCGCGGCCTCGCCCGGGGCTACCTGGACGTCGCCAGCGTCAAGGGCGGGCCGCGCCGGGAGCTGGCGGACCGGGGCTGCGACCTGCGGACGTACCTGGGCACGCACCCCATGGCGGGGCGCGAGCGGTCCGGTCCGACGGCGGCCACCGCCGACCTCTTCGAGGGCCGCCCGTGGGTGCTCACCCCCACCCCCGACACCGACACGGAGGTGCTCAACCTGGCGCTGGAGCTGATCGCGCTGTGCCGGGCGGTCCCGGTGGTCATGGAGGCCGACGCCCACGACCGTGCCGTCGCCCTCGTCTCGCACACGCCGCAGCTGCTCTCCAGCCTGGTCGCGGCCCGGCTGGCGGACGCCGACGACACGGCGGTGCGGCTGTGCGGGCAGGGCATCCGCGACGTCACGCGCATCGCCGCGTCCGAACCCCGGATGTGGATCGACATCCTCTCCGCCAACCCCGGTCCGGTCGCCGACGTGCTGACCGCCGTCGCCGGGGACCTGGAGGAGACGGTGCGCGCGCTGCGCTCCCTGGCCTCGGCGGACGACGCCAAGCGGGGCGAGGGCGCGAGTGGCATCGAGGACGTCCTGCGCCGGGGCAACTCCGGCCGGGCCCGCATCCCCGGCAAGCACGGCCAGACGCCGACGGCGTACGCGACCGTCGCGGTGCTGATCAGCGACCGGCCCGGCGAGCTGGCCCGCATCTTCGCCGACGCCGGGCAGGCGGGCGTCAACATCGAGGACGTCCGCATCGAGCACGCCACCGGCCAGCAGGCGGGCCACGTCCAGCTCATGGTGGAACCGCAGGCGGCGGACCGCCTCACGGAGGTGCTGCGCGGCCGGGGCTGGGCGATCCGGGCCTGACGTGGCGCCTGCTCTCCCACGACCCCCGCGCCCCCGCGTCGCGGTGCCGTAAGGCGGATGAGGCCGCCACCCGGTTACCGGTAGCCTGGGTGCGGGGCAGGTCCCGCCCCGCACCCCTGCGCAGAAAGGCCCTCTTGACCGTGGCTGCAACCCTTCAGGGCGCGACCCCCGTCCCCCCGGACGCCCCGGTGTCCGTCGTCGTCGCGATCGACGGCCCCTCCGGTACGGGCAAGTCCAGCACCTCCAAGGCGGTCGCCGCGAAGCTGGGGCTCAGCTACCTGGACACCGGCGCGCAGTACCGGGCCATCACCTGGTGGATGCTGACCAACGGCATCGACGTGAACGACGCCGACGCGGTGGCCGCGGCCTCGGGCAAGCCGGCGATCGTCTCGGGCACCGACCCGTCCGCCCCCACCATCACCGCCGACGGCGCCGACGCCTCCGGGCCCATCCGCACCCCCGAGGTGACCGCCGCCGTCAGCGCGGTCAGCGCCGTCCCGGAGGTCCGGGCCGCGATCACCGCGCTGCAGCGCGACATCGCCGCCGAGGCGGCCCGCACGACGGCCGGGATCGTCGTGGAGGGCCGGGACATCGGCACCACCGTCCTCCCCGACGCGGACCTGAAGATCTTCCTCACCGCCTCGCCCGAGGCCCGTGCCGCCCGACGCGGCGGCGAACTGAAGGCCCGTCCCGGCGACGCGGGGGTGGACCTGGACGCGACGCGCGAGGCGCTGCTGCGCCGGGACGCCGCCGACTCCAGCCGCAAGACCTCCCCGTTGGCCAAGGCGGGGGACGCCGTCGAGGTGGACACCACCGACCTGACCCTGGAGCAGGTCATCGAATGCGTGGTGACCCTCATCGAAGAGAAGCAGCGCACGGCGTGAGCGCAACGAGCACCCGGCTGCCGAGCGCCCGTGGCGCGGCGGCCGGCCGCCGCATCGGCATCGGCCTGATGAACGGCCTGTGGCGCCCGCGGGTGCTCGGTGCCTGGCGGATACCCGCGAGCGGCCCGGTCATCCTGGCCGTCAACCACGCGCACAACATCGACGGGCCGATGCTGATGGGCACCTGCCCCCGGCCGGTGCACTTCCTGATCAAGCGGGAGGCGTACGTCGGTCCGCTGGGCCGGTTCCTGGACGCCATCGGCCAGGTGCCCGTCGACCGTTCCACCGCCGACCGGGCGGCCGTCACAGCGGCGCTCGGCGTGCTGGAGCGCGGCGGCGTGCTGGGCATCTTCCCCGAGGGCAGCCGGGGGGCCGGTGACTTCGCCGCGCTCCGCGCGGGCCTGGCCTACTTCGCGGTGCGCTCGGGCGCTCCCGTGGTCCCCGTCGCCGTGCTCGGCAGCTCCGGCCGCCGCAGCCGCGTGATACCGGCGCTGCCGCCGCTGCGCACGCGCGTGGACGTCGTCTTCGGCGACCCGTGCTCCGTGGGCGGCGGCGGACGTCGCACCCGTACGGTCATGGACGAGGCCACCGGGCGGCTCCAGGAGCGGCTGACCGACCATCTCGCCGCGGCGCGGCGGCTCACCGGCCGCTGAGCCCACCCCGGCCGGGCCGCGCGCCCGGCCCCGCAAGCCCTTTCAGCGAAGCAAGGACAGGACCGATGAACGACCAGATCAACTCCGGCGACGAGCACGGGCACGGTGAGCTCGGCGACGCCGAGTACGCGGAGTTCATGCAGCTTGCCACGCAGGAGGGCTTCGACGCCGAGGACGTCGAGGGCGCCCTGGAGGAGGCCGGTCACGGCCCCCTGCCGGTGCTCGCCGTCGTCGGCCGCCCCAATGTCGGCAAGTCGACGCTGGTGAACCGCATCCTCGGCCGTCGCGAGGCCGTCGTCGAGGACCGTCCCGGCGTCACCCGGGACCGCGTGACCTACGAGGCCGAGTGGGCCGGACGCCGCTTCAAGGTGGTGGACACCGGTGGCTGGGAGCAGGACGTGCTGGGCATCGACGCCTCCGTCGCCGCCCAGGCCGAGTTCGCCATCGAGGCCGCGGACGCCGTCGTGTTCGTCGTCGACGCCGCCGTGGGGGCCACGGACACCGACGAGGCCGTCGTGAAGCTCCTGCGCCGCGCGGGCAAGCCCGTGGTGCTGTGCGCCAACAAGGTCGACGGCCCCTCCGGCGAGGCGGACGCGGCCATGCTGTGGTCGCTCGGGCTCGGCGAGCCGCACCCCGTCTCCGCGCTGCACGGCCGGGGCACGGGCGACATGCTCGACGAGGTGCTGAAGGTCCTGCCCGAGGCGCCGGCCCAGACGTTCGGCACGGCGCTCGGCGGGCCCCGCCGCGTCGCCCTCATCGGGCGGCCCAACGTCGGCAAGTCCTCGTTGCTGAACAAGACGGCGGGGGAGGAGCGGGTCGTCGTCAACGAGGTGGCCGGCACCACCCGCGACCCGGTCGACGAGCTGATCGAACTCGGCGGGAAGACCTGGAAGTTCGTGGACACCGCCGGTATCCGCCGCCGGGTCCACCTCACCGAGGGCGCCGACTACTACGCCTCGCTGCGGACGGCCGCCGCGCTGGAGAAGGCGGAGGTCGCCGTCGTCCTGATCGACGTCAGCGAGTCCATCAGCGTCCAGGACCTGCGCATCATCACCATGGCGGTGGAGGCCGGCCGGGCGCTGGTGCTGGCCTACAACAAGTGGGACACGCTCGACGACGAACGCCGCTTCTACCTGGAGCGGGAGATCGAGCGCGACCTCGTGCAGGTCCAGTGGGCCCCCCGCGTCAACATCTCGGCCCGCACCGGGCGCCACGTGGAGAAGCTGGTGCCCGCCATCGAGACGGCGCTGGAGGGCTGGGAGACGCGCGTCCCCACCGGTCGGCTGAACGCCTTCCTGGGGGAGATCGTGGCCGCGCATCCGCACCCGGTGCGCGGCGGCAAGC
This sequence comes from Streptomyces sp. GSL17-111, assembly GCF_037911585.1. NCBI lineage: Bacteria > Bacillati > Actinomycetota > Actinomycetes > Kitasatosporales > Streptomycetaceae > Streptomyces > Streptomyces sp. GSL17-111. Next base: position 5,339,509 of record NZ_JBAJNS010000001.1, read on the forward strand.
AGCCGCGCATCCTCTTCGGCACCCAGGCGGGCACCCGGCCGCCGCGCTTCGTGCTCTTCGCCTCGGGCTTCCTGGAGGCGGGGTACCGGCGATTCATCGAGCGACGCCTGCGGGAGGAGTTCGGCTTCACGGGGACGCCGCTGCACCTCTCGGTGCGGGTGCGGGAGAAGCGCAAGAAGCGCAAGTGAGCCCGGCCCCGCACCGGCGTGACGAAGGCGGCGGGCCCGCACCGTGACCCCGGTGCGGGCCCGCCGCCTTCGTCACCTCCCGACCGGGCTTCCGGTGCCGGGCGGCAGGGCGGCCGGCACCGTGGCCCGGTGCGCTCCGTGCCGCCGGCCGTAGGACACCGGGGCGAACCCGGTGCCGTACCCGGAGGCGAACCCGCCGAACGCCAGGTCGTCCTCGCCCGACCGGTCCCCGGGCAGGGCCCGGAAGAGCCGGCGGTACTCCGCGTACAGCGCGTCGAAGATCGGCGTGGCGGACCGGGCGGACCGGGCGGACCGGTCGGCCGCCGGTTCGTGCGGCGGCCGCATGGCGGGGATCGAGCCGTGGTCGGCGTGCGAGTGGCGGGCGCGGTGAGGTTCGTAGGAGTGCACGCCCTCCCAACGACGGCGCGGCCCCGCTGGATGCGGGGCCGGGCGGGGGAATCGGATCAGGTGCCCGCGAGCGGCATGGTGGCGGCGACGAGGACGCCCCGGCCCGCGGCCTGGTCCAGCGCGTCGCGCATCAGGTCCTCGCGCGGCTGCTGGCCGATGGAGCCGGCCGGAGCGGCGTACACGACGACCGAGTTGGACTTGTTCGCCGTGCTTCGCCACTCGTCGGTCACCGGCAGCGGCTGGTGCGCCTGCCACCACGAGGTGGGCTGCCGGCCCTCCTCGGCGGGCTGGAGGACGGCGTGCAGCTTGCCCATGGCCATGAGCACCGACCAACCGGGCAGCTGGGCGGGCTTCTTGCCCATGTCGGTGACCGGCATGAACCCGGCCTCGATGAGCAGGGGCAGGAACTCGTCGCCCCCGCCGGTCGTCCCGGGCCGGGCGATGGGTCCGGTGGGCTCCACGACGATCGCCGGGTGCAGCTGGTCCCCGATGAGGACCTGACCGCAGGTCACCCCGAGGACGGCCTGCCGGTCGTCGGCCGGGGCCGCACCGGCGGCGCCGCCGGCCTCCGCCGGTGAGGACCCGGCGGCCTCACCGGAGATGGTGCGTACGGCGCTCTGGATCTGCTCCTCGGAGACCTTCACGATCTGCGACGGGACGCAGCCGGCGTGGGCGAAGGCCAGCACGGCCGTCTCGCTGCCGACGAACAGCACGGTGCTGGTGCGTTCCTCGGTGCTTCCGGGCGTGCGGCAGGAGGTGCAGTCGAAGCGGTCGGGCACGGTCTCGCCGGCGAGCAGCTTGGCGGCTTCGGCGTCGCCGATCTCGGCACGGACCTCGTCACTGACATCGAGCATGGGGGACACAAGAGGCTCCTGGCGTTCGGTACTGGTTCGCCTGGACAACGGATGATCTGTGGTCACAGTCACGCAACTGGCGGTGGTGTGTCCCCCGTGCGGATGCGGTTGGTGAACAGAACGTCGAAAACGGTCACGGAAAGTCAAACAACGCACAGATGACGGAAGTTGTGGTGGTGAGGTGCGTCACCGGGCGGTAGTCCGCGAATCGTGCATAAGTGCTCATTTCATCACAGAATGCCGCGTCGAAACCCTTGAGTTACCGGTAGTAACATCCAACTGACCTGCGTGAAGGGCCCGTTGTTTGTGTCCGGCCGCCGCCGGTCCCTAGATTCGGCGCCCGGTGCAGAGAGCACTCCCCGGGGCAGTCCGCCGCCCCGCGTCCACCCCGGCGCCTTCCGCGCCGGACGGACGCGCACGCACGACGCAGTACCACCGGCGGACGGCCGTCCGGCCCGAGGGCGCACAAGGTGCCCGGGGGCCGGCCCGGCACGGGGGCCCCGGGGCGTTCGAGAGGGATGAGATTTGTCCATTCGTCGCGGTAAGGCAGCACGTGCGGGCGCGGTCTCGCTGACCATCCTGGCCCCCCTGGCGCTGCTCACCTTGACGGCCGGCCCCGCCACGGCGGCGGACGGTGGCACCTGGGACCGCCTCGCGCAGTGTGAAAGCGGTGGTGACTGGCAGATCAACACGGGCAACGGGTACTACGGCGGGCTGCAGTTCTCCGCCTCCACCTGGGCCGCCTACGGTGGCACGGCCTACGCGGCCACCGCCGACCGGGCCGGCCGCGCCCAGCAGATCGAGATCGCCGAGAAGGTCCAGGCCGCACAGGGCTGGGGGGCGTGGCCCGCCTGCTCCGCGAAGCTCGGCCTCCACGGCAGCCCGACGCGGTCGGCGCCCTCCACGCAGCCGGCCCCGTCGGCCCCGAAGCCCGACGCGGCGCCGGAGTCGGCCCCGCAGAAGCCGACCGCGCCGTCGGCCGACGACGCGCCCGCCCAGGAGCGTCCGGACCGGCCGCGCGCGGACCGAGGTCACCCGCGGGCCAACTACACGGTGAGGTCCGGCGACACGCTCAGCCGGATCGCCGCCGCGCACGGCGTGGACTGGCGCGAGATCCACGAGACCAACGCCGACGTCATCGGTGACGACCCGGACCTGATCCTTCCGGGACAGCGGCTGAAGGTCTGACGCCGCAAGGCCCCCCGCCCGCCCCGCCCGGCACCTCCGGCGCGGGGCGGGCGCACGCCCGGCTCCGCTCCGGCGCCGCCGGGCGCCGGAGCGGGCGCGGCCAAGAAATCACGTGACGAAACCAACCTGACGGGCCGTATCCCGGTCTTACAGGACGTAAGGCGGGGGGCCGCCAGCCGGCGGTGGCCCCCCGCGCCCACGCACCGAACCCGGGGACCCATGCACCGAACCACCCTCCCGCCAGGCGGGCACGGCGCCGACGGCGCCCGGCCGACGGGAGAGCGCAGCACATGATGACGGCGGCGGAGTTCTCGCCCGAGCGGGTCCGGGCCCGGGCCCACTGCACGGCCGACGCGGCCGGGGGACTGACGTTCGACGTGGTCCGGCCCGACCACGACGAGGAGCGCTGGGACGCCGGGCTGCTGCTGTGCCGACGCACGCCGGGCTTCGGGGGTGCGGCCGAAGAGGTCCGCCTTCCGCTCGTCCCCACCGCCTCCGGCGTGCTGCGGGCGGCTCTGCCGAGCACCATGACGCTGACCGAGGGCGTGTGGAACGCCTACTTCACCGTCGGTGACGGCGGGCGCGTCCGCCTCCTCCCGGGCACCCACGACCTGCGTTCCCTGGTGGACCGGGTGCCCCGGTCCGGGCGGACCTGGCTCGGCGTGCGCATCCCCTACACCACGCAGCGGGGCAACCTCGCGCTCCGCGCCTGGCAGCGCTGGCCGCACGCCGAGGTGACCGACCCACTCGTCGTGGACGGCGCCCTGGCCCTGCGCGGACGCCTCTACGGCGCGGAACTGGGGGAGCGGGCCCGCCTGGAGGCCGTGCCCCGGGGGCGTCGGCGCGCCCTCGCCACCGCCGGGGCCCGGGCCGACGGGGCCGGCTTCCTCGCCGTCCTGCCGCTCGCCGGGCTGCGTCCGCCACCGGGCGACGGGTACGAGCTGTGGTTGCGCCCCGCGCCGGACGCCCCCCGGGTCCGCGTCGCCCGCATCCTGGACGACGTCGCCGACAAGCAGCACCGGCTGCGTCATCCGGCGGTCCCCCTGGCCGACGGGCGGTTCCGGGCGCGCCTCGGGTACACGGGCGCGAACGACCTGCTGCTGTGCGTCGAGGAGGAGCACCCCACCCGCTGAGACGCCCGCCGATCGAGGACGGGGGCTGTCCGCGAGCGGTGGCAGACTCGCCTCCATGATCGAGACCTCGGCACGGCTGCTGCGTCTGCTCTCGCTGCTTCAGGCCCAGCGGGAGTGGTCGGGTACGGATCTCGCCGAGCGGCTGGGCGTCAGCGCGCGGACGGTGCGGCGCGACGTCGACCGGCTGCGCGGCCTGGGCTACCCCGTGCACTCCACGACCGGGACCGCCGGGGGCTACCGGCTCGGGGCGGGGGCCCGGCTGCCCCCGCTGCTGCTGGACGACGAGGAGGCCGTGGCCGTGGCCGTCGGCCTGCGGAACGCCGTGGGTACCGGCGTCCAGGGCATCGACGAGTCCTCCGCCCGTGCCCTGGCCAAGTTGGAGCAGGTCCTGCCGCACCGGCTGCGCCGCCGGGTCGGTGCGCTCACGGCGTACACCGTGCCCCTGCGCCACGGCGAGCGGTCCGAGGCGGAGGGCGTGGACGGCGAGACGCTGAGCGAGCTGGCCCAGGCCTGCCGCGACCTGCTGCGGACCCGGTTCGACTACCGGGGCCACGACGGCACCCGCACGCGCCGGGTCGTCGAACCCCACCGACTGGTGAGCAGCTACCGGCGCTGGTATCTGGTGGCGTGGGACGCGGACCGGGAGGACTGGCGGACGTTCCGCGTCGACCGGATGGAGCTCACGCCTCCGCACGGGCCGCGTTGCGCGCCGCGCACGCCCCCCGCCGAGAACCTGGCGGCCTACGTCGCGGAGGGCGTCTCCACCCGTGTCTACGCCGAGCAGGCCACCGTGCTCCTCCACCTGCCCGTCGAGCAGGCCGCGCAGCGGATCACCCCGGCCTCCGGCACGCTGGAGGCGGTGGACGGCGACCGCTGCCTGCTGCGCGCCGGGGCGCGCTCGCTGGACGTTCTGGCGGTGCACCTGCTCATGCTGGGCGTCGACTTCGAGGTGCGGGAACCTGCCGAGCTCACCGGTCACATCATCGCCTTGCGGGACCGGTTGCAGCGTGCCGTGAAAAGGTCCGAATCTGACGGAGACCCGTCGTAGGAAGAGCTCGGCGATGACGTTTTTCGCGCGAGTGGAGCGCGAATAGCGGGGCGCGGTCGCGAGGAATTCCCGCGGCCGGAAATACCGCGGAACCGGGTGGACGCCCCGCCGCCGAACGGGGGAACGACTGTGACCGGAGCGTGACACCGCACGGACGCCGCCGCGACCTCCGGGTGCCCCTCGGAGGTCCTGCGGCGTACGGTGGCCGGCATGGCTGAGATACCGATCGACAGCGCAGAGCCGGACGACGACCCGGAGAGCTACGCCGGGATGCCGGTCCGGGCGGCCGAGGAGCTGGCGCGGTCCCGTGGCTGGAGCACGGTGCGCGTGCTGCCCCCCGACGCCGTGATCACCATGGAGTACCTGGCCGGGCGGCTGAACTTCGCCGCCGAGGACGACACGGTCCTGCGGAGCTGGAAGGGCTGACGGGGGCGCGCAGGCGTTCGGCCCCGCCGGACGCCTGCCTCCCCGGGCCGGTCAGCGGTCGGCCGACAGCGGTCAGCCGCGTGGCCCGAGCGGTGCCGCGCGGTTCGCGGGCCGTTCAGCGGCCTGCCGGCGTCCCCCGGTGGGGGCCACCGGGGCGCGCTCCGGCCGGACGGCGTGCGGACGGCCCGGTGGGCCGCCGTGCGCGGCGTACGCGGTGCGGACGTGCCGGACCGGTGGGCCCGGCGGCTTCCCGGCGCTCCGGGCACCGGCCGTGCGCCGCTCGGCCGCGGCCGAGGGGAACGCCGTTCCGGCCGCGGGCACCACCCCCGCGACGACCAGCCGTCCGGCCGCCCGCAGCCGTCTCCAGTAGGCCAGTGCGTGCTCCTCGACGCGGGCCGCCAGCGGCTCGCACCACGGCAGGGCCAGCAGGATCAGCAGCCCCGCCGCCCAGCCGAGCAGGACGTCGCTGACCCAGTGCGTACCGAGGTAGACGGTCGTGGCGCCCACCCCGAGCGCGAAGACGGCGGCGACGACGGACAACCGCCGCCTGGCGACCTCGGTGCTGGCCAGATAGGCGAGGATGCCCCAGGTCACGACGGCGTTGGCGGTGTGGCCGGAAGGAAATATATCGCCGGTCAGCCACATCTCGTTGGAGCCGATCGTCGTCGCGTAGTGCGGGCCCTCCCGGGCCATGCCGAGCTTCGCCGCCCCCACGGTGACGTTCAGCAGCAGCAGCGCGGCCCCCAGCATGAGCAGGGGGCGCAGGGTGCGCTGCCGCCACGAGCGCCAGCCGAGCCACGCGGCGACGAGCACTGCGGTGGGCCCGCGCTGCCCCAGCACCACGAAGTAGTCCAGGAAGGGGTGCAGCTCCGGCCACTGCTTGTACGGCCGGAACAGCATCAGCTGCCAGTCCAGCCGCACCAGGTAGGTCGTCTGGACGACGGCCGCCACGACGGCCGCGTAGAACGCCAGCGTCACGGCGAAGAGCGACTTGCGGGTGACGCTCATCCCCGGGGCCGGGTCGGGCGGCCGCGTGGGCTCCTGTTCCAGGCGGGCGAAGATTCGGTCGGTACGCACCCGGTCGACATTACAGCGGGTGACCTGGGGGCACGCCACGGTACCGGGGTTCGTAATGCCGATGTGATGTGGATTCCGTCTCCACAAGGGCGGCTACGGCGGATTCTGTGGAGATTCCGAGACCGGTTTTTTCCGCTCCGGTGAATTCCCGTCGAGCGGAGTGCGGAGTGCGTAATGCGTCGCGCTTCCTCGCCCGGCACCGTCCCGGTCCCCACGCGGCCCGCACCGCACCTGGCCACGGCGGCCCGCGCCTGCCCGGGTGGGTCCCCCGGTGCCGCCGGCCGCCCACCGGTGACCTGCGATGGGCGTGAACCGCGACACATGAGCGATCGGCGGACTCGCGTACGCTACGGTCACCGCTCCCGCGCCGTCCGGTCCGGGCACCGTCCCGCGCCGGCGGACCGTCGTGGTCCTACGGGCCGGGACGCGCACGGCGCGCAGCACGAGGAGGTGGGAGATGCCTGGGACGAGTCCGGCCCGTTCCGGAGCCGACGTCCCCGCGCAGCGGAGCCCGTCACCGTCGGCCGCCGCACCCGGCCGAGGGGCCGGCCGCTGGACCGTCCTGGTGGTGCTCTGCGCCAGCCTCCTGCTCATCGCGATCGACGCCACCGTCCTGCACGTCGCCGTGCCGGCGCTCAGCGCGGACCTGCGGCCCGGGCCGGTGGAGCTGCTGTGGATCGTCGACGCCTACCCGCTCGTCTGCGCGTCCCTCCTCATCCTCTTCGGCACGCTCGGCGACCGGATCGGCCGCCGCCGGGTGCTGCTGTTCGGGTACGCGATCTTCGGGCTGGCCTCCGTCCTCGCCGTCCTCGCGCACAGCCCGGGTGTCCTCATCGCCGCCCGTGCCCTGCTCGGTGTCGGCGGCGCCATGATCATGCCCGCCACCCTGTCCCTGCTGCGCCACGTCTTCCCCGACCGGCGGGAGCGGGCGCTGGCCATCGGTGTCTGGAGCGCGACGGCCGCCGTCGGCGCGGCGGCCGGACCCCTGGTGGGCGGGCTGCTGCTGGAGCACTTCTGGTGGGGCTCGGTCTTCCTGCTGAACGTCCCGCTGATGGCCCTGGCCCTTCCGGTGGGCCGGTGGCTCGTCCCGGAGTCCACCGGTGAGGGCAGCGGGCCCTGGGACGTCCTCGGCGCGCTGCTGGCCGCCGGCGGACTGGCGTCGGCGATCCTGGGCGTCAAGCAGATCGGCGACGGGCGGCCGACGCACCCGGGGACGGCGGCCCTGCTGCTGGCCGGAGCCGTGCTGCTGGGCTGGTTCGTCCGCCGCCAGCGCCGCCGGGCGCGTCCGCTCGTGGACTTCGCCGCCTTCGCCCGGCCGGCCTTCGGTACCGCCGTGAGCTGCATCGTGCTCACCGTGCTGGCCCTCGTCGGCCTCGCCCTGATGGCCGCTCAGTACCTCCAGCTGGTGCTCGGCCTCTCGCCGCTGGAGACGGGGCTGCGGCTGCTGCCGCTCTCCGTCGCGGCCGTGGCCGCCGGGCTCGCCGGGCCCCGGATGCTGCGGGCGCTGGGGCCGCGCGCGATGGTGGCCGGCGGCTTCCTGCTCACGGCCGTCGCCGTCCTCGGCCTCACCTCGCTCGGGGAGCGCGACGACCCGGCCGTCTGCGTGGGGGCCTTCCTCCTGCTCGGCTACGGGCTGGAGACCGTGCTGTTCGGCGCCTACGAGTCCATGCTCAGCGACGCCCCGGCCGAACAGGCGGGCGGCGCGGCGGCCATCGGGGAGACCGCGTACCAGCTCGGGGCCGGGCTGGGGATCGCGCTGCTGGGCAGCGTCATGAACCGCGCCTACGGCTCGGCGGTGGAGGCGACCCCGGACGTTCCGGCCGACGCGGCCCGGGCCGCCGGGCACTCGCTGGGCGAGGCGCTGGAGGTGGCCGACCGGCTGGGCGGGGCCGCGGGGGAGTCGCTGCGGCACTCGGCGCGGCTGGCCTTCGTCCACGGCCTGCAGGTGACGCTGCTCGTGAGCGCCGCGCTGCTGCTGGCGGGGGCGCTGGCGGCGCTGCGGCTGCCCCGCGCCCTGCCCCGGACGGACGACCGGGCCGGCAAGGTCCCCGCCCAGCCAGGCCATCCCGCCCCCGACGGGGATGCCTTGCCCCAGCGTGTTACCCATCGGTAGCGTTCGACGCCGTCGACACCCCTGCGACCCGGAGGCCCCCCAATGTCCAGCCGTTCCCTGCCGCCGTTCGACCCGGCCGACCCCCTGGGCCTGGACGACCTGCTCGGCCCCGAGGAGCTCGCGGTGCGCGACACCGTCCGCGCGTGGGCCGCCGACCGGGTACTCCCGCACGTCGCCGAATGGTACGAGCGGGGCGAGCTGCCCGGCATCCGGGACCTGGCCCGCGAACTCGGCCGCATCGGCGCGCTCGGCATGTCCCTGGAGGGCTACGGCTGCGCCGGTGCCTCCGCCGTGCAGTACGGCCTCGCCTGCCTGGAACTGGAGGCGGCCGACTCCGGCATCCGCTCCCTGGTCTCCGTCCAGGGTTCGCTCGCGATGTACGCGATCCACCGCTTCGGCTCCGAGGAGCAGAAGCAGCGGTGGCTGCCGGGCATGGCGGCGGGGGAGACGATCGGCTGCTTCGGTCTCACGGAACCGGACATCGGTTCCGACCCGGCCGCGATGCGGACGCACGCCCGGCGCGACGGCGACGACTGGGTGCTGAACGGACGCAAGATGTGGATCACCAACGGCTCCGTCGCCGGGGTGGCCGTCGTGTGGGCCGGCACCGAGGAGGGCATCCGCGGCTTCGTCGTCCCGGCCGACGCCCCGGGTTTCAGCGCGCCGGAGATCAAGCACAAGTGGTCGCTGCGCGCCTCGGTCACCAGCGAGCTCGTCCTGGACGACGTCCGGCTCCCGGCCGACGCGGTGCTGCCCGGCGCCACGGGTCTGCGCGGTCCGCTCAGCTGCCTGAGCCACGCCCGCTACGGCATCGTGTGGGGCTCGATGGGAGCCGCCCGCAGCAGTTTCCACGCGGCGCTGGACTACGCGGGTAGCCGCGAGCAGTTCGGCCGTCCGATCGCGGGCTTCCAGCTCACCCAGGCCAAACTGGCCGACATGGCCCTCGAACTGCACAAGGGCGTCCTGCTCGCGCACCACCTCGGCCGCCGCATGGACGCCGGGACACTGCGGCCGGAGCAGATCAGCTTCGGCAAGCTGAACAACGTGCGTGAGGCGATCGAGATCTGCCGCACCTCCCGGACGATCCTCGGTGCCAACGGCATCTCGCTGGAGTATCCGGTGATGCGGCACGCCACCAACCTGGAGTCCGTGCTCACCTACGAGGGCACCGTGGAGATGCACCAACTCGTCCTGGGCAAGGCGCTGACGGGCGTCGACGCGTTCCGCTGACCCGCACGGTGTGCCGGGGGTGCCGCCACCCCGGCACACCGTCAGCTCTGGTTGAAGAATCCGCCCTCACCGGAGCGGCGGCTCTGACCGCTGAGGACCTGGTAGGCGTTCGGCGTCAGGAGGAACACGCGGTTCGCGACCCGCTCGATGGAACCGCGCAGGCCGAAGGTCAGCCCCGCGGCGAAGTCGATGACGCGCTTGGCGTCGCCGGACTCCATGGCCGTCAGGTTCACGATGACGGGCACGCCCTCCCGGAACAGCTCGCCGATGGCGCGTGCGTCCCGGAACCCGTCGGGCGTGATCGTCGCGATGCGGGTGCCCGAGTCCTGGGCGGTCTCGGCCGTGGCCCTGATGCGCGGGTCGGTGACCCACGCCTCGCGCGCGGCGTCGCCTGACTCCGGGCCCTCGGCCGCTTCGTCGGTGTAGTCGTCGTAGTACATCTCGCTGTCGTCGACGAGGCCCAGCCAGGCACTCGCCTTGCGCACCGATCCCATGGACGCCTCCTCTCGCATGCGGTCGTACCGTCCGCACGCCTATCGTCGTCCATGATGCGGATGGTGCGCCAAGCGGATATACGTCGCGAGCATGTTTCGTGACAGTTCTGCTGCACACATCATGCCCGCCGGAGCTGGGATTGTGCGGTATACGGGTGGTGAAAGACAGAAAGATCACCAGGGACGGCCGCGTGGGTGAGCGCCGCGTCCGCCCGGGTGAGGACGTCGCCGCACCGCTGTGACGTGGCGTCATAAAAGCGTGGGGGGACGGGGAACGACATGTTCGGCATCATCAGGCCGTGCCGGCACCGGCTGGGTGAGCGGCTCGGCGTCGAGTGGACGGCTCATCTGTGCGGACTGTGCCTCGCGTTGCGGGCCGAGCACGGGCAGTTCGCCCGGGCGGCCACCAACTACGACGGGCTCGTCATCTCCGTGTTGACGGAGGCTCAGGCGCCGCGTACGTCGCGGGCCCGGCGCACCGCCGGGCCCTGCCCCCTGCGCGGTATGCGGACGGCACCCGTCGCGCGCGGTGAGGGAGCCCGGCTGGCCGCCGCCGCGTCGCTGCTGCTGGCCTCCGCGAAGGTGCGCGACCACGTCGCCGACGGGGACGGCGTCCTGGCCCGGCGCCCGCTGGTGGCGGCGGCCGCCGGCCGCGTCGCCGCCGGCTGGGAGCGCAGCGGCACCCGCGCCGGTGCCGCCGTCGGGTTCGACACCGGGCCGCTGCTGGACGCGGTCCGGCGGCAGGGGGCCGTGGAGGCGGCGGCCGGGCCCGGCACCTCCGTCCTCGCGGTCACCGAGCCGACCGAGACCGCGTCCGCCGCCACCTGCGCCCACACCGCGCACCTCGCCGGACGGCCCGGCAACGCCGCACCGCTCGCGGAGGTGGGCCGCTCCTTCGGGCGGCTGGCGCACCTGCTCGACGCCGTCGAGGACCAGCGGTCCGACGACGCGGTCGGCGCGTGGAACCCGCTCACCGCCACGGGCACCTCCCGGCAGGAGGCGCGCCGACTGTGCGAGGACGCCGTTCGCGGTATCCGGCGCGCCCTGCGGGAGGTCGAGTTCACCGACGCCTCCCTCGCGCGCGCCTTGCTGGAGGACGAACCCGAGCGGTCGGTACGGCGCGCGTTCGGTGGGCACGGCGGGCACGGCCGGCACGGTGCCGGCGGATCCGCGCCGCGCACCGTCCGGCGTCCCTCACCGTGGATCACCCGTACGCCCGTGCGTCCCGCGCCGCGTCACCGGGGGCCGCTGACCGGCTGCGCGGTCTGGGCGGGGCTGTGCGTCAGCTGCCAGCTGTGCTGCCGTGAGGTGTACGCCGCCCCCTGGAGCGGCCACAAGCGTGCGGGCTGGTGCCGTCACGACTGCTGCGACGGGTGCGACTGCTGCGGTTCGGGCGGCTCCGGAGGCTCCGGCGGTTCGGACGGCGGCTGCGGTTGCGGCTGCGACTGCTGAGCACCGCGCGCTGCGTCACCGCCGGGCGGCCCGGTATGTGGCAAGTTGAACGCATGAACGCCGAAATGCCCGCACAGCCGCACCACCCCGAACCAGACACCGCGAACGTCGCGAATCCCCTGGCGCCCGGTTCCTCCGCGGTGCAGCAGTGGCAGGAGTGGCACCGGCAGCGCCTGGAGACCGTCGTCGCGCCCTACGGGCCGCTCTCGGTGACGGGGACGTACTGGCTGGCCGACGCGGATGACGAAGGCTGGATCGAGGGCCTGCCCGGCCGGTGGCACGAGACGCCCGGGGGTGAGGGCGTCGTCCTGCACGCCGACGTCCTGGACGAGCTCACGGTGGGCGGCGAGCCGCTCATGGGCGACCGCACACTGGGCGCCTCCGCCGGGAGCCCGGAGCCGACCCGCGTCACCTGGGGTGACCGCCGCCTGGAGCTGCTGCGGCGCGAGGGCCGGTGGGCGGTGCGGGTGCACGATCCCGCCGCGTCCGCCCGGCGGACGTTCTCCGGGATCAGGACGGCGCCCTACGACGCCCGCTGGGCGCTGCCCGGCACGTTCCACCCCTACGAGGGGGCCCGCCGGGTGCCGGTGCGGAACGCCGACGGGCGGGAGCGTGGGCTGGACCTGGGCGGGGAGGTCCGCTTCACCGCTCCGGGCGGCGGTGCGCACACGCTGCGGGTCTCCGTGGTGGGCAGCGGGGCCCTGTGGGCCGTCTTCGCCGACGGCACCAGCGGCCGGGGCAGCTACCGCTTCCGCTTCCTGCGCACCGGCGCCCCGGCCCCCGACCACTCCGTCACGGTCGACTTCAACCGGACGACGCTGCCCCCGTGCGCGTTCACCGAACACTTCCTGTGCCCCTTCCCGCCGCCCGGCAACACCCTCGACCTGGAGGTGCCCGCAGGGGAGCGCGACCTCGTGTCCTGAAGCGTCTCGCTCCCCGACCCGGGTCGCACTACGGTGGAGTATGAGGCATTTGACCGCTTATGCGGGATCGCTCACGCGGACCCGTGACGGCAGGGGGCAGTGATGGTCTTCGAACTGCTGGCCGTGGGACTCGCGGGCGGTGCGGCCTACTTCCTGGCCGCCGCCCGGGTCGTCAGGCAGTACGAACGCGGGCTGGTGTTCCGGCTCGGCCGGCTCAGGTCCGATGTGCGCGAGCCCGGCCTCCAGCTCATCGTCCCGCTGCTGGAGCGGATGCAGAAGGTGAACCTGCAGATCATCACGCTGCCGGTGCCGGCCCAGGAGGGGATCACACGCGACAACGTCACGGTGCGGGTGGACGCCGTCGTCTACTTCAAGGTCGTGGACCCGGCCGACGCCATCATCCGCGTCGAGGACTACCGCTTCGCCGTCTCGCAGATGGCCCAGACCTCCCTGCGCTCCATCATCGGCAAGAGCGATCTGGACGACCTGCTGTCGAACCGGGAGAAGCTCAACCAGGGGCTCGCCATCATGATCGACAGCCCGGCCGTCGAGTGGGGCGTCAACGTCGACCGGGTGGAGATCAAGGACGTGTCCCTGCCCGAGGCGATGAAGCGCTCCATGGCCCGCCAGGCGGAGGCGGCCCGGGACCGGCGGGCCCGCGTCATCAACGCGGACGCGGAGCTGCAGGCGTCCCGGAAGCTGGCCGAGGCGGCCCAGCAGATGTCCCACACGCCGTCCGCGCTCCAGCTGCGGCTGCTCCAGACCATCGTCGCCGTGGCGGCGGAGAAGAACTCCACGCTCGTCCTGCCGTTCCCGGTGGAGCTGCTGCGCTTCCTGGAGCGCGCCGGCCACCCCGCGCCCCAGGCACCGGAGACCGCCCCCGCCGCCGCACCCGTGCCGACGTCCGAGGCGGCCCCGACGGTCGGGGCGGCCCCGACGTCCGAGGCGGCCCCGACGGTCGGGGCGGAGCCGGGCCCGGATCCGGAGGCGGGGCCGCCGCTACCGCCCCCGCTCACCGACCCCGAGCGGCCCGCCTGAGCCCGCCCGGACCCGGCGTCAGCACGACGCCCCGGCACCGTACGCGTCGGTACGGTGCCGGGGCGTCGTGGAGCGTCGGCGTCAGCTGTGCCGGGACGCGGCTCAGCCCAGCTCGGCGGCGACCAGCTCGGCGATCTGGACGGCGTTGAGCGCGGCGCCCTTGCGGAGGTTGTCGTTGGAGAGGAACAGCGACAGCCCGTGCTCGACGGTCTCGTCCCGGCGGATGCGGCCCACGAAGCTCGGGTCCTGACCGGCGGCCTGGAGCGGGGTGGGGATGTCCGAGAGCGCCACGCCCGGCGCCCCCGCCAGCACCTCGCGGGCGCGCTCGGGGGTGATCGGCCGCTCGAAGCGGGCGTTGACCTGGAGCGAGTGGCCGGTGAAGACGGGGACGCGGACGCAGGTGCCCGAGACCTTCAGCTCCGGGACGCCGAGGATCTTGCGGCTCTCGTTGCGGAGCTTCTGCTCCTCGTCGGTCTCCTCCAGGCCGTCGTCCACGAGGGAGCCCGCCAGCGGCAGCACGTTGAACGCGATCGGACGCTTGAACTTGTCCGGTGCCGGGAAGTCCACGGCCGACCCGTCGAAGGTCAGCTGTGTCGCGTCGGCCTCGACGGCCTTGCGGACCTGGCCGTCCAGCTCCGCCACGCCGGCCAGTCCGCTGCCGGACACGGCCTGGTAGGTGGCGACGACGAGCGCGGTGAGCCCGGCCTCGTCGTGCAGCGGGCGCAGCACCGGCATGGCCGCCATGGTCGTGCAGTTCGGGTTGGCGATGATGCCCTTCGGGCGGTCGACGGCCGCCTGCGGGTTCACCTCGGAGACCACCAGCGGGACCTGCGGGTCCAGCCGCCAGGCGGAGGAGTTGTCGATGACGACGGGCCCGGCCGCCGCGACCTTGGGGGCCAGCTCCCGGGAGGTGGCACCGCCCGCCGAGAACAGGACGATGTCCAGGCCGGAGTAGTCGGCGCTCGCCGCGTCCTCGACCGTGACCTCGCCGTCCTTCCAGGGCAGGGTCCGGCCCGCCGAGCGGGCGGAGGCGAACAGCCGCAGCTCCGCCACCGGGAAGTCCCGCTCCGCCAGAATGTCGCGCATCACACTGCCGACCTGGCCTGTGGCTCCGACGATGCCGATCCTCATGGGGCTCCTTCGTTCCGAATCTCGTGTCCCGACGGTGGCCCCTACCCTGCCCGGGGCGCCTTACGGCCTGCCAGTCGTTTGACGTCCGTCACATCGGGTGAACGGCCCGCGCGCCGCGTTGCGGGCGCACACCGCCTCCCCATCGTAAACAGCGCGTCGCGCGGTCCGGCCGTGCCGCGTGTCCCTCCGCGCCCCGGTGTCCTCCCGCCCGGTCCCGCCTAAGCTCGACATCGGGCGGTCATGTGCGGCCGTGCGCAGTCGTGTTGCGGCCGTCCGCAGTCGCACACCGCCCCCGACGTGACCCGCCCGCCCCGCCGAGGAGGACGGAACGATGACCGAGCGCAAGCCCCCGGGTGTCTCCTTCGAGTCCTGGGTCGACCGCCAGATCCGCGAGGCCTCCGAGCGGGGGGCCTTCAGCGACCTCCCCGGTGCGGGCAGGCCCCTCAGCGGCGTCGACCAGCCGTACGACGAGAACTGGTGGATCAAGCGCAAGCTGCACGAGGAGGGTGTGTCCGTCCTGCCGCCGACGCTGGCGCTGCGCAAGGAGGCCGAGGACGCCCTGGCCGCCGCCCGGGCGGCCCGTACCGACGCGGAGGCGCGCCGCGTGCTGACGGAGATCAACGCGACGATCGACGCCGCGCTGCGCCGCCCGCTCGCCGGACCCCCGTTGAACCTCGTGCCCTTCGACGTCGAGCAGGTGCTCGCCGAGCGCCGCGCCGCGGCCGCCGGGGACTGACGCCCGGCCGTCGCCGCCCGTGCTCCGTGCGCCGTGCCGCCGCTGCTCAGCGCCGACGCGCCGGAGGACGCTCTCCCTCGGCCGCCGATTCGAACGAGTATTCGAACAGGGTTTAAGGTGGGAGAAGGAGGCCGGCGAGAGTCGTAGGCAGGGGGTGGCTGGTGTGGCGAGGAGACGCGGATGTCTGGTTTTACGCATCTGCACACCGTGTCCGGCTTCTCCGTCCGGTACGGCGCCTCCCACCCCGAGCGGCTGGCCGAGCGGGCCGCCGAGCGGGGCATGGACGCCCTCGCGCTGACCGACCGGGACACCCTGGCCGGTGCCGTGCGGTTCGCCGGAGCCTGCGAGAAGGCCGGCGTCCGCGCGGTGTACGGGGTCGAGCTCGCCGTCGCCGAACACCCCGGGGCCGAGGAGCCGGGGGCGGCACCCGGAGCGCCGCGACGGCGGACCCCCGTGCGCGGCGGGGCCTTCGTGGACGAGCCGGCCCAGCGCGTGGTGTTCCTGGCCCGGGACGGCGCGGCCGGCTGGGCCGAGCTGTGCCGGCTGGTGAGCGCCGCCCACCGGGGCACCACCGCCGGCGCCCACGCCGGTGCGGGCCGGCGTCCGGTGCTGGACTGGGCCGACGTCCCGGCCTCCGGGGTGACGGCCCTGCTGGGCCCCGGTTCGGACGTCGGACGCGCGCTGGCCGCCGGACGGCCCGACCGTGCGGCCCGGCTGCTCGTGCCGTGGCGGGAGGTCTTCGGGGACGCCCTGCGCCTGGAAGTGGTCGGCTCCGCGCCGCGCCGGGAGGCCGCCCGCATGCTGGGGCTCGCCGCCGAGCAGGGCGTCGCCCCCGTGCTGACGAACGCCGTCCGGTACGCCGACCCCGGCCTCGGCCCCGTCGCCGACGTGCTGGACGCCGCCCGCACCCTCGTCCCCGTCGACCCCGCGCGCGGCCTGGACGGCGGCGAGCGCTGGCTCAAGGGGCCGCGCGAGATGGCCCGGGTGGCGGAGGAGATCGCCGAGGCCGCCGGGTTCCGCCGGGACCTGGCACACCGGCTGCTGGCCCGTACGGAGGAGAGCGCCGCGCAGTGCCGCGTCGACTCCGGCGACGACCTGGGGATCGGCAGCGCCCACTTCCCCGAGCCGTATCTGGTGGGCGCCGGGGCCCGGACCGCCGACCGGGTGCTGCGCTCGCGCTGCACCGCGCGGATGGCGGTCCGCCGCTACGACCGGGACCGCCGCCGCTGGGACCGGCTGGAGCAGGAGCTGCGGATCATCGAGAACCACGGCTTCGCCACTTACTTCCTCACCGTCGCGCAGGTCGTGGACGACGTGCGGGCCCTGGGCATCCGGGTGGCGGCCCGGGGGTCGGGCGCGGGGTCGCTCGTCAACCACCTGCTCGGGATCAGCGCCGCCGACCCGGTGGAGCACGGCCTGCTGATGGAGCGGTTCCTCTCCGAGCACCGCAAGGCGCTGCCGGACATCGACATCGACGTGGAGTCGGCGCGCCGCCTGGAGGTCTACCGGGCGATCTTCGAACGGTTCGGCGAGCGGCGGGTGGCGACCGTCGCCATGCCCGAGACCTACCGCGTCCGGCACGCCGTGCGCGACGTGGGCGCGGCCCTCGGCCTGGACCCGGCCGAGATCGACCGGCTCGCCAAGGCGT
The DNA here is from genome assembly GCF_037911585.1 of Streptomyces sp. GSL17-111. Lineage (NCBI taxonomy): Bacteria > Bacillati > Actinomycetota > Actinomycetes > Kitasatosporales > Streptomycetaceae > Streptomyces > Streptomyces sp. GSL17-111. The sequence continues at coordinate 5,356,596 of NZ_JBAJNS010000001.1, forward strand.
TCCCGCACATCCGGGCCCGGGACGCCCGCAGCGCCCTGGCGGAGCTGCCGGAGCTGCGCGGGGTGGACGCCGACCGGTACGGGCCGAAGCTGTGGGAGCTGGTCGAGGCGCTGGACGGTCTGGTGCGCGGCACGGCCATGCACCCGTGCGGAGTACTGCTCTCCGACGCCCACCTGCGCGCCCGCACCCCCGTGGTCCCCACCGGCGGCGAGGGCTTCGCGATGGCCCAGTTCGACAAGGACGACGTCGAGAAGCTCGGCCTGCTCAAACTGGACGTGCTCGGGGTGCGGATGCAGTCGACGCTGGCGTACGCCGCCGCCGAGGTCGAGCGCGCCACGGGCCGCCGCGTCGACCTGGACGCCCTCGACGTCGCCGGGTCCGGCGACGAACGGACGTACCGGCTGATCCGGTCCGCCGAGACGCTGGGCTGCTTCCAGATCGAGTCGCCGGGCCAGCGCGACCTGCTCGGCCGTCTCCAGCCGTCCACCTTCCACGACCTGGTGGTCGACATCAGCCTCTTCCGGCCGGGGCCCGTCGCAGCCGACATGGTGCGGCCCTTCATCGAGGCACGGCACGGCCGGACGGCGCCGACGTACCCGCACGAGGACCTGAAGGACGCCCTGGCCGAGACCTGCGGCGTGGTCGTCTTCCACGAGCAGGTCATCCGGATCGTGGACACGATGACGGGCTGCGGCAAGTCCTTCGCCGACGAGACCCGGCGGGCGCTGGCCGATCCGGAGCTCCAGCCGCGCATCCGCGCCTGGTTCGAACGGGAGTCGGCGCGGCGCGGCTACGCCCCGGAGGTCGTCGCGCGGACCTGGGCCGTCGTCGAGGCGTTCGGCGCGTACGGGTTCTGCAAGGCTCACGCCGTCGCGTTCGCCGTCCCCACCTACCAGTCGGCCTGGCTGAAGGCCCATCACCCGGCGGCGTTCTACGCGGGCGTGCTCACCCACGATCCGGGCATGTACCCCAAGCGGCTGCTGCTCGCGGACGCCCGGCGGCACGGGGTGCCCGTGCTCCCGCTGGACGTGAACCGGTCGGACGTCGCCTATCGAATCGAACTGGAGTCCGAATCGCCGTCGGGGGAGCGGCGTTGGGGTGTGCGGCTGGCGCTCGGCGAGGTGCGCGGCATCAGCGAGGCGGACGCCGCGCGCATCGCCGCCGGGCAGCCCTACCACTCCCTGCACGACCTGCTCGAACGCGCCCGGCCGCCCCGGCCCGTCGCCGAGAACCTGGCCAGGGTCGGCGCCCTCGACGCCTTCGGGGACAACCGCCGCGACCTGCTCCTCCACCTCGCCGAACTCCACCGCGGCGGGCGGCGGGGGAGCGGCGCCCAGCAACTGCCCCTGGCCGGGGAGGTCCACGCCACCGCCCCACCGCCCGCCGGGCTGCCCGACCTCGACCGCGACGAACGGCTCGGCGCCGAGCTCGGTGTGCTCGGCATGGACGCCTCCCGCCATCTCATGACCGACCACCACGCCTTCCTCGGCGAACTCGGCGTCCGCCCCGCCCGCCGGCTCGCCACCGCCCGGCACGGTGAGACGGTGCTGGTGGCCGGGGCCAAGGTCGCCACCCAGACGCCGCCGATCCGCTCCGGCAAGCGCGTCGTCTTCGTCACCCTCGACGACGGCACCGGCCTGACCGACCTGGCGTTCTTCGAGGACAGCCACGCCGCCTGCGCCCACACCGTCTTCCACTCCTGGCTGCTGCTGGTCCGCGGGGTGGTGCAGCGGCGCGGACCGCGCAGCTTCAGTGTCGTCGGCGCCGCCGCCTGGGACCTGGCCGAGCTGGTCGAACTGCGTCGCGCCGGGGGCCTGGACGCCGTCGCCGCCCGGCTGGCCGAACCGCCCCCCGGGGCCGGGGAGGAACCGGGGGACGGCGCGTCGGACCGTCGCATCCGCATGGCGACCGGCTACGCGATGCACCCCTGGGCCGACCTGCGCCCGGCCGGTGAGCCGCCCAAGAAGGCCGGGCCCAAGAGCGTCGGCCCCGGGAGCGTCGGCCCCGGGGGCGCGGAGAGCCCCGCGAGCGCCGGGCGGGGTGGCCGCAAGCTGTGGCACTCCAGCCCCGGAAGCGCGGGGTGATCCGCCATGGGAGACGTGCTCTACGTCCACTTCGGCGCGGGCCGCACCGAGGAGTCCTACCCGCACCTCCTCGACCTGCTCGCCGACATCACCCCCGTCGTGCAGGCGCTCCCGCCGGACGCCGCCCTCGCCGACGTGCGCGGTGCCCTGCGGTACTTCGGGCGGACGGCGCCGGAGCTGGCCGAGCTGGTGCGGGTCCGCGCCCTGGCCCACCACGGCGTCCACTGCACCGTGGGCGTCGGCGGGAACCCGCTGCTGGCCCGGATGGCCGCGCACGACGGGCCGCCCGGCCGGGTGCGGACCGTACCCGACGACCCGGGCGCCGTCGCCGCCTTCCTGGCGCCCAAGCCGGTCGCCGCCCTGCACGGTGTCGGCCCCGCGACCGCCCGGAGCCTCGGCGCCTACGGGCTGGACACCGTGGGACGCGTCGCCGCCGCGCCGCCCGCGACGCTCCAGCGCATCCTGGGCGCCGCCCCCGCCCGGCGCCTGCGGGACCGGGCCCGGGGCGAGGACCCCACCCGCGTCGTGCCCAGCGCGCCGGCCCGCTCGGCCTCGGCCGAACACCGCTTCGGCCGCGACGAGGTGGACGCGGACGTCCGCCGTCGGGTGCTGCTCACCCTCGCCGACGACCTCGGGTTCCGGATGCGCGACGACGCCCAGGTGGCCCGCGCGCTGACCCTCACCGTCCGGTACGCCGACCGCTCCACGACGACCCGCACCCGCGCCCTGCCCGAGCCGACCGCCCACACCCCGGCGCTGACCGCGCTGGCCTACGCGCTGCACGACGCGCTCGGCCTCCAGCGGGCCCGCGTGCGGGCGCTGGCGCTGCGCGCCGAGGACCTGACGGCGGCCGACCTCGCCTCCCGTCAGCTCTCCCTCGACCCCCGGGCGGAGAAGGCCCGCCGCGCGGAGGCCGCCGCCGACCGGGCCCGGCGCCGCTTCGGGGCCGCCGCCGCCCACCCGGCGGGCCGGCTGGGCGACGCGGCGTGACCGGCCCGGCGGCCGGTGCGGACGGACCCGGCGGACGGCGTCGACGGACCGGTCAGAGCGCGCCCCTGCGCCACGGGCCGGTGATCGCCAGCGTGATGCCGGGAGTCTGGATGTTCACGAACAGCCAGTTGCCGTTCTTCGGCTCGAACACCGAACCGGCCCACTCCGAACCGGTGTAGAGGTCCGGCCGGACGTCCTTGCCCGCCGTGCCGCCGCGCAGGTCCACCGCGTTGGCGGCGAAGCGGAAGATCTCGCCCTCGGTGGTGAGGCCGTGGACGTACTCGGTGCCGCCGCCGTCCTCGCACAGCACCAGGCCGCCGCGCGGGCTGACGCACATGTTGTCCGGCGCGTTCAGCACCTCCGCGCCGGGCGAGGCGAACAGCACGCGGAAGCGGTCGGTGGCCGGGTCGAGTTCGAAGACCTGCCCCTGCCCGGCCGGGCCGCCGTTGGTGGAGATCACGTAGATCCGGTCGTTGCCGTACCAGGCGCCCTCCAGCCTGCCGAACACGGCCGCGCCCCGGCTCTGCGCCTGCCGCCGCACGGTGTCCTCCGCCGGGTCGGCCTCGTCGACGGGCACCCACGACACCGTGCCGTACCCCCGCTCCCCGTCCCGGCGGGTGTCGTAGGCGCCGCCGCCGATGCGCAGGGCCTCCAACCGCCCGCCCCGGGCCAGGTCGCCCGGCACGGCGGGCACGAAGCGGTACAGGCAGGCGTCGCCCCGGTCCTCGGTCTCGTAGACGTACCCGGTGGCCGGGTCGACGGCGACGGCCTCGTGGTTGAACCGGCCCATGGCGGTGAACGGTTCCGGGTTGCCCTTGCCCTCGCTGGGGACCTCGAAGATGTAGCCGTGCCGCTTGCCGGCCCGGGTCTCGAAGGTCTCCTCGCAGGTCAGCCAGGTACCCCAGGGCGTCGGACCGCCCGCGCAGTTGCGGATCGTGCCGCCCAGGCTGCCGTAGGACTCCAGCCACCGGCCCGCGTCCGGGTCGAAGACGAGGGTCGTGGTGCCGCCGCCCGCCTGCGCGTTGTAGGCGGGGGAGGTGAACGCCGCGCCGCCGCCGCGCTCGTGGTTGCGCACGAGGTGCACGCGGTCCCCGTGCCGGAACGCCGCCATGCCGTCGTGTGCGCCGGGCGTGCGGACCCCGTCGTCCATGACGTCGTTCGTCCAGCCGTAGGAGACGTACTCGAAGCCGCGCGGCAGCAGCAGGAGTTCCAGCCCCGTCGCCTCGTCCCTGACGGGGCGGAGCGGGCCGTAGCCGGGGTCGAAGTCGAACTTGGCGGGCGCCGCCGACGCGGTGCGTGCCGAGAGCGCCGAGAAGGCGACGCCGGCGGCCGCGGCCCCCGCCGCACCCCGCAGGAAGCCGCGCCGCTCGACACCGTCACCGGCCGGGGTGGAGTGGTCCGTCATGGAGATCGTCTCCTCGAAGTAGCGGGTCGTCCGGGGGGAGGCGTCCTCACCCTAGGAAGACCCGCCGGGACCGCGCCCCAACGGCGGACGACCGTTGCGCGAACTGTGGCCCACCCCTCCGGTACGCGGACGTACGCGGGCCGCCCGGCGAGGGTGCGGCTCGCCGGGCGGCCGGTCGGGACGGGCGGGCCGGGGACCCGGCCCGCCCGCGTCAGGCGCGGTGGCGCCCCAGCGCGCGCCGGTGCAGCGTCAGCACGACGACTCCGGTGCCGAGCGCGAGCGCCGCCGCGCCGCCGACGGCCAGGGTGCGGGTGGTGTCGTCGCCGCCGGTCTCGGCGAGGTTCACCTCGTCCCGCTGCCCCGCCAGCTCCGTGCCGTCGCCCAGCGGCTCGGGGCCGTCGCCGCCGCTGTGACCGCTGTGGCCGCTGTGATCCGGTTCGTCCCCACCGTCACCGCCGTGTCCGTCGTGGCTGACGCTCGACCGGTCGCGGCCCTCCTCGATCTGCTCCCGCGTCGGGGCCGCGGGCTCCTGGGTCTCCACCGTGGCCTTCTCCGCCCCGGCGCCCGGTTCCTCGGCGTCCGGTTCCCCGCCACCCGGCTCCCCGGCCGGGGCGCTCTCGCCCCCGAACGTCACGTCCGAGCAGGTGTAGAAGGCCTCCGGGCTGTCCGAGCGCTGCCAGATGCTGTAGATCAGGTGCCGTCCCGACTTCTCGGGGACGTCCCCGGCGAAGACGTAGGCACCGTCGCTCAGCGTCGGGTCGGTGACCTTCGCGAACGGCTCCGGCTCCAGGTCCGCCCAGGTCAGCGTCTGCGTCGGGTCGTAGCCGTCGCGCGTCACGTACAGCTCGATGGAACCCCGGTGCGGTGCCGTCGCCGTGTACCGGAAGGTGTGCTCACCACTGTTCAGCTCCGTGGCGGGCCAGTCGGCACGCGGCAGGTCGAGCCCCCGGTACTTCTCGCGGCCCGCCGAGCACAGCTCGCCGTCCGGGACGATCTCGCGGTGACGGCCGGCCGCGTCACCGATGTTCACCTCGTTCCAGTCGTAGAACGCCTGGGTCCCGCTGGCCGCGACGGCGGCCCGGCACGCCGCCGAGTCCGGGCTCTCCGGGCCCTCCGCGTAGCAGGCCGCCACGCGGCTGACCGGGTCCGACATCGAGCCGTGGGCGAGGGCGGGCGTCGCGGTGAGGCCGGTGAGCGCGAGCGGGGCCACCCCGAGCGCGGTGAGGGCGGCGGCCTTGCGGCTGCGGCGAGCGGTCATCGTCGGGCTCCTTCACGAGGGTTCAGGCAGGGGTGGGGGGTCGGAGGACGGCCGGTGGGGGCGGCCACCGGGGGATGGCCCGGGCCGTCGAACTCCGCCTGACGAGAAGCACGTTAACCACGCCGACCGGCGCCATCGGGCCTGTTCGCGGCGCCCGGGGCGTTCCTTATGGTGCGCTTAAGGGACCGCTGAAAGCCGGTTAACGTAGGAGCCGTGTGCGAGGCTGCCGGCATGACGACCCGGCACATCGCCCTGCTGCGCGGCATCAACGTCGGCGGGGTCAGGATCAGCATGGCGCAGCAGCGCGACCTCGCCGAGGCGCTGGGCTTCACCGACGTGCGGGTCCACCTCCGCACCGGCAACATCGTCCTGTCCGCGCCCGGGGACGCCACCCCCGCCCAGGTCGCCGCCGCGCTGACCGCCCGCATCGAGGCCGACTACGGAGTCCCCGTCCCCGTCGTCACGCGCACGCCGCCGGAACTGGCCGCCGAGCTCGCCGCGAACCCCTACCCGGAGGCCACCGACGTCCCCGCCTCCCTGCACTGCGTCTTCCTCTCCGCACCGCCGGACGCGGCCGTCCGGGGCGCCCTCGACGCCCTCGGTGCCGAGCCCCCCGGGACACCGGACTCCTTCCGCCTCCTCGACCGGACCCTCTACCTGCACTGCCCCGACGGCATCGGCCGCTCCAAACTCGCCGCACGGGTGATCCGAGCCGTCGAACGCGGTGGCGTCACCGCGACGGCACGCAACTGGAACACCGCCACCCGGCTGCTCGCCCTCGCCCGGAACTGACGGCCGCCTACTCCATCGGAGCCCGGAACTCCTGGGCCTAACGGGTGAGCTGTCGGAATGGCACCCGGGAGCCGTCCAACGGGCCGCTCATGCTCATGACGACACGTGGAGTCGAGCGACCGGTGGTGTGCCGTACCCCGGTGCCGCCCGCGATGACCTGACCCAAGAGGAGAATCCGTGCTGAAGTCCATGAAGACGACCGTCGCGTTGACGGCCGGCGCCCTGGCGCTCGGGGTGCTGGGTGCCGCGCCCGCCCTGGCCGACGAGGAGCAGCCGCAGACGTCCGGTACGACGCAGGCCGCCCCCGAGGCCGCCGTCGAGGAGACCGCCGACCACACGGCGGAGGCCGCTTCCCACGTCCGCTGGGGCAAGGTCGTCACCTGGCGCGGCGTCAACATCCGCAGCAAGCCGACCACCCACTCGAAGGTGCTGGGCGCCTACCCGTACCACGCCAAGATCAAGATCGCCTGCAAGGTCAAGGGCCAGAACATCGACGGCAACAACCGTTGGTACAAGCTCTACGACCGCAAGGGCTGGGTGACCGCCCGCTACGTGAAGAACCTCGACTACATCCCGTGGTGCCGCTGACCGGTACGCACGCAGGGCCGACGGGGTCCGGGAGGCGCGGTGCCGCCTCCCGGACCCCGTCCGGCTGTCCGCTCCCGACAACGCCGGGGCCCGATCGGGCCGGACGGCGCGGACCTCTATCGTCTTCGGCGGGACCGCGCGCCGACCCACGCGGCGCCCGCCCGCGCCGCCCGTCCGCCCCAGCCCGCAGGAGAGCACCCTTGGCGCTGCACCTCACCATCGACCCGACGTCGGCCACCGCCCCCTACGAGCAACTGCGCGGCCAGATCGCCGAGCAGGCCCGCTCGGGCCGGCTCCCGGTCGGCCACCGGCTGCCCACGGTGCGCGGACTCGCCGCCGAACTCGGCCTCGCGGCCAACACGGTGGCCAAGGCGTACCGCACGCTGGAGGCCGACGGCGTGATCGAGACGCGCGGCCGGGCCGGCACCTTCGTCGCGGCGGCCGGGGACGCCGCGTCCCGGGCCGCCGCCGAGGCCGCCCAGAGCTACGCGCGCCACGTGCGGCGTCTCGGCCTGGACCACGAAGCGGCCCTCACCACCGCCCGCGAAGCCCTCCGCGCCGTCTACGACTGAGCGCCCCCGTCCGCCACCGGCGGGGCACTCACAGGTACAGGCCCTCGGGGGTGGGGGTGGTCTGGACGGGGACGCCGGCCGGCGCGGAGCCGCGCCGCAGGGCGTAGAGCTCGGCGAGCGTGGCGCCGTCCGGGCCGACGCCCTCCCCGGTGCCCAGCCATCCCACCGCCTCGGCCCGGGTCAGCGGGCCCACCTCGACGCGGGCCAGGCAGCGGCCGGGGCGCACGACGGCGGGGTGCAGCCGTTCCAGGTCCTCGTTGGTGGTGATGCCGACGAGCACGTTGCGGCCCTGGCCCAGCAGACCGTCCGTCAGGTTCAGTAGCCGGGACAGCGCCTGGCCCGCCGCGTGCTTGGCCTCCCCGCGGATCAGCTCGTCGCAGTCCTCCAGGAGCAGCAGCCGCCAGCGGCCGGTGCCGCCCTCTCCGTCGTCCTCCCCGATGGCGATGTCCATGAGGTAGCCGATGTCGTTGAACAGCCGCTCCGGGTCCAGGACGCAGTCCACCTGGCACCATTCCCGCCAGGAGCGTGCCAGCGTGCGCAGGGCGGACGTCTTGCCGGTGCCCGGCGGGCCGTGCAGGAGGAGCAGCCGACCGCTGATGTCGTCCGGGGTGAGCTTCATGAGGCCGCCCAGCGCGTCGGCGACCGGTGCGGTGTAGTTGTCCCGCACCTCGTCCCAGGACGCGGCCGCGATCTGCCGCGTGGTGCGGATCGCGCCGCGCAGGGGTGAGACGTACCAGAACCCCATGGGGACGTCGGCCGGTTGCGGCTCCGGCTCGTCGGCGGCGTCCTCCAGCGCCTGGCCGAGCCGCTCGTCGGCCAGCTCCTGGCTCACCGCCGTGACGGTGACGTCCGCCCGGCGCGGCCACCGGGAGACCAGGGCGGTCCAGCCGTCGCCCTCGGCGAGCGTGCAACGGCGGTCGCCCTCGCGCGAGTCGCGCAGCACCCGGGCGCCGGGCGGCAGCAGGGTGCTGGTCCGCTTGGTGCGTTCCAGGGACCGGCCCCGGGCGAAGGGCTGCGCCCCGGTGACGAACCGGCTCAGGAACAGGGCGTCGATGACGTCGGCCGGCGAGTCGGCGTCGTCCATGGTCAGGCGGATGGGCAGGCCGTCCTCGGGCGGCGTGGCGGCGGGGAGGGAGGCCACCGGCGGCAGGTCGGGCGCCGGGTGGGCTTCGGTGGCTTCGCTGCTGCTGGGCTCCTGGGGCGCGTTGGGCATGCGGCCCATGATCGGGCACGGCGCGGCACGACGCACCCGTGTTTCCCGGGTCGTTTCCGCGCCGGGTACCGGGGCGGGTGGGGCCGTGGTCAGCCCGCGTGCGGTGGTTCCGGGGCGGGCGGAACGGCCGGAGCGGACGCCGCGCGACGCGGGCGGGTGGACAGGACGGTGGCGACCAGGCCCGCGCCGCTCAGCATGGCGATCGCGGTCACGCCGCCCCGTGCCGACCAGCCGTCCAGGGCCAGCAGCCCCTGCGCGACCAGGAGGTTGACGGCGATCGAGCCGGTGAGCGCCACCGCCGCCCGGCTCAGCGGGTCCAGAACGCGCAGGGCGAGGGCGAGCGCCGCGCCGGGCGCGGCCAGCAGGAAGAAGAAGGTGAGCGGGGCCCGCAGCGGTGCGCCGACGTCGAACAGGACGAGCACGGCTCCCGTCGCGGCGACGGACAGCCCGACCGGGAGTTCGGCGGGCAGGGCGCGCAGCCGTCGGCCCGGCGGACCGGGCAGGGCCGCGGGGGTCGGCCCGCCCGGTGAGGAGTGGTGCGAGGTGGTGTACATAACGGCTTCGCCCCCCGAAGCGCCGGATGTCAGGCTGCACAATCTGGCCTCGTCCGAAGGCCCCGTCAAGGGCGCCCGGTCAGCGGCGACGGGCGGACGGGGCGCGGTCTGCGGGCGCACCGGTGCCCGCCCCCGGCGCGTGGGGTCGTGCGCGGGGCGCGCAGTGGCGCCGGGCGCGTGCGACACGAGGCCGCGACATGTGAAAGGCTTCGCCAACGCCCCTGCGGGGCAGGTGTGTCCTATGACCGGGATACCCGCCGGTCCATCGCGGGCGATAGGCTTGGGCCTGCCCGGGCCGGGTGCCGTCGTACGGGTGGGGAGTGTCATGGAGCAGATAACAGTGCGCAGCAGAGCGCGGATTCCCGCGATCAACTGCCGTACGGGCGCGACCGCTTCGCGTCTGGACCGGCATCTGAGTGTCATCGGCGGTCCGGCCGTGCCGCAGGGCCAGGCCGAGGAGGCCATGTCGCTGATGCGGGAGTTGACCACGCAGGACGCCGCCCGCAGCCGTACGAGCCGTGGCGGGCGTGTCTCGCTGTTCGCGCCGCTGCGTCGGCTGCGCCGCACCCTCTTCGGCGGCCGGGGCTGAGCGGGCCCCGGCCCCGCGTCGGCGTTGCCGCGCTCCCCGGCACCCGTCGGCACCCACCGCTGCCCCGGCACGGCACTCCCGCCTGACCGTTCCCACCCCCGCCCCGGTCAGGCCTCGGTGTCGTCGCCGAGGTTCTCCACCGTGACGGAGAAGGAGAAGCGGTCCCCGCGGTAGTGGATGCGTGCCACGTCGACGACCCGTCCCTCCTCGTCGAACGTCACGCCCGTGTAGTGCAGGATCGGGCTGAGCAGCGGGACGTCCAGCAGCCGGGCCGTCTCCGGGTCGGCGAGCCGGGCCTCCACCGTGTCCGTGATGCGGCTGATCCGCACCCCCACCTCGTCGCGCAGCAGTTTCGTCATCGGCATGCGGCGCAGGGCGTCCGGCTCGACGCGGGCGGCGACGTCCGGGCGCAGCAGGTTCTCCGCCCAGTTCGTCGCCTCGCCGCTGGTGCGGTCGCGGCGCAGCCGCCGGTAGGCGACGGCCTCGGTGTGGCCGGGGAAGAACTCCGCCAGCTCCGCCGGTACCGGGGCCGGACCGTGGCCCAGCAGCGTGGTGTCCTCGCCGGACTGCTGGGCCACGATGGCGTCCACGGAGCCCAGCAGCCGCACGGGACGGCCCCGGCGGGCGTCCGGCTCGATGAACGTGCCGCGCCGCCGGTGCCGGGTGATCAGCCCCTCCGTCTCCAGCTCCTTGAGCGCCTGCCGCATGGTGAGGACGCTGACGCCGTAGTGCTCGGCCAGCGCCTCCTCCGTCGGCAGCCGCAGGGGGGCCTTCGGCGGGCGGCCGAGTATCGAGGCCCGCAGCGACTGCGAGACCTGGTACCACAGCGGCAGCTTGCGGTTGAGCTCCACGGAGTCAGGAGCGAAGAGGGTCACCGTGCCTCCCGGTCGCTCAGGACCGAGCGTCAGTTGTGGAAGTGTCGCTCAAGACCCTGCCACACTTCGTCGTAGTCGTGCTGCCGGTGTCCGGCCGCCATGGCCTGCTCCGTCGCGATCACCGGCCACCGGGTCTCGAACATGAACGCCAGGCCGTCGTCGATCTTCTGCGGCTTCAGTTCGGCCGCGCTCGCGCGGTCGAACGTCTCCCGGTCCGGGCCGTGGGCCGACATCATGTTGTGCAGCGAGCCGCCGCCCGGCACGAAGCCCTCCGCCTTCGCGTCGTAGGCGCCCTCGATCAGGCCCATGTACTCGCTCATCACGTTGCGGTGGAAGTAGGGCGGCCGGAAGGTGTCCTCGCCCACCAGCCAGCGCGGGGCGAAGACGACGAAGTCGACGCCCGCCAGCCCCGGGGTGTCCGAGGGGGAGGTCAGCACCGTGAAGATGGACGGGTCGGGGTGGTCGTAGCTGATGGAGCCGATCACGTTGAAGCGGCGCAGGTCGTAGACGTAGGGGACGAGGTTGCCGTGCCAGGCGACGACGTCGAGCGGCGAGTGGTCGTACGTGGCGGCCCACAGGTGCCCGCAGAACTTGTTGACGACCTCGACCGGCCGGTCGGCGTCGTCGTAGGCGGCGGTGGGGGCGAGGAAGTCCCGCGCGTTGGCGAGGCCGTTCGCCCCGATCGGCCCGAGGTCGGGCAGGGTGAACGGCTGCCCGTAGTTCTCGCAGACGTAGCCGCCCGCGTGGGCGCCCAGCAGCTCCACCCGGAACCGCACCCCGCGCGGGATCAGCGCGCAGTGGCCCGGCTCGGCGCGCAGCACGCCGAACTCGGTGTGCAGCAGCAGGCCGCCGTCCTGCGGGACGATCAGCAGCTCGCCGTCGGCGTCGCTGAAGACGCGGTCCGTCATGGAGGCGGTCGCCGAGTACAGGTGCACGGCCATGCCGCTGCGCTGGGTCACGTCGCCGTTGCCGCCGACCGTCCACAGGCCGTCGAGGAAGTCGGTGCCGGCCGGGGCCTTGGGCGGCGCGCCCCAGCGCAGCCGGTTGGGGTCGGGCACCTCGGTGAAGGGCGCCGTGCGCAGGGCCGGGTTCGTGCGGCCCCCCTCCAGCCGCACGAACCCGGGGTGGGCGGCCGAGGGCCGGATGCGATAGAGCCACGAGCGCCGGTTGTGCGCCCGGGGCTCGGTGAACGCCGTGCCGCTCAGCTGCTCGGCGTAGAGGCCGAGCGGGGCGCGCTGGGGTGCGTTGCGCCCGATGGGCAACGCGCCGGGCACGGCCTCGCTGCTGTGCTCGTTGCCGAAGCCGGAAAGGTAGGTGATGCCGTCCGGTCCGGCCGCCTGCCCGGTGGTCGTCCGGGCCTGGTCCCCGCTGCTCATGTCGCTCTCACTCCCGCCGCGCCTATTCCTATGCGACATCATAGGAATCCCGGCGGCATAAGCAACACCCGTGGGGCTGTTCGGGGCGGGGTGCCGGCCGGTGCGGGTTGCCGGCCTCCGGGGGCGGGCAGGAGGGTCGCGGGGTGAGCCACGGCACTCCGTGGCGTGGCTGACACGCGTAACCTAGCGGCGTTAGGTTGGCTTCATGGCACATGACGCTCACTACATCGGCGGCGCCTGGCGAGAGGCCGGCGGCGACGCGATCGAGGTCCGCAACCCGGCCACGGAGGAGGTCGTCGGCCGCGTTCCGGCGGGCCGCGCGGAGGACGTGGACGCGGCCGTCCGCGCCGCCCGCGACGCGCTGCCGGGTTGGGCGGCCACCCCGCCCGCCGATCGCGCCGCCCGGATCGCCGTCCTCGCCGAGGTGCTGAAGGCCCGCCGCGAGGAGATCGCCGCGACCGTCACCGCCGAGCTCGGCGCACCCCTCTCCTTCTCCCGCGCGGTCCACGCCGACCTGCCCGCCGCCGTGGCCGGGTCCTACGCCACCCTCGCCGCCGAGTACGCCTTCGAGGAACGCGTCGGCAACTCGACGGTCCACCAGGAGCCGATCGGCGTCGTCGGGGCCATCACGCCCTGGAACTACCCGCTGCACCAGATCGTCGCCAAGGCCGCGCCCGCGTTCGCCGCCGGGTGCACGGTCGTGCTCAAGCCGGCCGAGAACACCCCGCTGGTGGCCCAGCTCTTCGCCGAAGCCGTGCACGAGGCGGGCCTCCCGGCCGGGGTGTTCAACCTCGTCACCGGCTACGGCCCCGAGGCGGGGGAAGCGCTCGCGGAGCACGCGGGCGTGGACCTGATCTCGTTCACCGGCTCCACCGCCGTCGGCCGTCGGATCGGCGCCACCGCCGGAGCGGCCCTCAAGCCCGTCGCCCTGGAGCTGGGCGGCAAGTCGGCCAACGTCGTCCTCCCCGGCGCGGACCTGGCGAAGGCCGTGAAGGTGGGGGTCGCCAACGTCATGGCCAACTCCGGCCAGACGTGCAGCGCCTGGACGCGCCTGCTCGTCGACGCCGAGCACTACGAGGAGGCCGTCGAACTCGCCGCGCGGGCCGTCGCCCGGTACGTCCCCGGCGACCCGGTCGACGAGGAGACCCGCCTCGGGCCGCTGGTCAGCGCCCCGCAGCGGGACCGCGTGACGGGCTACATCGAGCAGGGGATCGCCGAGGGCGCCCGACTCGTCGCCGGAGGACCGGGTGCCCCCGAGGACCGGCCGCGCGGCTGGTACGTCCGGCCCACCGTCTTCGCCGACGTCACCCCGGAGATGACCATCGCCCAAGAGGAGATCTTCGGGCCCGTCCTGAGCATCCTGAAGTACGACGGCGTCGAGGACGCCGTCCGCGTCGCCAACGACACCGTCTACGGCCTGGCCGGCGCGGTCTGGGCGGCGGACGACGCCGAGGCCGCCGCGTTCGCCCGCCGCATGGACACCGGGCAGGTCGACATCAACGGCGGCCGGTTCAACCCGCTGGCCCCCTTCGGCGGGTACAAGCACTCCGGGATCGGCCGGGAGCTGGGCCGGCACGGACTGGCCGAGTACCTCCAGACGAAGTCCCTCCAGTTCTAGCGCCCTCCCGTCCCAGCCCCTCCCGTCCGCCGTATGAGAAACCGAAGGAGCCGCACGCCGTGGTCCGTGCCGTCGTCCTGCCCGCCGTGGGCGCCCCGCTGGAGATCGCCGAGATCGACCTGCCCGCCCCCGGGCCGGGTCGGGTGCGCGTCGCCCTGGCGGCGGCCGGGGTGTGCCATTCCGACCTGTCCCTGTCCAACGGCACCCTGCGCCAGCCCGTCCCCGCCGTGCTGGGGCACGAGGGTGCCGGGACGGTGACCGCCGTGGGGGAGGGCGTCACCGCCGTCGCCCCCGGGGACCGGGTGATCCTCAACTGGGCGCCCTCCTGCGGCCGGTGCCGTTTCTGCGCGGAGCTGCGCGAGCCGTGGCTGTGCCCGCACGCCAACGCGGCCACCACCGTCCCCTACGCCCGCGACGCCGCCGGGGGCGACCTCTACCCCGGGCTCAGCACGGCCGCCTTCGCGGAGGAGACCGTCGTGGCCGAGCGGGCCGTCCTGCCGCTGCCCGCCGGGGTGCCCCTGACGGACGCGGCGCTGCTCGGCTGCGCCGTGCTGACCGGGTACGGAGCCGTCCACCACAGCGCCCGGGTCGCGCCGGGGGAGTCGGTGGCCGTCTTCGGCGTGGGCGGGGTCGGTCTCGCGGCCCTCCAGTCCGCACGGATCGCGGGGGCGGACCGGATCGTCGCGGTGGACGTCTCACCCGGGAAGGAGGAGCTGGCCCGCGCCGCCGGGGCGACCGACTTCCTCCTGGCCACCGAGGCCACCGCCAAGGAGATCCGCTCCCTCACCGGCGGCGACGGGGTCGACGTGGCCGTCGAGTGCGTCGGCCGCGCGGAGACCATCCGCGCCGCGTGGTCCTCCACCCGGCGCGGTGGCCGCACGACGGTCGTCGGCATCGGCGGCAAGCAGGAGCAGGTCTCCTTCTCGCCGCTGGAGATCTTCCACTTCGCCCGGACGCTCTCGGGCTGCGTCTTCGGCAACAGCGAACCGGCGAGGGACGTCCCGGTCCTGGCCGAACACGTTCACGCGGGACGGCTGGACCTCGGCTCGCTGGTGACCGACCGGATCGGGCTCGCCGACGTCCCCGACGCCTTCTCCGCCATGCTGGCCGGGCGCGGCGCGCGCGCCCTCGTCGTCTTCTGACGGGCCCCGGCGGTGGGCGCGCCCACCGCCGGGCCCACCACCGTTCGGTCGGGTCAGCCGGGTGAGCCGCGTCGGCCGCGTCAGTCGAGGCAGAACTCGTTGCCCTCGATGTCCCGCATCACGATGCACGCGTCGTGGCCGTCGTACAGGAGCCGTTCCCGGACCGCACCGAGCGGGAGCAGCCGGGCGCACTCGGCTTCGAGTGCGGCGAGGCGCTTCTCGCCGACGAGCCCGGTACCGGCCCGTACGTCGATGTGCAGCCGGTTCTTGGCGGTCTTGCCCTCGGGCACCCGCTGGAAGTAGAGGCGCGGTCCCGCGCCCGAGGGGTCGACGCAGGCGCACGAGGCGTTCCGGTCCTCGGCGGCCTGGGCGCGGTTGAACTCCTCCCACGTGGCGAACCCCGTCGGCGGCGGCGGGACGACGTACCCCAGCACCTCGCACCAGAAGCGGGCGAGCCGCTCGGGTTCCGCGCAGTCGAAGGTGACTTGGAACTGCTTGGTCGATGGCATCGGCGCACCCTAGCAAGGGGGCGCGTGCCGCCGGGTGTCGGTCGTGCGGCGGCCGGTGGCCGAGCGGTAGCGCAGGGCCAGACCGTCGAGGAGGGCGCGCAGTCCCGTCTCGAACGCGCCGTCGTCCACCTGCTGCTGGTGCTCGGCCAGCAGGTGGGCCTGGTCCAGGTGCGGGTAGTCCCGGGCGTAGAGGGCGGCGTCGTCCACGAAGCCCCGGGCGAAGGAGCCGAGGGCCGAACCGGCGACGAAGTACCGCATCAGCGCCCCGATGTGGGTGGCGTGCGCGCGCGGCCAGCCGGCCGCCGTCATGGCGCCGAACACCGCGTCGGCCATGCGCAGCTGGCTCGGCCGCCGTCCGGGCCCCTGGGCGAGGAACGGGACGATGTTCGGGTGCGCCGCGAGGGCCGCCCGGTAGGAGCGCGCCCAGGCGTCCAGGGCGGCGCGCCACTCGGTCCCGTCCTCGAACATCGACAGGTCGACATCGGCGCAGACCCGGTCGGCCACGGCGTCCAGGATGCCGTCCTTGGTGCGGAAGTGGTGGTAGAGCGAGGGCCCGCTCACGCCGAGTTCGGCGGCGAGCCGCCGGGTGGAGACGGCGTCCAGTCCCTCGCCGTCGACGAGGGACAGGGCCGTCTCGACGATCCGGTCACGGCTGAGGAGGGGCTTGCGGGGGCGGGCCATGGCGCCCATATTAGAGCCGCCCGACCAAAACCTATCGGTGATAGATTTACGGCGCCGCGACGCCGTAGGGCGTCACCGCCGGAAGACAGCGAGGTACCGCCGTGGATCTGGAGCTCTCCGAGGAGCAGCGCGCCGTCCGCACGCTGGCCAAGGACTTCGTGGACCGTGAGATCGCGCCGCACGCCGCCGCCTGGGACCGGGCGGAGAGCATCGACCGGGGCATCGTCCGCCGCCTGGGCGACCTCGGCTTCCTGGGGCTCACGATCCCCGAGGAGTACGGCGGCTGCGAGGGCGACCACCTGGCGTACTGCCTGGTGACCGAGGAACTCGGCCGTGGCGACTCCGCCGTGCGCGGGGTGCTGTCCGTCTCCCTCGGCCTCGTCGCCAAGACCATCGCCGCCTGGGGGAGCGAGGAGCAGAAGCACCGGTGGCTGCCCGGCCTCACCTCGGGCGAGGCGCTGGGCTGCTTCGGGCTGACGGAGCCGGGCACCGGCTCGGACGCGGGCAGCCTCACCACCCGTGCCCGGCGGGCCCCGGCGGGCGGCGACTGGACCGTCGACGGCGGCAAGACGTTCATCACCAACGGAACCTGGGCCGACGTCGTCCTCCTCTTCGCGCGCACCGGTGACGAACCGGGGCACCGGGGCGTCACCGCCTTCCTGGTCCCCGCCGACGCCCCGGGGCTGACCCGGCGGGAGATCCACGGCAAGCTCGGGCTGCGTGGCCAGGCCACCGCCGAACTGGTCCTCGACGGCGTCCGGGTGCCGGACTCGGCCCGTCTCGGGCCCGTCGGCAAGGGGTTCTCGGTCGCCATGTCCGCGCTCGCGAAGGGTCGGATGTCCGTGGCCGCCGGCTGCGTCGGCATCGCCCAGGCCGCGCTGGACGCCGCCGTCGACTACGCGGGCGGCCGCGAGCAGTTCGGCCGGACCATCGCCCACCACCAGCTCGTGCAGGAGCTGATCTCCGACATCGCCGTGGACGTCGACGCCGCCCGGCTGCTCACCTGGCGCGTCGCCGACCTCATCGACCGGGAGCGGCCCTTCGCGACGGAGTCCTCGGTCGCCAAGCTCTACGCCTCCGAGGCCGCCGTGCGCGCGGCCAACAACGCGGTGCAGGTCTTCGGCGGCTACGGCTTCATCGACGAGTTCCCCGTCGGCAAACTGCTGCGGGACGCCCGCGTCATGACCCTGTACGAGGGCACCAGTCAGATCCAGAAGCTCGTGATCGGCCGGGCCCTGACCGGTGTCTCCGCCTTCTGACCGGCCCGCCCGCGGCCTGAGCAGCCGCTCAGCCGCCGATGTATGGTGTTCGCCCGGTCGAGAGAAGCGGGGCGAAACCAGATGGCACAGGAGGCCAGCGCGGGGGCACGGGCCCGGGGCGACGCCCGAGAGGACTCCTGGGGCTCGGTCGCGCCCGAGGCGGCGCGCAGGTTGCTCGTGGCGGCCGTCGACGCCTTCGCCGAGCGCGGCTTCCACGCCACCACCACCCGCGACATCGCGGGCCGCGCGGGCATGAGCCCCGCCGCCCTCTACATCCATTTCCGGACGAAGGAAGAACTGCTCTTCCAGATCAGCCGGGTCGGCCACGAGCGGTCCGTCCGGCTGCTGACCGAGGCCGCGGCCGGGCCCGGCAGCCACGCCGACCGGCTCGGCGCGGCGGTGCGCACGTTCGTGCGCTGGCACGCCGAGCACCACACCACGGCCCGGGTGGTGCAGTACGAGCTGTCCGCGCTCGGCGAGGAGCACTACACGGAGATCGTCGGCCTGCGCCGCCGTTCGGAGGAGGTCATGCGCGCGCTGCTGGCCGACGGCGCGGCGGCGGGGGAGTTCGACGTCGTCGACGCCCGGGGCACCGCCCTCGCGGTGCTGTCCCTGTGTGTGGACGTGGCCCGCTGGTTCACGCCCGGCGGACGCCGCACGCCGGACGAGATCGGCGCCTTCTACGCCGATCTGGCCCTGCGCATGGTGGGCGTCCGCGGCTGACGTGCCCCGGAGCCCGTCGACTCCTCAGGTGTAGTACCGGACGACCGTCTCCGCGACGCAGACGGGCTTGTCGCCGCCCTCCCGCTCGACGGTCACCTGGACCGTGCACTGCACGCCGTCGCCCGCCTCGCGGACGTCGGCGATCCGCGCGGCGGCCCGCACCCGTGAGTCGACGGGGACGGGCGCGGGGAACCGCACCTTGTTCACCCCGTAGTTGACGCCCATGCGCACGCCCTCGACGCGCAGCACCTGCGGCACGAGCACCGGCAGCAGCGACAGCGTCAGGTAGCCGTGCGCGATCGTCGTACCGAACGGCCCCTCGGCCGCCTTCTCCGGGTCGACGTGGATCCACTGGTGGTCGCCCGTGGCCTCGGCGAACAGGTCGATGCGCTTCTGGTCGACCTCCAGCCAGTCGCTGGGGCCGAGCTCGGCGCCGACCGCCTCCCGCAGCTCCGTCACCGATGCGAAGACCCGGGGTTCCGCCATGTCGCACTGCCTCTCTCGCGGTCGTGGGATGGGCGCACGCCGGGGCACGCCCTAAGCGCTTGCTCAGGATGCGTGCGGGGCGTGCCCGTGTCAACGGCCCGGTGACGTCACCCGGCGGCCAGGGCCGGCGCCCGGGCACCGCCTCCCGCCTCGCTCTCCATGGCGGCGATCAGACCGCGCAGGACGACCGCGAGGCGGACGCGCGGGACGTTCGCCGGATCGTCGAAGCGCAGCAGCGCCCGGCCGCCCCAGGTGCGGCTGTGCCAGTCGTCCAGCGCCGTCGGCTGCCGGATGCCCAGGTGCTTCTGCGCGCGCCTGCGGCGGGCGGACTCCCGTTCGTAGGAGAGCCACAGCGCGCGGGCCTCCTCGAGCTCCTCCAGCGCCGCGACCAGCCGTCCGGCCTCCGGTGACCGGTCGTCGGGGTCGACGCCGGCCCGGGCGCACAGGTGCAGCCAGGTCGCGCGGTGTCCGTAGGGGGCGAATCGTTCGAGACATTTGCGCAGGGCCTGCCGTCGCTGGGACGGCGCGCGAGCCGGGTCGCGGACCTGTGCGGCGAGTGCTCTGAAGCCGGCCAAGGTATCCCACCTCCGTCTGCAGGGACCTGACCACCGAGTGGCTGCGGATGGGACGTGCCACACACGCAATCGGCTCCCGTCTACCCCCGGCCGCTCGCCGCACGCGTGCCCGGTGGCCGGGGAGGGCTCCCGCGACGGGGGTTCCGCCCGGTCATACCGACTGGTTAGTCTGTCGCTTCCCGGTGCGCGTCCCGCGTCACCGGGCCAGGCCCACGCGGGAGCCCCGAGGGGAAGGACGCGCGCATGACCGACACACGGCGGACGACGGTGGTGGTGACCGGGGCGGGCGGCGGCATCGGCGAGGCCCTCGCCCGCAGCTACGCCGAACGCGGCGCCCGCGTACTCGTCAACGACCTGGACGCGCGTCGCGCCGAGGCGGTGGCCGCCGACATCGGCGGCACCCCGCTGCCCGGTGACGCCTCCGCGATCGTGCCCGAGGCGCTGGAGCTGCTCGACGGCCGGATCGACGTGTTCTGCGCCAACGCCGGCGTCGCGCCCGGCGGGGGGCCCGAAGCACCCGACGAGGTGTGGGACGCGGCCTGGGACGTCAACGTGATGGCGCACGTGCGGGCCGCGCGCGCCCTCGTGCCGCACTGGCTGGAGCGGAGCGGCGGCCGGTTCGTGGCGACCGTCTCGGCGGCCGGGCTGCTCACCATGGTCGGCTCCGCGCCCTACAGCGTCACCAAGCACGCGGCGCTCGCGTTCGCCGAGTGGCTGTCGGTCACCTACCGGCACCGGGGCATCGAGGTGCACGCGCTGTGCCCGCAGGGCGTGCGCACCGACATGCTGCGCGCGGCCGGGCCCGCCGGGGACCTGCTCCTGGCGCCCACCGCCATCGAGCCGCACGCGGTGGCCGAGGCGCTGCACGAGGCCGTCGCCGAGGGCCGCTTCCTCGTCCTGCCGCACCCCGAGGTCGCCGGGTACGCCACCGCCCGCGTCACCGACCCGGACGGCTGGCTCGGCGGGATGAACGCCGTCCAGCGCAAGCTGGAGAAGGGGGCCCGCACATGACGGACGCCGCACCGGCCCCGGCACCCGTGCCGCAGCGGCTGCTCGCCACGGCCACCCGCCTCTTCGCCGAGCAGGGCTACGACCGCACCTCCGTGCAGGAGATCGTGGAGGGGGCGGGCGTCACCAAGGGGGCGATGTACCACTACTTCGGCTCCAAGGACGACCTCCTCCACGAGATCTACGCCCGGCTGCTGCGCCTCCAGCAGGAGCGGCTCGACCAGGTGGCGGCGGGCGACGCGCCCGTGGCGGAACGGCTGCGCGCCGCCGCGGCCGACGTCGTCGTGACCAGTATCGAGAACCTCGACGACGCCGCCATCTTCTTCCGGTCCATGCACCAGCTCAGCCCCGAGAAGCAGAAGCAGGTCAGGGCCGAGCGGCGGCGCTACCACGAGCGGTTCCGGGCCCTGGTGGAGGAGGGCCAGCGCGCGGGCGTGTTCTGCCGCGACACCTCCGCCGAGCTGGTCGTCGACTACCACTTCGGCTCCGTCCACCACCTCTCCGCCTGGTACCGCGCCGACGGCAGGCTCACCCCGCAGCAGGTGGCCGACCAGCTCGCCGACCTCCTCATGCGCGCCCTGCGCCCCTGAGCGCGCCCCACGCCCCGTGCGAAACGTCCAGGTGAGGCGCGGCCGGGACGGGGTAGACGCCCGCGTATGCCTGGACGACTGCGCACCTGGGACCACGCGCTCTTCGCCGCCGTGGCCGACCGCCACTGGCCCGGCGCCGAACGCGCCCTGCCCGGGCTGAGCCACACCGCCGACCGCAGCCGCCTGTGGCTCGGACTGGCCGCCACCATGGCGTTCTCCGGCCTCGGCGGCGTGAAGGCCCGCCGGGCCGCCGTACGGGGCGTCGCCTCACTCGCCGTGGCCTCCGCCACCGTGAACACGATCGCGAAGGGGGCGGTGCGGCGGCGGCGTCCGATACTCGACGCGGTCCCGGCGATCCGGCACCTGAAGGCGCAGCCGGTCACCACCTCCTTCCCCTCGGGCCATGCCGCCTCCGCCGCCGCGTTCGCCACCGGGGTCGCCCTGGAGTCCCGCGGCTGGGGCGCGCTGGTCGCGCCGCTGGCCGCGTCCGTCGCGTTCTCCCGCGTGTACACCGGCGTCCACTATCCGAGCGACGTCCTGGCCGGGGCGGCGATCGGGGCGGGGGCGGCCGTTCTCGTCCGCCGGCTGCTCACCCCGCGCCCGCCGGCGCCGCCGTCCCAGCCGCTGGTGACCGCGCCCGCGCTGCCCGCCGGCCGGGGGCTGTGCGTCGTGGCCAACCCGGGCTCCGGGACGGCGGAGACGCTGCACGAACTGCGCACCGAAATCCCCGAGGCCGCCTTCACCGTCTGGAGCCCGGACTCGGGCCCCCTCACCGACGCCCTGGAGGAGGCCGCCGCCCGCGCGGCCGAGGAGGGCGGCGCGCTCGGCGTCCTCGGCGGGGACGGGACGGTCGGCGCCGCCGCGCCCGTGGCCCTGCGGCACGACGTGCCGCTGGCCGTGCTGCCCGGCGGCACCTTCAACCACCTCGCCCTCGACCTCGGCATCCACCGACCCGCCGACGTGCTGCGCGCGCTGGAGAGCGGGGACGCCATCGCCGTCGACGTGGCCCGCTTCGTCCCCGGCCCCGACGCCGAGCGGCACGGCGGGGTGGGGCACTTCGTCAACACCTTCAGCCTCGGTGCCTACGGGGAGCTGGTGGAGGTGCGGGAGCGGTGGAGCGGCCGCGTCGGCTCCTGGCCCGCCTCGCTGCTGGCGGCCTTCACGGTGCTGCGGCACGCCCGCCCGGTGGAGCTGACCATCAACGGGCGACGCCGCTCGGTGTGGCTGCTGTTCGCGGGCAACTGCGCGTACTCCGCCCTCGGCGGCACCGCCGCGCGACGCTCCAACCTCGCCGACGGCCAGCTGGAGGTGCACGTCGTCCACGGCGGGCGCTGGGCGCGGGTGCGGCTGCTGTCCGCCGCCGCCACCGGACTGCTGCACCGCTCGCCCGTCCACGCCGCCGCCCGGGTGGCGGCCGTCCGGCTCACCGGCATCCGGCCCGGCACGGTCTGCGCCTTCGACGGCGAGACGGCCCCCGCGCCGCCGGAGCTCCTGCTCGACAAGGAGGAGCGGCGGCTGACCGTCTACCGCCCGCTGCCCGTGTGGCTGACGGGCCTGGACCCGTCCTGGTGACGCCGCCGGGCGCGGCGGCTCAGCCCGGCAGGGCGGCCAGCGCCCCCTCCACGGTCTCCTCCGGGGTGCCGCCGATGTCGACGGCCGCGCCCGGCTCGTCGTCGTGCAGCGGTTCCAGGGCGTCGAACTGCGAGCGCAGCAGCGACGGGGGCATGAAGTGGCCGCGCCGCTCGCCGAGCCGCCGCGCCACGAGCTCGGGGGAGCCGTCCAGGTGCAGGAAGAACACGCCCGGCGCGGCCGAGCGCAGCCGGTCGCGGTAGCGCCGCTTGAGCGCCGAGCACGTCACGACGCCCCCCGCGCCGCCCTGCCCGGCGAGCCAGTCGGCGATGGCGTCCAGCCAGGGCGCCCGGTCCTCGTCCGTCAGCGGGGTGCCGGCGGCCATCTTGGCCACGTTGCCCGGCGGGTGGAAGTCGTCGGCCTCCGCGTAGGGGACGGTCAGCCGCTCGGCCAGCCGCGTGCCCACCGTCGTCTTGCCCGAACCCGACACACCCATGACCACGACCAGAGCCGTCACCGGAGCATCACCACTCCCACCGTTGCGAGGACCACCGTGCAACCCGCCACCGCCGAGGCGGCCAGCGGGCTCAGCGGTGCCGGCCGGGCGCCGCTCAGCCCGCCGGACCTGCGGTGCGCGAGCCCGGCGAGCAGCAGGCCGGTCGCCAGCACCACCGCCACCGCACCGTACCCGTCCGCACCGGAACCCTCCGTCACGGCCTGCCGGACGAGCAGGACGCACGCCACGGCGCAGGCCAGCGTCGTCCGCCGCCAGGCCAGCCGCGTCCGCTCCGGCTGCACGCCGGGATCGCGTGGGCCGGGACCCGGCGGGCCGGGTCGGGGCGGGCCGCTCACCGGCCGCCGTTCACGACCACGGCGACGGCCACCACCACGGCGGCCAGCGCCGTGCCGACGCCGAGGAAGGCGGGGAACCGCGACGCCGGAAGGTCCTCCCCGCGCCGCATGGCCAGCTCGCAGCGCACCCAGTGGTGCACGGCCCGCACCGCGCACAGGGCGCCGCCCACCAGCAGGACGACGGCGGCGCCCGTCCGCATGCCGGGCCCGAGCCGGGTGAGGAACTGGTCGGCCGCGATTCCGCCGGCCACCAGGGCCAGCCCTGTCCGCACCCAGGCGAGGAACGTCCGCTCGTTGGCCAGGGAGAACCGGTAGTCGGGCGTCGTGCCCTCCGCGCGCACCCGGCGCGGGTCGAACCACATGCGCACCGCTCGCCACGTTCCTCCGCTCACCCCGCGAGCGTATCCCCGGTGGACGCGTGCGGCGGGGACGGTACCCGGCGGAGGCGCCTACACGGCGCGACCGGCGGTCCGCTTGCCGCCGGGCCACAAGCCGGGCCGCCCGCCACGGGCCCCCGTTGTGGCCCGGCGCAGCCTGCGCACCGCAGGCCGCCGCGATGGTTGACGACGCCATCTACCCACGGGTAGTCCTGCGGCATGACGTACGACGCGGACGTGATCGTGATCGGGGCCGGGCTGGCCGGGCTGGCCGCGACGGCCGAGCTGGCCGACGCCGGGCGCCGGGTGATCCTCCTCGACCAGGAGCCCGAGCAGTCGCTCGGCGGCCAGGCGCACTGGTCCTTCGGCGGGCTGTTCCTCGTGGACTCCCCCGAGCAGCGCCGGCTGCGCATCCGCGACAGCCGCGCACTGGCCTGGCAGGACTGGCTGGGCACGGCCGGCTTCGACCGCCCCGAGGACCACTGGCCGCGCCGCTGGGCCGAGGCCTACGTCGACTTCGCCGCCGGGGAGAAGCGGGCCTGGCTGCGCGCCCAGGGCGTGCGCCTGTTCCCCGTCGTCGGCTGGGCCGAACGCGGCGGCTACGACGCCACCGGGCACGGCAACTCCGTCCCCCGCTTCCACATCACCTGGGGCACCGGCCCCGGCCTGGTCGAACCCTTCGAGCGGCGGGTCCGCGAGGGCGCCGCACGCGGGCTGGTCGACCTGCGCTTCCGGCACCGCGTGACGGGGCTGGCCCGCTCGGCCGGGGCCGTGGACACCGTGACCGGGGAGGTCCTGGTGCCCAGCGACGCCGCACGCGGCACCGCCAGCAGCCGCGCGGTGGTGGGCACCTTCGAGCTGCGCGCCCAGGCCGTCGTCGTCACCTCCGGCGGCATCGGCGGCGACCACGACCTCGTCCGCGCCAACTGGCCCGCCCGGCTCGGCACGCCGCCGCGTCGGCTGCTCTCCGGCGTGCCCGCCCACGTCGACGGCGCCATGCTCGGCGTCACCGAGGCGGCCGGCGGACGCGTCGTCAACCGGGACCGCATGTGGCACTACACCGAGGGCATCGAGAACTGGGACCCGATCTGGGCACGGCACGGCATCCGCATCCTGCCCGGCCCCTCCAGCCTCTGGCTCGACGCCACCGGGCGGCGCCTGCCGGTGCCCCTCTTCCCCGGCTTCGACACCCTCGGCACGCTCGAACACATCATGCGGACCGGGCACGAGTACACCTGGTTCGTGCTGACCCGGAAGATCATCGAGAAGGAGTTCGCCCTCTCCGGCTCCGAGCAGAACCCCGACCTGACGGGTCGCAGCATCCGGGACGTGCTCGGCCGCGCCCGGTCCGGCGCGCCGGGCCCGGTGCGCGCCTTCATGGAGCACGGGCCGGACTTCGTCGTCGAACGCGACCTGGACGCCCTCGTGCGCGGCATGAACGCCCTCACCGGGGACGGCCTCCTCGACGCGGACCGGCTGCGCGGCGAGATCCTCGCCCGGGACCGGGAGGTCGCCAACCCCTTCAGTAAGGACCTCCAGGTCACCGCGGTGCGCGGGGCGCGCGCCTACCTCGGCGACAAGCTCATCCGGGTGGCGTCCCCGCACCGGCTCCTGGACCCCAAGGCCGGGCCGCTCATCGCCGTCCGGCTCAACATCCTCACCCGCAAGACCCTCGGCGGGCTGGAGACGGACCTGTCCTCCCGGGTGCTCACCGACGGCGGCGAGCCGCTGCCCGGCGTCTACGCGGCGGGCGAGGCGGCGGGGTTCGGCGGGGGCGGCGTCCACGGGTACCGCTCCCTGGAGGGCACCTTCCTCGGCGGCTGCCTCTTCTCGGGCCGAACGGCCGGCCGGGCGGCGGCCCGCGCCGTGGGCTGAGGGCCCGCCGGTGCCCCTGGCTCGCCCGACTCCCCGTCGGGCAGGGGGAGACGGCCCAGCACCGGGCGCAGCACCGACAGAACTGCCGCAACCGGACACCCTCCGCACAGGGTCGGTCGCACGCGGCTCAATTCGGGGTTGACGGCGGTCAGTTGGTGACGGTTGGGTGAGCCCCGACCATGACTCCACCACCTCCCTCCTTCAAGCTGGGACGGCGGGGACAGAGCCGCGCCATCGACCCGGCCCTGGACGACGCCGCACTGGCCGCCGCCCGCGACGCGCTCAGCCGCGGCCGCTGGGCCGAAGCCCGCACCCTGCTGATCGCCACCCACGACGACTGGGACCGGCGCGGCCACCGCGTCCTCGTCCTCGCCCACGCCACCGGCGCCCTCACCTGGGCCCACGAGTGGCGGCTCACCGAGCCCGACAGCCCCGAGGCCGCCCTGCTGTTCGGCTGCGCCGCCGTGGTGCGCGCGGTGCGCGGCAAGGGCTCGCCCGACCGGGCCGAGACCGCCGTCGTCGCGGCCCAGCGCGCCGCTCCCCGGGACCCGACGCCGTGGCTCGCCCGGCTCCTCCTCGCCCACCACCGCGACGCGCCCGACGCCTTCCGGGACGCCTTCGAGGCCCTGCGCGAGCGTCACCCCGACCACCACCAGGCGCACCACCTGGTGACGACGCGGCTGGCGGCGGCCACTCCGCCCTCCCCTCACGTCGCGCACCCCGTCTACGACTTCGCCCGGGAGGCGGCCGAACGGGCCCCCGCCGACTCGCCCCTGGCGCTGCTGCCCGTCGTCGCGCACGCCGAGCGGTTCCGGGTGCTCGTCGGGGCCGGGGAGGTGCCGCCCGACCCCGCCGCCACCGGCCACTGGACCAGCCGGCGTGCCCGCACAGCCGTGCGCGGCGCCTTCGACTGGTGGCTGGAGTGGGGTACCGAGGAGGGTCACCCGCGCCGCCTGATCGACCTCAACCACCTGGCCTACGCCAAGTACCACGAGGGCCGGATGGCCGAGGCCGCCGCGCTGTTCCAGCGCATCGGCCCGCACGTCACGCACGCGCCCTGGTCGTTCTCCGGCGACGACCCGAACACGGCCTTCCGCACGGCCCGCGACCACGCCTTCGGGCTCACGTGAACCGGCCCGCGCCGGACGCGCACCGGCCCGCGCCGACCGCCGCGCGCACCCAGGACGTCCCCGCACCAGGACCCTCAGGAGAGGAACGGGCATGACGGGCACCACCGCACGACGCGAGATCCACACCTACAAGGGCCAGGACCGTGCCCTGCGGGCCGGCCGGCTCGGCACGGCGGGGCTGCTCCTGTCGGTGCTGGCCGCGACCGCCCCGCTCATGGTCGTCGCCGGGGTCATGCCGACGACGTACGCCGTCATGGGCATCACGGCCCAGCCGCTGCTGTTCGTCGTCCTCGGGGTCGTGATGGCCCTGTTCGGCGTCGGATACGCCGAGATGAGCCGGCACGTCCACAACGCCGGCGCCTTCTACGCCTACATCGCCAGGGGCCTGGGCGGCGCGGCCGGCGCGGGGGCCTCCTTCGTCGCGCTGGCCGCCTACAACGCCCTCCAGGTCGGCGTCTACGGCCTCTTCGGCTTCGAGGCCGCCCTGCTGCTCGACGAGTACCTCTCGATCCGGGTCGACTGGTGGGTGATCGCCCTGCTGGGCGTCGCCGTCACCGGGGTGCTCGGGGCGTTGAAGGTGGACCTCAACGCCCGGGTGCTCGGCGTCCTGCTGCTCATCGAGGTCACGCTCGTCGTCATCCTGGACGTCGCGTTCGCCGCCGACCCCGGCCCGCAGGGGCTCTCGCTGCAGGCCTTCGACCCGGCGGCCCTCACCGGGGCGGGCCTGGGCACCGCCCTGTGCTTCACCGTCGCCGCCTTCCTCGGCTTCGAGCAGGCCCCCGTCTACGCGGAGGAGACGCACCGGCCGCAGACCGTGGTGCGCCGCGTGATGTTCCTCGCGGTCGGCTCCGTCGCCGTCTTCTTCGCGCTGACCTCGTGGCTCATGGGCGTGGCCACCGGACCGGACCACGTCGTCGGCGCGGCGCGCGAGCAGAGCGCGGGGCTGCTGTTCGGTCTGTCCGAGCCACGGCTGGGCGGGACGTTCACCGACGTCCTGCACGTCCTGTTCCTGACCGGCATCTTCGCCTGCATGCTCGCCTTCCACAACGTCGTCGCCCGCTACGCCTTCGCCATGGGACGCGAGGGGCTGCTGCCCGCCGCCGTCGGCCGCGCCGCCCGGGGCACGGGCGCCCCGGCCGTCGGCTCGATGCTCCAGACCGCCGTGGCCCTGGTCGTCGTCCTCGCCTTCGCGCTCGCCGACGACGGGCCGCACGGCGACCCGACCACGCCCGTGCTGGAGCTGTTCACCTGGATGGGCAACGTCGGGGCCCTCGGCGTCATCGCGCTCATGGCCACCACCTCCGTCGCCGTGATCGCCTTCTTCGTCCGCCGGGGCGCGGTCGCCACCCAGGGCGCGCGGCTGGCCTGTGCGGGCCTCGCCGCCCTCGCCCTGACCGTCATCTTCGGTTACGCCGTCGCGGACTTCGAGATCCTCCTCGGCACCGACCCGGACTCCGCCCTGCGCTGGGTGCTGCCCGGCGTGATCGGGGCGGCCGCGCTCGCCGGTGTGATCGTCGGGCTCGTCCTGCGCTCGGCGCGCCCGGCCACGTACGCCCGCATCGGCCTGGGCAACGAGGCCTTCCAGCTCGCACGGGAGGCGGAGCACATCGCTCCCGCGCCGGCCCCCGGCTGTGCTGTCCCGCCGGCCCCCGGCTCCCCTGCCCCACCCGTGTCCGACCAGACGCCCGAACCGCCCGAGAAGCCCGCGCGCTAGGAGCCGACGCCATGGAACGCCATCCCCTCGACCCCCTGACGGCCGACGAGATCAGCGCCGCCCGCACCGTACTGGCCGAGGCCGGGAAGGTCGGCGACACCACCCGCTTCCCGCTCGTCGTGCTCGACGAGCCCGACCGCCACACCGTCGCCGCCCACCGCCCCGGCGACCCGGTGGTGCGCCGCGTGCGCGCCACCCTGCTGGACCGCGCCACCGGCGTCTCGGCCGAAGCCGTCGTGGACCTCACCGCCCGCGCGCTGGTCGCCTGGCGCGAGCTGGCGGCCGAGGAGGACGGGCAGCCCCCGATCCTCTTCGAGGAGTACGACCTGTGCGACGCGATCGTCAAGGCGGACCCCGGCTGGCGCAAGGCCATGGCCGACCGGGGCATCGACGACGCGACGATCGGGCGCGCCGTGGCCACGCCGCTCGCGGCGGGGCACTTCGGCCGTGCCGAGGAGACCGGGCGCCGCCTGCTGCGCTCGCTGACGTTCCTGCGCTGCGACGAGACCGACAACCCCTTCGCCCACCCCGTGGCCGGGCTCGTCGCCGACGTCGACCTCATCGAACGCCGCGTGCTGCGGCTGCTGGACACCGGGCCCGTGCCGGTGCCCGCCGAGTGCGGCCGCTACGACCCGGCCCGCACCGGGCCCGCCCGTACCGACCTGCGGCCGCTGGAGATCACCCAGCCCGAGGGACCCTCGTTCACCCTGGACGGCCACCACCTGCGGTGGCAGAACTGGGAGCTGAGGCTGGACTTCAACGCCCGTGAGGGCCTGGTCCTGCACGAGGTCGGGATCCGCGACGGCGAGCGGCTGCGGCCCGTCCTGCACCGTGCCTCGCTCGCCGAGATGGCCGTCCCCTACGCCGAGCCCGACCCCGGCCGCAACTGGGTCTGCTACCTGGACGCCGGCGAGTACCTGCTGGGCCGCAACGCCAACGCGCTGCGGCTGGGCTGTGACTGCCTGGGCGAGATCCGATACCTCGACGCCGTCCTCAGCGACGACCACGGCCGCCCCGAGACCCTGCCGAACGCCGTCTGCCTCCACGAGGAGGACACCGGCCTGCTGTGGAAGCACACCAACATCTTCGACGCGACGGGGGAGACCTCCGTCGTCAGCCGCCGGGCGCGGCGGCTGGTGATCAGCTACATCACCACGCTCGGTAACTACGACTACGGCTTCTACTGGTACCTGTACCAGGACGGCACCATCGCCTTCGAGGCCAAGTCCACCGGCATCGTGCAGACCTCGGCCACCGAGCCGGGGCAGAGCACGCCGCACGCCACCGAGGTCGCCCCCGGGCTCCAGGCGCCCTACCACCAGCACCTGTTCTGCGCCCGCCTCGACGTCGCGGTGGACGGCTTCGGCAACACGGTCGAGGAGGTCGAGGCCGTCCGACTCCCACCGGGCGAGGACAACCCGAACGGCAACGCCTTCACCGTCCGGGCGACGCCGGTCACCTCCGGGGCGGACGGCGGCCGCCTCGCGGACCCGACGTCCGGCCGCACCTGGCGCGTCGTCAACCCCGCCCGGTTCAACCGGATGGGCCGGCCCGTGGCCTACACGCTCGTGCCGCAGCCGAACCCGCTGCTGCTGGCCGCCCCCGGCTCGTCGGTCGCCCGGCGCGTCGCGTACGCCACCCGGCACCTGTGGGTGACCCGCTACGCAGCCGAACGGCGCTACCCGGACGGCGACCATCCGAACCAGCATCCGGGCGGAGCCGGCGTCACCGCGTGGGCGGCGGCCGACGAACCGCTGGAGAACACCGACCTCACCCTCTGGCACACCTTCGGGCCGACGCACCTGCCGCGCCTGGAGGACTGGCCGGTCATGCCCGTGGACAGCACCGGCTTCACCCTGCGCCCCACCGGCTTCTTCGACCGCAACCCGGCCCTCGACCTGCCGGCGGAGGGCGGCGCCCACTGCCACGGCTGACCGCCCGTCCGCACGGGTGAACGGGACCCGGGAGAGGGGTTGAGGCCCCACCGGCCGGTGGGGCCTCAACCCGGGTCGGCCGCGCCGTCCGTCCCGCCCGTCAGCACCTCGGTGAGGTCGTAGTTCGCGACCTCCTCCAGCTGCGCGTACGTGCACTCCTCGGGGCGGCGGTCCTCCCGCCAGCGGCGGAACTGCGCGGTGTGCCGGAACCGATCGCCCTGCATGTGGTCGTAGGCGACCTCGCACACCCGCTCCGGGCGCAGCGGCAGCCAGGAGAGGTCCTTGCCGCCGCTCCAGCGGCTCTGCCCGCCCGGCAGCCGGCCCGCCGCCTGCGCGGCCTCGCTCCGCCAGTCGGCCCAGGGGTGCCCCTCGGCCGAGTCCATCAGCAGCGGGGTCAGCTCCTCCATCAGCGCTCGCCGCCTGGCCTGGGAGAACGCGCCGCACACGCCGACGTGCTGGAGCCGGCCCGCGTCGTCGTACAGCCCGAGCAGGAGCGACCCCACCACGGGTCCGCTCTTGTGCTCCCGGACGCCCGCCACCACGCAGTCCGCCGTCCGCTCGTGCTTGATCTTCACCATGAGCCGCTGGTCGGGGCGGTAGGGCAGGGTGAGGCGCTTGGCGATGACGCCGTCGAGGCCGGCCCCCTCGAACCGCTCGAACCACTCCCGCGCGACCGCGACGTCCCGGGTGGCCGGGGCCAGGTGCACGGGCGGCTCGGCCTCCCGCAGCGCCTCCTCCAGAGCCGCGCGGCGCTCCTGGAGGGGGACGTCCAGCAGGGCGGCGTCGTCGAGCGCCAGCACGTCGAACGCCACGAACTCGGCCGGGGTCGTACGGGCCAGCAGCCGCACCCGCGAGTCGGCGGGGTGGATGCGCTGCTGGAGGGCGTCGAAGTCCAGCCGCCCGCCCTGGGCGACGACGATCTCGCCGTCGAGCACGCAGCGCCGCGGCAGGTTGGCCCGCAGCGCGTCGACCAGTTCGGGGAAGTACCGGGTGAGCGGGTTGGTCGAGCGGCTGGTGATCTCCACCTCGTCGCCGTCCCGGAAGACGAGGGCCCGGTAGCCGTCCCACTTGGCCTCGTAGTGCATGCCCGCGGGGATCGTCGCCGCCGTCTTGGCGAGCATCGGCTTCACGGGGGGCATCACCGGCAGGTCCATGCCGCGATTGTGCGCCCGCGCCGGCCGCCGCGCCCGCCGGACGGGCGCGCACCGGACGGGCGTGCTGCGGCCCGGCGGTCTAGCGTGGCGCGTATGGGTCAGGCGGTGGAACTGGACGTGGACGGGCGGACCGTACGTCTGTCCAACCCGGACAAGGTGTACTTCCCCGAGCGCGGGTTCACCAAGCGGGACGTGGCCGCGTACTACCTCGCGGTCGGGGAGGGCGTCCTGCGCGCCCTGCGCGACCGCCCCACCACGCTCCAGCGTCACCCGGACGGCGTAGCGGGGGAGTTCTTCTACCAGAAGCGGGCGCCGAAGGGGCTGCCGGAGTGGATCCCCACCGAGCGGATCACCTTCCCCAGCGGCCGCCACGCGGACGAGATCTGCCCCACCGAGGTCGCCGCCGTGATCTGGGCCGCCAACCTGGGCACGCTCTCCTTCCACCCCTGGCCCGTGCGGCGCGGGGACGCGGAACACCCCGACGAACTGCGCATCGACCTCGACCCCCAGCCCGGCACCGACTTCGACGACGCCCGCTGGGCCGCCCAGCGCCTGGCCGAGCTGCTGGACGGGTTCGGGCTGCGCGGCTGGCCGAAGACGTCCGGCGGGCGCGGCCTGCACGTCTTCGTACCCATCGAACCCCGCTGGACGTTCACCGACGTCCGCCGCGCCGCCATCGCCGTCGCCCGCGCCCTGGAGCGGGTGGACCCCGACCGGATCACCACCGCGTGGTGGAAGGAGGAGCGCGGCGAGCGGATCTTCGTCGACTACAACCAGACGGCCCGCGACCGCACCATCGCCGCCGCCTACTCCGTCCGGCCGCATCCCCGGGCCCAGGTGTCCGCGCCGCTGCGCTGGGCGGAGCTGGACGCGGCCCGCCCCGAGGACTTCGACCTGGCCACCATGCCCGCCCGGTTCGCCGAGGTGGGCGACGTCCACGCCGACATGGAGCGGCACGCCTTCCGTCTCGACGCGCTGCTGGAGCTCGCGGAGCGGGACGCCCGGGACCACGGGCTCAGTGACCTGCCCTACCCGCCCGACTACCCCAAGATGCCGGGGGAGCCCAAACGCGTGCAGCCGAGCCGCGCGAAGCCCGACCCGCGCTGACCGGCAACCGACCCCCGTCGTCCCCCCGGGATCCGGGCCGTTCGGCCCGGACGCACGGCGGCCCGTGGACGCGCGGGCGCCCACGGGCCGGGAGCCGCCGGGCGGCCCGCTGGTGATCCGTCAGATCACTTGTTGATGCAGGTGTTGCCGAACGTCGGGTTCAGCAGGCCGACGACGTTCACGGAGTTGCCGCAGAGGTTGATCGGCACGGCGACCGGGACCTGCACGACGTTGCCGCTGAGGACACCGGGGGAGTTCACGGCCGCGCCCTGAGCGCTCGCGCCCGAGTCCCCGTGCGCCAGGGCGGAACCCGCGCCGCCGGCCACCAGGGCACAGCCCGCCGCGGCCAGGGTGGTCGCCTTGACGATGCGCTTCATGATCTCTCCTTTGTCACAGCTTTCGCAGCGTTGATGGGGCACTCCGCTCAACGACGCCCGGGGGAGCGGGATACGCCAGGTCACCCGTTGGTGCGGTGCCGCTGCGCCGCCCGGGGGCCCCGGGGCGCGGAACAGCGGGAACCCGGGCATACGGGGTCGTCTGCGACGGACCGTTGATCCGATGAATCCGATCACTCCGATCACATGGTGAACACCGGACATACCAGCGCGTCTCACATGATTTCAGCCCATTATCTGCCAAGGTCCTTTCTGGCAGCCGTCGAACCGCTCCGGACCGACCGGCCCCAGCCGCCGTCCCGTCCCGTGGGAGCACCGGCGAGCGGCCTGCCATCCGTACCGCCGGACCCCGGGGGAGAAGCACGCGTGCCGTACCACGACCGCCCACCGCACCAGCTGACGGTGGTCCACATCGCCCAGCCCGTCGACGGCGGCGTCGCCCGGGTCGTCACCGACCTCGTCCGGGCGCAGTGCGAGGAGGGCCTCGGCGTCCACCTCGTCTGCCCGCCCGCCGGGCCGCTGGCCGGTGCCGCACGCTCCGCCGGCGCGACGGTCCACCCCTGGCCGGCCCACCGGGCCCCGGGCCCCGCGCTCGCCGCCGAGACCGCCCGGCTGGCCCGCACCCTCCGGCCACTGCGCCCCGACATCGTCCACGCGCACAGCGCCAAGGCCGGACTCGCCGCCCGGCTCGCCCTGCGGGGGCGCGTCCCCACGCTCTTCCAGCCGCACGCCTGGTCCTTCGACGCCGTGCACGGCACCGCCGCCCGGCTCGCCCGGCACTGGGAACGCGCCGCCGCCCGCTGGACCGCCGCCACGGTCTGCGTCAGTGACGACGAACGGCGGCGCGGGACGGAGGCCGGCATCGCCGCCCCCTGGCACGTCGTGCCCAACGGCGTCGACCTGGACCACTTCCGCCCCGCCACCGACGCCGACCGGCATGCCGCCCGCGCCGCGCTGCCCGCCCTCGACGGTGTCCCGCCCGGCGCCCCCCTGCTCGTCTGCGTGGCCCGGCTGTGCCGCCAGAAGGGCCAGGACGTCCTGCTGCGGGCGTGGCCTACCGTCCGGGAGCGCTGCCCCGACGCCCGCCTCGTGCTCGTCGGCGACGGCCCCGAGCGCGACCGGCTGCTGCACGCGGCCCCCGGCCACGTCGTCCTCGCCGGCGCGGCCGCCGACCCCCGGCCCTGGTACCGGGCGGCGGACCTCGTCGTGCTCCCCTCCCGCTGGGAGGGCATGGCGCTGGCCCCGCTGGAGGCCATGGCCGGCGGCCGGCCCGTCGTGCTGACCGACGTCACCGGCGCCCGCGAGAGCCTGCCGCCCGCACTGCACGGGCCGTGCCTGGTGCCTCCCGAGGCCCCCTCGGCACTGGCCCGTGCCCTGACCCGGCTGCTGGCCGACCCCCGGCGCCGTTCGGCCGCCGCCGCGTGCGCCCTGCACCACGTCCGCAACCACCACGACGTACGACGTACGGCGGCAGCCGTCGCGGAGCTCTACCGCGACGTGCTCCGCGGCCCGCACGAGCCGAGCGCCCAGCGCGTCGAGCGATGACCACGGAGAACCATGAGTACGGAGAGCGCTGACGCCTCGGGCGCCGCCCCCACGACCACGGTCGACCACGCGGCCCCCAGGACCTTCCCCCCACCCCGCTCCGCGCCCCGGCCCTCCGGCCGTCGGCCCGATCACGTCCAGCGGGCCCGCCGGGGCGACGCCGTGCCCCTCGCAGCGGCCGACTGCCTCGCCGGAGCCGTGGCCGCCGGCGCCTGCACCCTGGCCGGGGCACCCGCCGCCCAGGTCTTCGGCGC
Source organism: Streptomyces sp. GSL17-111 (assembly GCF_037911585.1). NCBI lineage: Bacteria > Bacillati > Actinomycetota > Actinomycetes > Kitasatosporales > Streptomycetaceae > Streptomyces > Streptomyces sp. GSL17-111. The sequence continues at coordinate 5,391,389 of NZ_JBAJNS010000001.1, forward strand.
GTTGGTGCCCGCCGTCGTCCTCACCGTGCTCCTGCACGCGCGCGGCGGCCTGTACCGGCCGGCGCCGCTGGCCGCCGCCTCCGACGAACTGCCCGCGCTCCTCGGCCGGACCGCCGCCGCCTGGGGGCTGTCCGCCGCCCTGTGGGCGGGCCTCAGCCCGGACGACGGACTGCGCCTGAGCGCCCTGCTCGCGCTCGTCACCGGGCACGTCGTGCTGGCCACGGCCGGGCGGGGCGGCGTCCTGGCCCTCCGCCGCCGTGCGCTGCGGCGCCGGCCGCGCGCCACGCTCGTCGTCGGCCCGGCCGCCACCGGGCACCGGCTCGGCCGGGTCCTCCACGAGCACCCGCAGTACGGACTGCGGCCCGTCGGCATGGTCCCGACCGACGCCCGGGCGGCCGACGGCACGCCGGGCGACCGCCCGCCGCTGCCCGTCCTGGAGTCCGATGAGGACATCACCCGGGCCGTCATCCAGAACGCCGTCCGGCACGCCGTCCTCACCCGCACCCCCGAGAGCGACCCGCGCACCGCCGGTGTCGCGGCCCTGCTGCGCGCCCACGGATGCGCCCTGTGGATCGCCGACGGCGGAGAGGCCGCCGTCCCGGTCGGCCGCGCGGGCCGGGCGCCGGGCGCCCACCTGTGGGGGTTCGCCTGCCGACGGCTCGACCCGCCCCCGGCGCGCACGGCGGCCACCCGTGCCAAACGCGTCCTCGACCTGCTGCTCGTCGTCCCCGCCCTCGTCCTCGCGGCGCCCCTGCTGCTGACCTGCGCCGCCGCCGTCCGGCTGGCCGACGGGCCCGGCGTCGTCTTCCGCCAGGAGCGCGTCGGGCGCGACGGCCGCCCGTTCACCCTGCTGAAGTTCCGCACGCTGCGCCCCGCCGACGCCTACGAGTCGGCGACGCTGTGGAGCGTCGCCCGCGATCGGCGCATGAGCCGGGTCGGCAGAATCCTGCGCCGCAGCTCGCTCGACGAGCTGCCGCAGCTGTGGAACGTCCTGCGCGGTGACATGAGCCTGGTCGGCCCGCGCCCCGAGCGGCCCTACTTCGTCGCCAAGTTCAGCGAGACCTACCCCGGTTACGCGCGGCGGCACCGCATGCCCGTCGGCATCACCGGGCTCGCCCAGGTGCACGGCCTGCGCGGCGACACCTCCATCGAGGACCGCGCCCGCTTCGACAACCACTACATCGCGAGCTGGACGCTGTGGCAGGACGTGCGCATCCTCGTGCGGACGGTCACCTCCCTCGTCCGGCACGGCGGGAGCTGAGCGTGGCGGCCACGACGACGGCCCCGCGCCCCCGGGCACCGGACGGCAGGGCCCCGGCCCCCCGATCCGGCGCCGATCCGGCGCCGCCCGCGCCCCACCGGCCGCCCGCCCCCACGGCCCGGGCCCTGCTGACCCGCTACGCCCCCGGCCTGCCGGTGGTGGCCGTCCTGCTGCTCCTGTGCCTGCCCACCGGCTCCGGCGACTCCCGCGTCACCCCCGCCGACGCGGCCTGCGCCGCCCTCGTGCTGTGGTGTGCCCTGCGGGCCCTGCGCGACCGCGAGCGGCCACTGACCCGCCGCGCCGCCCTCGTCCTCGCCGCGCCCGCCGTCGGCATCGCCCTGGCCACGGTCACCTCCCGCGACCCGGCCGCCGGCCTGCCCGGCTTCGTCCGTTACCTGGAGGTCTTCGTCCTCGTCCCGGCCGCCGTCGTCCTCGCGCTGCGCCACAGCCGCCACGCCCGCCTCGTCATGGCCGGGCTGCTGCTGCTCGCCGTCGTGCAGGGCGCGGTCGGCGTCCACCAGTACGTCACCGGCACCGGCGCGTCCTACCGGGGCCAGGACATCCGGGCGGTGGGCACCTTCGGCCCGCTGGACGTGATGGGCATGTCCACCGTCGTCTCCCACGGCCTGCTCGTCGCCCTGGCCGTGGGCCTCGCACCGCCCGCCCGCAGCCCCCGCTGGCTGCGTCCGGCCGCGCTCGGCTGCGCCGCCGCGCTCGTCGTGCCGCTCGTCCTCTCCTTCAGCCGGGGCGCCTGGATCGCCACCGCCGTCGCCTGCGCGGCCGTGCTGCTGCTCGCCGGGGCCCGGCTCGCCCTGCGCACCCTGGCCGTCGTCGCCTGCGCCGGCGTGGTCCTCGTCGGCGGCTTCGGCGTCGGGTCGCAGCTCATCGGCGAACGCCTGGGCAGCATCACCGACGTGACCGCCGCGCCCGACCAGTCGGTCACCGACCGGTACACCCTGTGGGCCGCCGCCGTCAGCATCTGGCGTGACGCCCCCCTGACCGGCGTCGGCCTCAAGGGCTTCCCCGACCACCGCGACGCCCACGCCTCCCTGGCCCTCTCCTCCGGCAGCGACATCGCTGGCGCGGGCAGCGACTTCCGGCGCGAACCGCTGCTCTCCCCGCACAACATGTACCTGCTCGTCCTCAGCGAGCAGGGGCTCGTCGGGCTGCTCGCCCTCGGCGGCTGCTGGGCCGCTCTCGCGGTGTGCGCCGTGCGCCGGCTGCGCACCGGCCCCGCCCCGCCCGGCGCGCCCGGGGGCCGGTGGACGGAACGGGACTGCGGACTGCTCGCCGTGGGCATGCTCTGCTGGCAGCTCGTCGACTTCCTCTACGCCGACATCGGAGGCCCCTCCACGGCGCTGACGGGCGTCGTCTTCGGGTTCGTCGCCTGGTGGGCGCTGGCGGCCCGCCCGGCCGGCGAGCCCGGCCCCGCCACAGGGACGGCGGTCGCCCGGTGACCGACGTGACCACCGCACGGCCCCACGCCACGGAACCGGCCGGCCCCGACCCCGCCCCGGCGCCGCCGTCCGGCTCACCGCTGGGGCGGATCCTCGCCCGCGCCGCCGCCCTCACGGCCCTGCTGACGGCGGCCGGCGCGCTGCTGGGACTCGTGCGCGACCAGACCATCGCGCACCTCTTCGGCGCGGGCAGCGGCACCGACGCCTTCCTGGTGGCCTGGACCCTGCCCGAGATGGCGGCGACCCTCCTCATCGAGGACGCCATGGCCCTGCTCCTCGTACCCGCCTTCAGCCTGGCCCTCTCCCGCCGCGCCGCCGCCGACGCCCCCACGGACCCGGTACGGGACCTCGTGGCGGCCACTCTCCCCCGGCTCCTGCTCGCCCTCGGCGCCGCCACCACCCTCCTCGTCCTCGCCGCGCCCCTGCTCGTGAGCACCCTCGCGCCCGGGCTGGACGAGCCCGGACTGGCGGTGGACTGCACCCGGCTGACCGCGCTGACCGTGCTGGCGTTCGGCGTCGCCGGGTACTTCAGCGCCGCCCTGCGCGCCCACCGCAGCTTCGCCCCGCCCGCCGCCATCTACGCCGCCTACAACCTGACCATCATCGCCACCGTCATCGCCTGCCACACCGTCCTCGGCGTCCGGGCCGCGGCGCTCGGCGTCGCCCTGGGCGGCGGCCTGATGGCCCTCGTACAACTCCCCTTCGTCCTGCGCCACCTCGCCGCCCGACGGCGCGAGCGCGTCCGGGGCCGACCGGCGTTCAGGCGGCGCACCGCTCGCCGCACGGCGGACCCGGCCGCCCGGCCGACGCTGCTGGGCGCCGCCCTGCTCGCCCCGGTCATCCTCTTCTGCGTCGGACGGCAGTCGCAGGTGCTGATCGAGCGGTACCTCGCCTCCTCGCTGCCCGCCGGAGCCATCTCGCACCTCAACTACGCGCAGAAGGTCGCGCAGATGCCGATGGTGCTCTCCCTGATGATCTGCACCGTCACCTTCCCCGTCGTGGCCCGGGCCATGGCCGACGGCGCCGCCGAGCAGGCCCGGCGCCGCGTCGAACGCGACCTGCACCTCGCGGCCGTCGTCGTCCTCCTCGGCGCCGCCTACGTGCTGGCCTGCGCGCCGCAGATCATCCAGCTCCTCTTCCAGCGCGGTGCCTTCGGCCCGGAGGACACCGCCGCCACCGCCTCGGTGATGCGGGTGTACGCCACCGGGCTGCTCGGCCACAGCCTCGTCGGCGCGCTGGTGCGCCCGTTCTTCTCCGCCGCCCGCCCCACCTGGTACCCGGCCCTCGCGATGGCCGCCGGGATGACCGTCACCGTGGCGGCCGGGGTGTGGACGGCCCCGCACTTCGGCATCCACGGCATCGCCGCCGCCAACGCCGCCGGGATCACCCTCACGGCGGCCCTGCTACTGCACGGACTCGGTAGCCGCATCATCCCCCTCGACGTCCCCCGCATGGTCTCCGGGCTCGTCCGGCTCCTCGCGGCCGCCGCCGTCGCCGCCCTCGCCGCCTGGGCCGTCGCGGGCCTGTGCCCCGGCCCGCTGACCGCCGCGTCGGCCGGGGGAGCGGCCCTCGTGGCCGCGTTCGCCGGCGCGGGCCTCCTCCTGCGCGCGCCGGAGGTGGCCGGGCCCGTCGCGGCGGGCCTGCGTCGCGCCGCCCGCCGGCCCGCCCCCGGCCCGGCGGCGGCCACCACGACGCGGCCGCCCGAAACCGACCGCTGACCGCACCGTCCGCCCGACCGCTTCCGTCCGCCCACCTCGAAGGAGGCAGCCATGTCCGCCGACCCGGCAGCCGCCGCCGCATCCGCCGGCCCCCCGGTCACCGCACCGCCGAACCCCACCCCCGCCGCCCCCGCCCGGCCCGGCCGCCCGCACGGCGACCGGCCCCGCACCGCCCCCGGCCGTCCGCGCGTACCCGCCCCCGCCCATCGGGGGCGGCGCGCCGCCGCCCCCTGGGTCCTCATGTACCACTCCGTCGACGACTGCGCCGAGGACCCCTACGGCATCACCGTCCCGCCCGCCCGTCTCGAACGGCAGCTCGCCTGGCTCGGCCGCCGCGGGCTGACCGGCGTGGGGGTCGGCGAACTGCTCCGCGCCCACGCCGCCGGACGGTCGCGCGGACTCGTCGGCCTCACCTTCGACGACGGGTACGCCGACTTCACCGAACACGCCCTCCCGCTGCTGCGCCGGCACGCCTGCACGGCCACCGTCTTCGTCCTGCCCGGACGACTCGGCGGTGACAACGCCTGGGACGCCGACGGACCGCGCAAGCCGCTGCTGGACGCCGACGGCATCCGCGCCGTCGCCGCCGCCGGCATGGAGGTCGGCTCCCACGGGCTCCTGCACGAGCGGCTGACGACCGTCGGCGACGCCGTCCTGCACGAGGAGACGCACCGCAGCCGCGCCCTGCTGCACGACCTCCTCGGCACGCCGCCCGCCGGGTTCTGCTACCCGTACGGCGCCGTCGACTCCCGCGCCGTACGGGCCGTGCGGGCGGCCGGATACGCCTACGCCTGCGCCGTGGACCCCGGACCGCTCACCGGACCGCACGCGCTGCCGCGCGTCCACGTCGGCGCCCGGGACACCGCGTTGCGGCTGCGGGCCAAACAACTGCTGCACCCGCTGCGACGCCCGGCGCTGCCCGAGGACGCGTGATGAGGGTCCTGCACGTCATCACCGGACTCGGCGTGGGCGGGGCCGAGCAGCAACTGCGGCTGCTCCTGCGGCACCTGCCGGTGGGCTGCGACGTCGTCGCCCTCACCAACCCCGGCTCCGTCGCCGAGGGCATCAGGCGGGACGGACACCGCGTCGCCCACCTGGGCATGACGGGAAACCGCGACCTGTCCGCCCTGCCCCGCCTGACCCGGCTGATCCGGGACGGCGGCTACGACCTCGTCCACACCCACCTCTACCGGGCCTGCGTGTACGGCAGGACGGCCGCCCGGATGGCGGGTGTGCGGGCCGTCGTGGCGACGGAACACTCCCTCGGCAGCGCCCAGATCGAGGGCCGGCCGCTCACCCGGTCCGCCCGCGCCCTGTACCTGGCGAGCGAACGCCTGGGCGGCGCCACCGTCGCCGTCTCGGAGACCGTGGCCCGCAGGCTGCGCGAGTGGGGCGTGCCGGGACAGCGCATCGAGACCGTCCCCAACGGCATCGAGCCCGCCCGCTTCCGCTTCCATCCAGCCGCCCGGCGCCGGGCCCGGGCGCTGCTCGGCCTGGCGCAGGACGCCTTCGTCGTCGGCGGCGTCGGGCGGCTGGTGCCGGGCAAGCGCTTCGACGTCCTGGTGCGGGCCGTGGCCGCGCTGCCGGACGCCCGGCTGCTGCTGGTGGGCGACGGCCCGCAGCGCGAGGCCCTCCTGCGGCTGGCCGCCGCACTGGGCGCCGCCGACCGCGTCGTGCTCACCGGTGAGCGGGACGGCGCGGTGGCCGAGCACGGCGGCCACGAGCCGGGGCTGCCCGCCCTGCTGGCCGCCATGGACGTCTTCGTCTCCTCCTCCCCGGAGGAGTCGTTCGGCCTGGCCGCCCTGGAGGCACTAGCCGCCGGCCTGCCCGTCCGGCACGTCACCTGCCCCGCCGTGGACGAACTGCCCGCGTCCGCCGCGCCCGACGCCCGGCGCATCCGCCCCGGCGTCCCCGAACTCGTCGCCGAACTGCGGGCCGTGCGGGATGAGGCGCTGCCGCGCCGCCCCGTCCCCGCCGCCGTCCGCCGCTACGACATCGCCCGCAGCGCCGACCGGCTGATGGACGTCTACACGTCCGTACGTGCCCGCGTCGACGCCGCTCCCCTCCTTCCCGCCCCCGCCCCGAGGTGAACCGGCATGCCCGCCACCGACACCACTGAGACCAAGACCGCCAAGACCGCCAAGCCTGCTGAGCCTGCTGAGACCGCCAAGGCCACCAGGACCACCTCACCGAGCCGGTCCACCAAGCCCGCCACGACCGGCCCCGGGACCGCCACCCCGACCGACGGCGGAACCGGCACCGCGACCGCCGTCCCCGGGTACGACCCGCCCCGGCTGCGGGACCGGGCCCTCGGCGCCGCGCTGCGCCTCGTGCGGCTGCTCCGGCGGGCCCTCGTCCGCCGGCCCCGGCCCCTGCGCCGCCTGGCTCGGTGGCTTCCCCGGCCCCCGAAGTGGTGGCCGCTGCCCGCCTGCGTCCTGCTGGGCCTCCTGGCGGGCGGCGGCTGGGGCGCGTTGAGCACGCCGCAGTACACGGCCACCGGGTACGTGGTCGTCGTGCCGGGGGAGAAGTCGGACCCGACCTCCGCGCTCGGCTTCGCCCAGGCCTACGGGCGGCTCGCCACCAGCGGTGCCGTCCTCGCCGCCGCGCAGAAGGCCAGCGACGTCCCGGCCGGCACCCTGCGCGGGAGCGTGCGCTCGGCCACCTCGCCCGACGCCCCCATGATCGAGGTCACCGGCACCGCGACCGGCCCCGGGACCGCCGCCAAGCGGGCCAACGCCGTGGCCGAGGCGCTCGCCGCGAACGGCAACACCTCCGCGAAGCGCACCGGCGTCGAACTCGTGCTCTTCGCCCGGGCCCTGCCGCCCTCAGCGCCGTCCTCGCCCTCCGCGCCGCTGGCGGCCGCCGTCGGCGCGGCGGCCGGCGGGCTGGTGGGCGGGCTGACGCTGCTCGCCCGGCCGCGTTCGGCCGCGCGCCCCGAGGAGCCGGCCCCGCAGGCGAAGGAGGACGCCCGATGACCCGGCAGCGGACGGCGGACCCCGTCACCGTGAGCCTGTGCCGCGACCTGGAGGAGTTCGCCGCCCTCGGCCCGCAGTGGGACGCGCTGCACCGCCGCAGCCCGGCCGCCACCCCGTTCCAGAGCCACGCCTGGTTGCACTCGTGGTGGCTCTCCTACGGGCGTCCCGGCCGCCTGCGGCTCGTGCTGGTGCGGCAGGGCGACCGGCTCGTCGGCGCCGCACCGCTGATGCTGTCCTACCGCCCGATGCCCGCCCTGGTCCCCCTGGGCGGCGGCATCTCGGACTTCTTCGACGTGTTGCTCGACGCGGACTGCCCCGGGGCCCGCACGGCGCTCCTGCGCGGACTGCACCGGGCAGCGGGCTCGGCCCTCATCGACCTGCGCGAGGTGCGGCCCGGGTCCCTGGCCGAGACGCTGTTCCGCCACTGGTCCGGCCCGCGCAGCCGGCTGTGCGACTCGGTGTGCCTGGAGCTGCCCGGCGTCGGCCTGGAGCAGTTGCTGAACCGGCTCTCCGGGAGGGCCGCCCGCCGCTTCCGCGCCAAGCTGCGCAAGCTGGACGCCCTCGGCATCGAGGAACGGACCGTGCCCGCCGCCGAGGTGCCCGCCGCCGTCGGCCACCTGCTGCGGCTGCACGCCCTCCAGTGGCACGGACGGGGGGTGACGCCCGAGCACCTGCGGCCGCGCTTCGCCGAGCACCTGACGCGGGCCGTCAGCGGCATGGTGCGCACGGGGGACGCCGTGCTGACGGAGTACCGGATGGACGGGGAGGTCGTCGCCTCCGACGTCACCCTGATGTCCGACGAGTTGGCCGGCGGCTACCTGTACGGGGCGCACCCGAGGCTGCGGGAGAACAAGGTCGACATCACCACCATGCTGCTGCGCCACGACACCCGGCACACCACGGAGTCCGGGCGGCGCGTGCTCAGCCTGCTGCGCGGCACCGAGCCCTACAAGCTGCACTGGCGGCCGGAGACCGTCACCAACCAGCGCTTCCTGCTGGCGCGCCGGCGCCTCGCCCCGGCGCTGCGGATGCTCACCGCCGGTGCGTCGGGCCGCGCGGTCGCGGTCTCGGCGGCCCGGGCCCGGGTGCCCGCCCTCCGCGCCTGGCAGGCCCGGCTGCGTGGCCCCCGCACGACCGCCCCCGAGCCGGGCTGAGGCCACGACGGGGCCCCGGGGCGCCGCGCCCCGGGGCCCGGTCGGGCTCAGCCGCCGTCGCGGCCGAACGTGAGGGAGGTGTCCGGCCGGTCGGGGAACAGGCACACCCGGCGTTCACCGATCCACCGCTCCAGCCAGTCGCCGAACTCCAGCGCGACGCAGCCGGGCTCCTCCGGGCGTCCCGTGACCGCGTCGGGCGGTGCCGTGGCGGTCGGCTCGGGTGCGCCGGACGGCCCGGACACGTCCGGCAGGCCGTACAGCGCCTTCCGATAGACGGCGGACGCCCGTGGGTTGCTGCGGCACTGCCACACGCCGTGCGGGCAGTAGTCGGTGACGGTCTGGTAGACCGGCCGGTGCCGGTCGAACCACTCCAGCATGCCCCGCATGTAGGCGGGGTTGTCCCCGTTGCGGAAGAGTCCCCACTCGGGGAAGGAGATCGGCTTGCCGCGCGCGGCGGCGAAGTCCACGTGGTGCTGGAGGCCGTAGGGCTGGGTCACGTGGTCCTCGAAGTCGGCGCCGGGCGGTTGGTCGTAGGCGTCCAGGCCGATGATGTCCACGACGTCGTCACCCGGGTAGCACCGGGGCCACGGGACGGCGTCCCGGCCCCGGCTGGGGGTGAAGTCGAAGCGGAACTCCTGGCCGGGCACCGCGCGCATCGTGGTGACGATGCGCCGCCAGTACGCCTTCCACGCGTGCGGGTCGGGCGCGCAGCGGTGGGTGTAGGTGGTCCCGTTCATCTCCCAGCCGAGGACGAGCACGGTGTCCTCGGCCCCCAGGCGTACGAGACGCTCGGCGAGGGTGCGGAAGTGGTGGTCGTAGTCGCCGCGCGCGGCCGTCCGCAGCAGCCGCCGGACCTCGGCGTCGCCCACCCCCGCCTCGTTCCGTTCGAACATCGGCACGTTGAGCACCAGCATCCGGTCGGCGTCCGCGCGGCGCCACTGAACCCAGGGGCGCAGGAACTCGGGCCTGCCCTCGATGTTCACCCACAGGTCGCCGGGCAGGTAGGTGTGCCCGACGCGCAGTTCGGTGCCGCCGAGCCAGCGTTCCAGCTCGGCGATGCGTCGCACGCCGCGCGGTCCGGAGTCGAGGAAGGCGCCGATCGCGGTCGCGCCGGCGTCGGACGGGGGCGTGTCGCCGGGCGGGCTCGGGGGGTCGGGTGGTGTCGGCCTCGGGGGTGTCGGCGGCGGGGAGGGCACGGACGGGGAGGCGACGGGGCCGGGGGCCGCGTTGCGGGCGTCGTCGTCCCCGGCCTCGTCCCCCCAGGGCACCACGAGGGTGCCGAGGAGCAGGCCGGCCACGACGGCACCGGCGCAGACACCGGCCGCACGGCGCCTCGGGCGGGAGTGGGGGGCTCCTTGCGGACGCCCCTTACGGGCACGCATGGTCCGACAGTAGGCACGGGGGGACGGACCGTGTTCGGCCAGAGGGGCCGCCGCTGGGCCATCGGTGCCCCACGTCCCCCGGTCGGCGCAGGCGGCGTCGGGCGCGGCCGCCGCGCGGTGCCCGGGCCGGACGGACGCCGGGTCAGCCGGCCCGGGGAGCCTCCGGCACCTCGTCGAGCAGCCGTCCGAGGACCTCCCGCAGATGCGTGGCCGAGGCCACCGAGAGCACCAGTTCCGCCCCGTCCTCCTGGGCGGTGTGGCCGAGGGCGGCCAGCGGTATCCGCACCTGCCGGGGACGTTCCCCGCCGCCCTCCGCCCGGGCCGGGGCGAGCACGGGGCCGGGCCGGTCCGCCTCCGCGCGCCGACGCCGCGCGCCCAGCGCCGGCAGGGACTCCCTGACCTGGTCGCCGCCCGCGCGCTTGGCCGCCCGCAGGGCGACGTCGCAGTCCAGGAGCAGGTCGAACAGCTCGTCCTCGGGCCGCCCCAGCGGCACCCGTCCGGCCACGCCCATGGACACCGTCTGGCCGGTCAGCGCGACCGAGGCGTTGCGGCTCGTGCGGACACCTATGGTCCGGCCGCGGACGGCCTCCAGCGCGCGCCCGGCGGCCCGCCGGGCGGCGTCCGCCCCGCTGTGCGGAAGCAGCACCAGGAACTCGTCGCCCGTGTGCCCGCCGTACCGCCCGACGACGGCGCCCTCGATCCGGCCGAGCACGTCGGCGGTGGCCTTGAGCACCTCGTCACCCGCGACGTGCCCGTAGGTGTCGTTGACGCTCTTGAAGCGGTCCAGATCGGCGAGGACGAGCGCGAGGGGTCGGCGTTCCTCGCGGGCCCGGGCCAGGGCGGCTAAGGCCCGGTTCTCCCAGGCCTGGCGGTCGAGCACGCCCGTGAGCCCGTCGACGAAGTTCCGCCCGCAGGACGGGCAGCGCGGTGCCTCGGGTGCCACGGGGGCGTTCCGGTCCTGCGGTGGGGCGCCGTGCGCCGGAGCGCCGTTGACTGTCCTCGGAGCGGTCCTCATCGATCCCCTCTTCCCCGCGGCCGGCGCGCCCGAGGCCCGTGGGCGAGCGGGGCCGTACCGGCGTCTCTTCGTGACGGTGTTCGAACGGTGCTGCGGGCGGGCCGTGCCGAGCCGGGGGGCGGCCGTGTGCCGGAGGGTGAACGTACGGCCGTTCGTGGCTTACTTTCAACCAGTAGTTGATCCCGTGCGCTGTGTGAGTCTAGACGCGGAAGCGGCCTGTGTGTCAACTACTGGTTGATTGCGGGAAGCTGATGGAGCGTTAGGATGCGTTCCTGCATGCGGGCGGGAGGGGTGAGGTGCGATGCCCGACACCACCGGAAACATCGAGCACAGCGGGAACAGCGGAAACAACGAGACCACCGAGAGCGCGGACGGCACCGACAGTATCGACGGCAAGGGCCTGCCGACACTCGCGGCCCGACTGAACCGCCTGTTCGAAACGATCCGCCCGGAGGGGCCCCGGGGCCGGACCTACACCAACGACGAAGTGGCCCTCTCCGTGAAGGAGTCCAACCCGCACATCAGGGTCGGCGGCGCCTACCTCTCCGCCCTGCGCACCGGCACCAAGAAGAACCCCTCCACCGAGCTGCTCGCCGCGCTCGCCCGCTTCTTCGGGGTGCCCGCCTCCTACTTCCTCGACGAGGCGACCGCCGTCCAGACCGACGCCGAGCTGGCCCTCGCGCAGGTCGCCCACAACCTCGGTGTGCGCAAACTCGCACTCCGCGCACTGGAGTTGACGCCCGAAGGGCTCGCGGCGGTGACCCGGATCGTCGAACATGTCCTGGACGGCGACATCGAGGGCACGGACACCGGCCGGCCCGGGGCCGCGCCGCCCCGGCGCCCGGCCCCGTGACCGGGGCACCCCGTCGGCAGTCCGGCACGGAAGGGCACGGAAGGGCAGGGAACGCGGCATGGTGACCCGGTGAACATCAAGACCATGCGCCGCAGCTGCGCGGCGCTGGTCAAGGACCTCGACCTGCCGCTTCCGGCCGAGCCGGAGGAGGTGGTCGCGGCTCTGTGCGCACGGATGCGCCAGCGGCTCGGCCGGGCGGTCCACCACCGGCTGGTCGCCTTCCCGCCGGACACGGTCAGCGGCCTGTGGGTGGCCACCGACGACGCCCACTTCATCCTGTGCGAGGAACGCACCAGTCCCTGGCACCAACTGCTCATCACCTGTCATGAGTTCTGGCACATCGAGGCCGACCACCGGGCCACCCCCGGGGCGGACGACACCACCGACGCCCTGCTGTTCCCCTCGCTCGACCCCCGCACCGTCGGACGCATCGTCGCCCGACGCACCCACTGCACCGCCGAGGAGGAGCAGGAGGCCGACTTCTTCGCCTCCCTGCTGATGGCCAGGGTCAGCCGCTGGCTCCCCCGGCGGACGTGGCCGGTCCCGCCCTCGGCCGCCGCCGTGGTGGACCGGCTGGAGAACACCCTCGGCCGCCCCGCCGACACCCGCCCCGCCGACGCCGCGTCCCCGCACACCCCGGACCGCGCGGGCGCGCCTCGGCACGGACCGGACGACCGGGCCGGGGACGTCGCACCGGGGCGGAACCGGTGAACGACCCCACCGGCCTGTACTGGGTCTGCTCGGCCGCCTCCTGGGCCGCCCTCGGCTTCAAGCTCCCCGGCCTGTGGCGCGAACCGCGCAACCCGATGCGCTGGTCGGTGTGCTCCACCCTCTTCCTGGCCGGCGCCGCGATGTTCTTCGCCGCCCCGGTGGCCATCGCCCGCCTCAACGACCACACCGGCGTCCCCAACATCGCCGCCCCGGTGGTCTACTGCCTCCTCACCGCGCTCGGCGTCTCCTCCCACCTGCTGATCACCTACTGGCGCCACCCCGCCGAGCGGGCCCGGCCGGTCGCGCTGCGCTGGATCGGCGCCTACAGCGCGGTGCTGCTGGCCCTCGTCGTCCTCTTCGCCCTCGGCGACCCCCGCGTCGAGCGCCGCACGGACTTCGACACCTACTACGCCACCACCCCCGCCACCGGTGCCTTCATCGTGCTCTACCTGGTGGCCCTGGCCGTGGCCATGACCATCCTCGCCCGGCAGGTCGCCGGCTGGGCCGCCGTGGCCGGACGTCCCTGGCTGCGCCGGGGGCTGTGGCTGATCTGCGCGGGCGCGGTCTGCGCCCTCGGCTTCTGCGTGACCAAGCTCCTCGCCGTCGCCGCCCGGTGGGCCGGGCGCGACTGGGACACCCTCAACACCGAGGCGGCCCCGGCGCTGGCCGTCGTCGGGCTGCTGATGAGCGCCCTCGGTTACGCCCTGCCCGCGGGCGGGGAGAAGCTCAGCGGCGCCCGGGACCGGCTCGCCCGGCGGCGCGCCTACCGCGCGCTGTTCCCGCTGTGGAACGCCCTGCGCGCGGCCACCCCGGCCATCGTCCCGCCCGCCCGGGTGCCGTGGTGGGACTTCGAACTCCGGCTCACCCGGCGGCTGGCCGAGATCAACGACGGGCGCCTCGCGCTGCGTTCGCACACCGACCCGGCCGCCGGCCCGACGGCGCGCCGACTGGGTGAGGAGGCCGGCCTGGCGGGCACCGAGCTGCTCGCGGTCGTCGAGGCCGCCCGGCTGCGCGCCGCCGTCATGGCCAAGGCCCGGCACCGCACCTTCCCGCCGGGCGAGGGCGCGGAGTGCGCGGGCCCCATCGGCGGGGCCGACGGCGTCGGCGAACTCGACTGGCTCGTGCAGGTCTCGCGGGCCTTCGCCGCCTCGCCGGTCGTCCGCGCGGCGGCCGGGGAGGCGCACACCCCGGCGGCGCGGCCGGAGGCCGACCTGAGCCCGGCCCATCTCCGAGAGGACTGAGAACGCAGTGGTGCACAGACCGACACACGCCGTGGTGCTGGGCGGCGGCCTCGCCGGCATGCTCGCCGCCGCCGCGCTGGCCCGGCACGTCGACCGCGTCACCGTCGCCGAACGTGACGTCCTGCCCACCCGCCCCGAGCCGCGCAAGGGCGTGCCCCAGGCCCGCCACGCACACCTGCTGTGGTCCGGCGGGGCCCGCGCCGTCGAGGCGCTGGTGCCCGGCATGGAGGAGCGGTGGCTGGCCGCCGGGGCCCGGCGCATCGGTATGCCCGACGGCATCGTGTCCCTGTCCGCCCAGGGCTGGCTGCACCGCTGGCCCGACCTGCAGTACCTCATCACCTGCAGTCGCGACCTGCTCGACCAGACGCTGCGCCAACGGGTGCTGGCCGACGACCGGATCACCGTCCGGCAGGGCGTCACCGCCGAGGGCCTCACGGGCGGGGCCACCCGCGTCACCGGCGTCCGGCTGCGGGTCCCGGCCACCGGCGAGGAGACCACCGTCGACGCCGACCTGGTCGTGGACGCGACCGGGCGGGCCTCCCGCGCCCCCGCGTGGCTGGAACACCTCGGGCTGCCCGACGTGCCCGAGGAGGTCATCGACTCCGGCCTGGCCTACGCCACCCGCCTCTTCCACGCCCCGCCCGACAGCGGCCCGGCCGTGCCCCTGGTCAACGTCCAGGCCGACCACCGCGCACCCCGGCCCGGTCGCACGGCGACGCTGGTCCCGATCGAGGGGGACCGCTGGCTGGTCACCCTCTCCGGCACGCGCGGCGGCGAACCGCCCCTGGACGCGGAGAAGTTCACGGAGTTCGCGCGCGACGGCGTGCGGCACCCGATCGTGGGGGAGCTGCTGGCCGCTGCGGAACCCGCCGGGCCGGTGCACGGCTCACGCAGCACCGTCAACCGCCGCCGCTCCTTCGAGCGCCTGCCGCGCTGGCCGGACGGGTTCGTGGTCCTCGGGGACGCGGTCGCCACCTACAACCCCGTCTACGGACACGGCATGTCCGTGGCCGCCCACGGCGCCACCGCCCTGCACGAGAACCTGGCCCGGCGCGGCCTGGCCCCCGGCACCGCCCGCGCCGTCCAGCGCGCCGTCGCCCGGGCCGTCGACGGTGCCTGGTCCACCGCCACCAGCCAGGACGTCCGGTACCCGGACGCCATCGGTCCCCGGCCGCCGCTGCCGCTGAAGCTGCTGGGACGGTACGTCGACCGGCTGATGGCCACGGCCAACACCCGCCCCGCCGCCGCCCGGGCCCTCTACACCGCCTTCACCCTCTCCGGCCCCATGGCCGGACTCGTCGCCCCCGCCGCCCTGCTGGCCACGCTCCGGGGCCCCCGCCGCCCGGCCCCCGCCGAGCCCCCCTTCACCGCCGAGGAACTCCGCACCCTCCGCCTCCCCGACCCCGTCTGACGCCCGCACCCGGCAACGGGCCCCACACGTCCCCGCCCGTCATCCGTCGGGCGGGGAGAGAGGCGGCGGCTGCCCGAAGCAGCGCGGCGGTCGACGCCGTTGTGCCGCCGAAAGGCGCAGCCGGTGCGGAAAAGCAGAAGAACCCCGGCTCGGCCGGGGTTCTCTCTGGTGTCCGAGGGGGGACTTGAACCCCCACGCCCGATAAAGGGCACTAGCACCTCAAGCTAGCGCGTCTGCCATTCCGCCACCCGGACCCGGTGGACCGCGCGGCCTTGGCCGCCCGGCGCGACGCCAACGATAGCAAAGGATCAGGGGTGGCCGATCACGCCCGCCCCGGGCCGGGGCGGACCGGTGGCGGGGTGGGCGAGGGTCGGCCTTGGGGCGGCGGCCGGAACGCGCCAGGATGGGAGCGCAGTCCGTCACCACCAGGAGGCAGTGTGAGTGAGTCGAGCCCGACCACGGCAGGCAGCGCAGGCACCGGAGAGGCCGGACCCGGGAAGGCCGCGGCGGCCGAGAGCGAGGTCGTCGGCCTGTGCCGGGACCTGATCCGTATCGACACGAGCAACTACGGCGACGGCCGGGGGCCGGGGGAGCGGAAGGCGGCCGAGTACGTCGCCGAGCAGCTGGCGGAGGTCGGTCTGGAGCCGGAGGTCTTCGAGTCGCGGCCCGGGCGGGCGTCCACGGTCGTGCGGGTGCCGGGTGAGGACTCCTCGCGTCCGGGGCTGCTCATCCACGGCCACCTGGACGTCGTCCCCGCCAACGCGGACGACTGGACCCACCACCCGTTCTCCGGCGAGATCGCCGACGGCTGCGTGTGGGGGCGCGGCGCGGTGGACATGAAGGACATGGACGCGATGACGCTCGCCGTCATCCGTGACCGCGTGCGCAGCGGACGCCGCCCGCCGCGCGACATCGTGCTGGCCTTCCTCGCCGACGAGGAGGCGGGCGGCACCTACGGCTCGCGCTACCTCGTGGACCACCGCCCGGAGCTGCTCGAAGGGGTCACCGAGGCCATCGGGGAGGTGGGCGGCTTCTCGTTCACGGTCAACGAGAACCTGCGGCTCTACCTGATCGAGACCGCCCAGAAGGGCATGCACTGGATGCGGCTGACCGTCGACGGCACGGCCGGGCACGGCTCGATGACCAACGACGACAACGCCATCACCGAGCTGTGCGAGGCCGTCGGGCGGCTGGGACGGCACAAGTTCCCCGTGCGGGTCACCAAGACGGTGCGGGCCTTCCTGGACGAACTCTCCGACGCGCTCGGCGTCGAGCTCGACCCGGAGAACATGGACGAGACCCTCGCCCGGCTCGGCGGCATCGCCAAGATCATCGGTGCCACCCTCCAGAACACCGCGCAGCCCACCCAGCTGGGCGCGGGCTACAAGGTCAACGTCATCCCGGGCCAGGCCACCGCGCACGTGGACGGCCGGTTCCTGCCGGGGCACGAGGAGGAGTTCCTGGCCGACCTCGACCGCGTCCTCGGGCCGCGCGTGCGGCGCGAGGACGAGCACGCGGACAAGGCGCTGGAGACGACCTTCGACGGCGCCCTGGTGGACGCCATGCAGAGCTCGCTGCGGGCGGAGGACCCGGCCGCCCGCGCGGTGCCCTACATGCTCTCCGGCGGCACCGACGCCAAGCAGTTCGACGACCTGGGCATCCGGTGCTTCGGCTTCGCCCCGCTCAAGCTCCCCCCGGAGCTCGACTTCGCGGGCATGTTCCACGGGGTCGACGAGCGGGTGCCGGTGGACGGCCTCACGTTCGGCGTCCGCGTGCTTGACCGCTTCATCGACCAGTGCTGAGCGGCCGCCCCGACGCCGGTCGCCGTCGCCGGAGGCAGTGATTCGCTCGGGTGTGCGGGATTGGCCAGGAAGGGTGAATGCGCCGGGGGAGTCGTAGCCCCTCCCCTCACTCCTCGTTACACGGGATGCGGTCCGTGGCTGGGACCGCGTTTCCAACAAGGAGGAAGAATGATCAAGAAGGTCGTCGCTGCTGCGGCTGCCACCGGTGGTCTGCTGCTCGCGGGTGCGGGCGTGGCCGTCGCCGACGCCGGTGCCGAGGGTGCCGCCGTCGGGTCGCCGGGTGTTCTCTCCGGCAACGTCGTGCAGGTGCCGGTCCACGTCCCGGTGAACGTCTGCGGCAACACCGTCAACGTCATCGCGCTGCTGAACCCCACCTTCGGCAACGTCTGCGTCAACGACTGACGTCACGCGCCTGAGCCCGTGAGGGTTTGATGCCAAGCCCCGGAGTGCGTCACCGCGCGCTCCGGGGTTGTCAGTTCCGGGCGAGCAGGTGCCCTCGGCACGACGCGGAGCCGGCTCGCGATCCCGCAAGCAACGAAGACAGGAATCAACCATGCGACAGGTCACCAGGAAGGGCCTGATCACCGTCGTGGCCGCCAGCGGCGCGCTCGCCATGAGCGGTGGCGCGGCGTTCGCCGACGCGGACGCCGAGGGTGCCGCCGTCGGGTCTCCGGGTGTTCTCTCCGGCAACAACGTCCAGGTGCCGGTCCACGTGCCGGTCAACGCCTGCGGCAACACGGTGAGCGTCGTCGGGGCACTGAACCCGGCGATGGGCAACAAGTGCGTCAACGACGGCGGTCACCACGACGACGGCGGTCACCACCAGAACGACGGCAAGCCGGGCGGTCACCACGGTCACCACGGTGACGGGGGCCACGGCGGTGGTCAGCAGGACGGCGGCCACGGCGGCGGTCACCAGGAGGGCGGCCACCACGGCGGCCACCAGGGCGGCTCGCACAGCGGTGGCGGTGCCACGGCGGAGGGTGCGGCCGTCGGCTCGCCCGGCGTCGCGTCCGGCAACAACGTGCAGGCCCCGGTCGACGTGCCGGTCAACGCCTGCGGCAACAGCGTGAACGTCGTGGGCCTGCTCAACCCGGCCATGGGCAACGAGTGCGTCAACGACTCCGGTCACCCCGAGCACCCGGAGTACCCGGAGCCCGAGGTGCCGGAGGAGGAGAAGCCGGAGGAGCCCGAGGAGGAGAAGCCCGAGGAGCCGCAGGAGGAGCAGCCGCCTTCGGACACCCCGGACGAGTCCACCCCGCAGGAGGACCGCCCGAACGAGCCCCGGGCGCAGCTCGCCGAGACCGGTGGGCCGTCCGCGCTCACCACCGTCGTCCCGGCCGGCGTCACCATGCTGCTCGGCGGCTACGTGCTCTACCGCCGCGCCCGTGTGGGCCAGAACTGACGTTTCGGCGGACGCCGCAGCGGGCCCCGTCCTAGCGGGCCCGTCGCAGCGGCTGCGGCCCGGGCCCGGGTGGCAGCCGCTGCCGTGCCCGGGCCCTCACCACGCCGCGCTCACCAGGTCGCCCTGACCTGGCGGATGATTCTCCGGCGCAGCCGCACCCGGCGGCTGCCGTCCGGGTGCAGGCGGAGCCGGTCCAGCTCCCAGTACCCGTACTCGGCCTCGTCGGTCAGCAGGCGCACTGCGGCGTTGCGGGACACCCCGCGCGGTACGTACACATCGCGAAATTCGTATTCCGGCATCGCATCTATTGTGCGGACAGGGCCTCCTTACGGATAGCGTCTGCTGTATGTCTGATGCTGCGCAGCCGACCGCTGCCGAGGTACGTGCCTCCGTCGAGGCGCTGAAGTCCGCCCTGGACCGCCACCTCGCTGCCATCGAACGCCGGGCCTACGGGACCGGCGCCGAAGCCGACGCCGACACGGAGGTCTACGCGGCGTTCAACGAGCTCGCCTCGGCGGGGGAGGCGTACGACGCGCTCCTGTACGACGCCTACGACGAGGTCACGCCGTTCGAGATCCCGAGCGGCGAGAGCCGCCCGCCGTACCTCGGCCCGGACGAGCCCGGTGCCCTCAGCGTGTACATGCGCCGGGACTACACCGTCGGCGAGCCGCTGCGGCTGCTCGCGCAGGCGCAGCGCATCACCGACCTCGACCCGGACGCCGTCGACACCTCGCAGGGCGAGGAGGAGACGCCCGGCAGCAGCGTGCACGCCGCGCTCGGGGTGCTCTTCGGGGAGTTCGAGCCCGACGAGATCGCCACTCGGCACAAGGAGTTCGGCCTGGAGGAAGGCGACTCCACGGTCTGGGTCGTGGCGGACGAGGAGCCCACCGAGCCGGGCGAGTGGCTGGACGCGCCTTTCGACGCCGCCGACCCGGAGCGCGTCATCTGCCGCTACGACATCAGCTCCGTCTTCGACGAGGACGACGCCGAGGGCGCGGCCGAGGCGCCCGAGGACGCGGACGGCGACGAGGACGGGGGCGAGGACGGGACACGCGAGGACGGCGCCCGGCTCGGCGCCCGCTGAGGCCGGCCGCGCCGGACGGAGGTGCCGGACGGAGGTGCCACGGGCAACGGAGCACCTCCGTCCGCGCTTCCGCCCGCGCGTTCAGGCCCCGCCCGGCTCCCCGGCGGCCGCCGGGCGGGGCCTCAGCAGATCCCGTAGCCGGGTCGTGCGGGGGGCGCCCGGCCGCTGCGCGACAGCCTGGGGGAGCGCGTCCTGCACCCCGTGGACCACGGACAGATGCCGCTCGGCCCGGCCGAACGCGGTGTAGACCCAGCGCCGGTCCAGCGCGTCGGCGGCGTCGCCCGGGAGGACGACGACGGCGGCCGGCCAGCGGCCGCCCGCGGCCTGGTGCGCGGTGACGGCCCAGGCGTGCCGCACCGCCGTGGTCACCCGGTCCTTGGCGACCGTGAACGGCCCGTGCGGACCGTCCAGCCGCAGGCCCTCCTCGTCGGCCCCCGCCACGGTGGCGAAGAGCGGGCGGCCGGGAGCGGGGGAGTAGGTCACCCGGTCGCCCGGGTCGAAGCCCCCGAACCGGCCGGGGCCCGGATTGAACCGCTCCTTGAGGGCGGCGTTCAGTGCCGTCGTGCCCGCGCCTCCGGGGTGCCCGGTGGTGATGACCTGGGTGTCGCCCGGCTCGATGCCGAAAGCGCGCGGCACCGAGCCCGCCACGAGCTGCACGGTGCGGTGCACGGCCTCGGCCGGTTCCCGCACCGGCACGATGACGAGCTCCTTGTCCGGCGCGGCCACCTGCGTCAGCTCACCGACGCCGATCCCGGAGACGAGCTCCCCGAGCGGCCCCGGATCAGGGGTGCGGGAGGCGACGCGCGGCGCGACGGCGGCGGCCAGGACGTCCTCCAGGACCTGCCCCGGCCCGGCGGAACCGAGGACGTGCGGATCGCCGCTCAGCACCAGCCGGGCGCCGTCCGGCAGCGCCTCCACCAGGGCGGCCGCCGTCTCGGTGTCCAGCAGCGGAGCGTCCAGGACGACGAGGAGGTCCAGGGGGAGGGAGCCGTCGTCCTCGCGGCCCGGGCCCTGAGCGCCCGCCAGCAGCCCGGCCACCGTGACGGCCACCGGCGCGGGCGCGTCCTCCGCCGAACCCTCCGCCGAACCCTCCAGCAGGCCCTCCGCCGGTGGGCCCTCGGCGACGGGTGCCGCCGGGACGAGCGCCGCGAGCCGCCGCCGGCCGTCCTCGGTGTGTGTGGCGGCGCAGGCCCGCAGCCCCATCGCGCGGGCCGCGCCGACGAGGGCGGCGGGCTCCGCGCGGGCCGCCTCGCCCCCGGTGTGGGTCACCAGGCCGTGCGCGGCGGCGGCCCGGACGAGCTCCGCGGCCGACGGGGAGGGCGCGGCGGAGGCGGCGGCCGCCCAGGCCTCGGCGTCCTCGTCCTGCGGGGGGCGGAAGGTCGTGATCAGCCGGTGCAGCCCGTCGGCCAGCGACTCCTCGGCCACCGCCCACCGTTCCAGGCCGAGCAGCAGGGGCGGCGGTTCCGCCGACGCGGCCTCGGCGGACTGCTCGGCGCCGACGATCCCGTCGGCGCCGCCGGTGCCCTCCGCCTCCTCGGCGGGCGGGGTGCCGTCCCCGTCGGGCCGGAAGACCAGGAGCGCACCGGCGTCCACGGCGTCCCGCACGGCGTCCTCGGGCTCGGGGACGCCGTACTGCGCGAGCTTCCGGGCCAGCACGTCGAACTCCAGGACGGTGTGGCCGGCCCGCGCGGCGGCCTCCAGCAGCCAGCCGGCCAGCGCCTGGGCGCGCCGGGGGTCGCCCGGACCGGCGTCCGCGCCGGGCTCGCTCAGAGCGGCGGCGAAGGAGTCGGCCTGCTCGGGGCGGACCCCGGCCACGGCCAGCAGCCGCCAGGGGTCCTCCCGCAGCTCCTCAGCGGCCTGCGGGCCCAGCGCCAGTACGACGGAAGGGGCCAGCGCCTCCGGGGCGCCCCCGGCGGCGAGGACCTCGCGCACCTCGGCCGGGACGGCGACGGGCCCGGCGGGAGCGGACGCGGACGCGCCTCCCGACACCGGCCCCGGCGCGGGGGCCCGGCGGCGGGCGGGACGTGCCGGCTCGGGGGCGGGGAAGAACTCCGCGGCCGACTTCTCGCCGCTCTCCACGGCCCGTACGGCGGCCATCAGCTCGGCCGCCTTGCCGTCGGGGGCGTCGGCGGTGTTGGGGCCGTCGGGGCCGGTGCCCGGGCTGGCGTTCACAGCGTGCTCCAGTCGTGGTCGGGGTAGCGGTGCTCCGGAGCGGACACGTCGTCCAGGGCAACGGTGATCTCGTCGGGCAGCGTAAGCGCCTCCACTGACAGGGCCTCCTCCAGTTGCCCGACGGTGCGCGCCCCGACCAGCGGCGCGGTGACGCCCGGCCGGTCGCGCACCCAGGCCAGCGCCACCTGGAGCGGGGTCACGGCCAGTCCGTCGGCGGCGATGGACACCGCTTCGACGATGTGTTCGGCCGGTCCGGTCAGGTACGGCTCGACGAAGCCCGCCAGCCGTTCGGAGGACGCACGTGACTCCGCCGGGCGGGCGCCGTCGCGGTACTTGCCGCTGAGCACCCCGCGACCGAGCGGCGAGGCGGGCAGGAGCCCGAGTCCGAGGTCGAGGGCGGCGGGCAGCACCTCCCGTTCCACGCCGCGCTGGAGAAGCGAGTACTCCAGCTGGACGCCCGCCAGCCGGACGCGGGCGGGGACGGCCAGCTGCCAGGTCGCGGCCTTGGCCAGCTGCCAGCCCGAGAAGCCGGCCACCCCGGCGTAGCGGGCGCGCCCGCTGCTGACCGCCAGGTCGACGGCGTGCAGCGTCTCCTCCAGCGGAGTCAGCGCGTCGAAGCCGTGTATCTGCCACAGGTCGACGTGGTCGGTGCCCAGCCGCCGCAGCGAGGCGTCCAGGGCGGCGAGCAGGTGACCCCGGGAGCCGTCGGAGCGCCGGTCGGGCCGGGCGACGCCGCCGGACTTGGTGGCGATCACCAGGTCCTCGCGAGGTACCAGACCACCCAGCAGCCGGCCGAGCAGGTACTCCGCCCCGCCGTCGGCGTAGACGTCGGCGGTGTCGACGAGGGTGCCGCCGGCGTTCCAGAACGTTTTCAGCATGTCGGCGGCCCGGTGTTCCGCCGCGGCCTGGTCTCCTGGATGTCCGGCCCAGGTGAGGGTGCCGAGGCCGATCCGGGACACGCGCAGGCCGGTGCGGCCGAACTGCCGTTGCTTCATGGCCGTTGAGAGTACTTCCGGACCTCGCGTACAGTCCCAGACACCCATCGTGTTACTCGGCGGTAAGGAGAGCGGTCATGCGGCTCGGTATCAACCTCGGCTACTGGGGTGCCGGGATGGATCACGACAATCTCGCCGTCGCCCAGGAGGCCGACCGGCTCGGCTACTCCGTCTGCTGGGCCGCCGAGGCCTACGGCTCGGACGCGCCCACCGTGCTCTCCTGGGTGGCCGCCCAGACCGAGCGCATCGAGATCGGCTCCGGAATCTTCCAGATCCCGGCCCGCACCCCGGCGATGACGGCCATGACCGCCGCCACCCTCGACTCCCTCTCCGGCGGCCGGTTCCGCCTCGGCCTCGGCGTCTCCGGGCCGCAGGTCTCCGAGGGGTGGTACGGCGTCAAGTTCGACAAGCCGCTCGCCCGTACCCGCGAGTACGTGGAGATCGTCCGCAAGGCGATGTCCCGGGAGCGGCTCAGCCACCAGGGCGAGCACTGGACGCTGCCGCTGCCCGACGGCCCCGGCAAGCCGATCAAGCTCACGGTGCACCCGGTGCGCGAGCACATCCCGCTCTACATCGCCGCCATCGGACCGAAGAACCTGGAGCAGACCGGCGAGATCGCCGACGGTGCCCTGCTGGTCTTCTTCGCGCCCGAGCACGCCGAGGAGACCACGCTGGGCGCCGTCCGGGCCGGACGGGCCAAGGTCGGCAAGGGCCTGGAGGGCTTCGACATCTGCCCCACCGTCCCGATGGCCGTCGGCGACGACAACGACGTCGAGGCGCTCGCCGACTTCTTCCGCCCCTACACCGCGCTCTACGTCGGCGGCATGGGCAGCCGGAAGCAGAACTTCTACAACAAGCTCGCCCAGCGCATGGGGTACGAGAAGGAGGCGGCCGAGATCCAGGACAAGTACCTGGCCGGGGACAAGGACGGCGCCGCCGCGGCCGTCCCCCGGCGGCTCATCGACGCGACGACCCTGCTGGGCAGCGTCGAACGCGTGGCCGACCGGATGCGGGCCTACGCGGAGGCGGGCGTCGGCACGCTCAACCTCGCCCCGGCCGGCTTCACGTTGGAGGAGCGCGTCGCCTCCCTGCGGGCGGGCGTGGAGGCGCTGGAGCGCTCCGGCGCCGCCTGACCCCCACCGCGTAACCCCGGGCGGGTCCTTCGCGTTGTCCGGGTGACGGCCGTGGCGGGGTGACCCCCCGAGCCCCCACCACGGCCGGACACGTCCCCGTGTGGGGTGGTCACCGGACGGAGTCCGGGGCGGCGGTCCGAAGCCCGGGAGGCCGTCAGCGGCCGAGCGGTGCGAGGGGCGCGGTGGGTACGGTCGCCCCCGAGCCCCCACCACGGCCGGACACCTTCCCACGCCCGCGCGGGCGGCCGTCGAGTCCGGTTCCAGGACGCTCCGGCCGCCCCCCGCGCGCCCTGGCCTACGCTGGGCGCCATGCCCACGCTCCTCCTCGTGCGTCACGGCCGCTCGACGGCCAACACCTCCGGACTCCTGGCCGGCCGCACGCCCGGCGTCACGCTCGACGAGACCGGGGAGGCCCAGGCCGCCGCCCTGCCCGCCCGGCTGGCCGGGGTGCCCCTGGCCGCCGCCGTCCGCAGCCCGCTGCTGCGCTGCGGCCAGACGCTGCGGCCGCTGGCCGCCGAGCGGCCCGGCCTGACGGTCACGGAGGACGAGCGCATCGCCGAGTGCGACTACGGCGACTGGACGGGCCGCAAGCTCGCCGAACTGCTCGACGAGCCGTTGATGGCCGCCGTCCAGCAGCACCCCAGCTCCGTCTCCTTCCCCGGTGGCGAGACGATGCGCGCCATGCAGCGGCGCGCCGTCGAGGCCGTGCGCGACTGGAACGAGCGCGTCACCGCCGAGCACGGCGCGGACGCCGTCTACCTGATGTGCTCGCACGGGGACATCATCAAGTCCGTGGTGGCGGACGCCCTCGGCATGCACCTGGACCTCTTCCAGCGCGTGAGCGTCGAACCCGCCTCCGTCACGGCGATCCGGTACACCGCGCTGCGCCCCTTCGTGGTGCGGCTCGGCGACACCGGCACGCTCGCCTCCCTGGCGCCGCAGGAGCCGGACGCCGCTGCCCCGGGCCCGGAGGGTTCCGTGCCGGGCCAGGACGGCAACGCCGCCGTCGGGGGCGGTGCGTGAGCGCGTAGATCACCGTGAGCAGTAGGGTGCCATTGACCCCGTTGCCGAGACCGATGGAGCAGGACGTGTCCCGTCAGGTGTTCCTCTACGACCCGCCGGACCGATTCGTCGCCGGCACGGTCGGGCTGCCCGGACGGCGGACCTTCTACCTCCAGGCCACCTCCGAAGGGCGCACGACGAGCGTCTCGCTGGAGAAGGCACAGGTCGAGGCGCTGGCCGAGCGGATCGACGAGCTGCTCGACGAGGTCGTGCGGCGCAGCGGCGGCAGTACCGCCGTGCCGGCCGTCGCGCCCAGTGAGCTGTCCGACAACGAGCCGCTGACCAGCCCCGTCGACGAGGAGTTCCGCGTCGGCACCATGGCCCTCGCCTGGGACAGCGACAGCGAGCGGATGGTGGTCGAGGCGCAGGCACTCGTCGCCCTGGAGGCCGACTCCGACGAGTCGCTCGCGGAGGCCGAGGAGCGGCTCCTGCACGACGACGAGAACGGTCCGCCCATGCTGCGGGTGCGGATCACCGGCCCGATGGCCCGGGCGTTCGCCAAGCGCGCCATGGAGGTCGTCAACGCCGGCCGTCCGCCCTGCCCGCTGTGCAGTCTCCCGCTCGACCCGGAGGGACACGTATGCCCGCGCCAGAACGGATACCGCCGCGGGGAGGCGTGAGCCCGGCCCGGCGGGGCGACGCCGCTCCCCGGGCGGCGGCCCCCGGCACCCCGGTGACGCGACCGCCCCTCGGCGACGCACCGCAGGACCGGACGGCGGCGCTGCTCGCCCGGGGTGAGCTGACCGTCGTCGGCCGGATCACCGACGCCTCCAACGCGGTCCTCTACGCCACGGTCGGCGACGGTGACGAGGTCGTGCCGTGCGTCTACAAGCCCGTCGCCGGGGAACGCCCCCTGTGGGACTTCCCGCGCGGGACGCTCGCCGGGCGCGAGGTCGCGGCGTACGAGGTGTGCCGCGCGCTCGGCTGGGATTTCGTGCCGCCCACCGTGTTGCGCGACGGGCCGTACGGCGCGGGGATGTGCCAGCGGTGGATCGGCCCGCCGCCGGACGGCGAGGGGCCGCCCCCGAACGCGGCGGAGCGGCTGCTGGACCTCGTGGACGCCGAGGAGCCCGGGCCGGCCTGGAAGGCCGTCGGTTTCGCCGAGACCGCGCCGGGCAGGACGGCCCTGCTCGTCCACGCCGACGACGCGCGGCTGCGTCGGCTGGCGGTCCTCGACGCCGTCATCAACAACGCCGACCGCAAGGGCGGCCACCTGCTGCCCGCACCGGGCGGCGGGCTCCACGCGATCGACCACGGCGTGACCTTCCACACCGACAACAAGCTGCGCACCCTGCTGTGGGGATGGGCGGGCGAGCCCCTGCCCGAGGACGCCGTCGGGCCGCTGCGCCGCCTGACGCACGCCCTGGCGGACGGCGCGCCGCTCACCCGGCGGCTGTCCGCCCTGATCGACGCCACGGAGCTGGCCGCGCTGCGGCGGCGCACCGAGGAGCTGCTGGCCTCGGGCCGGCACCCGGTGCCCACCGGCGAGTGGCCCGCGTTCCCCTGGCCGCCGATCTGAGACCGGACGGGTGTGCCTAGCGCGTCACCCGCGCCCCGCGCAAGGGAGCAGAACAGGCCAGAGGCATGTCCCCCGCGATGGCTGAACACGCGTCCGGTTAGGCTCTTGACCATGCATGCCTGGCCCGCATCCGAGGTCCCTGCCCTGCCCGGCAGCGGTCGCGACCTCAGGATCCACGACACCGCGACCGGCGGTCGGGTGACCCTCACCCCCGGTCCCGTCGCCCGAATCTACGTCTGCGGCATCACGCCGTACGACGCCACCCACCTGGGACACGCGGCGACGTACAACGCGTTCGACCTCGTGCAGCGCGTGTGGCTCGACACCAAGCGGCAGGTCCACTACGTACAGAACGTCACCGACATCGACGATCCGCTCCTGGAGCGGGCCGTCGCCACCGGCCAGGACTGGACCGAGATCGCGGAGCGCGAGACGGCGCTCTTCCGCGAGGACATGACGGCGCTGCGCATGCTGCCCCCGCAGCACTACATCGGCGCGGTCGAGTCGATACCGTCCATCGTTCCCATGATCGAGAAGCTGCGCGGCGCGGGCGCGGCCTATGAGCTGGACGGCGACGTCTACTTCTCCGTGGCGGCCGATCCGCACTTCGGCGAGGTCGCCGGGCTGGACGCCGCCACGATGCGCGCGCTGTCGGCCGAACGCGGCGGCGACCCGGAGCGCCCCGGCAAGAAGAACGCCCTCGACCCGATGCTCTGGGTCGCGGCCCGCGACGGCGAGCCGCACTGGGACGGCAGGTCGCTCGGCCCCGGACGGCCGGGCTGGCACATCGAGTGCGTCGCCATCGCCCTGGACCACCTCGGCATGGGCTTCGACGTGCAGGGGGGCGGCTCCGACCTCGCCTTCCCGCACCACGAGATGGGCGCCTCGCACGCCCAGGCGCTGACCGGTGAGCACCCCTTCGCGAGGACGTACGTGCACGCCGGGATGGTCGGGCTGGACGGCGAGAAGATGTCGAAGTCGAAGGGCAACCTCGTCTTCGTCTCCACGCTGCGGAGGAACGGCACCGACCCGGCGGCCGTCCGGCTCGCCCTGCTGGCCCACCACTACCGGGCCGACTGGGAGTACACGGACGCCGTGCTCGACGCCGCCGTGGCGCGGCTCGGCCGCTGGCGGGCCGCCGTCTCGCGGCCCGACGGGCCGTCGGCCGAAGCCGTGGTGGAGGAGATGCGCGAGGCGCTCGCCGACGACCTGGACGCCCCCGCCGCCCTGGCCGCCGTCGACCGCTGGGCGGAGCGGCAGCACGCGCGGGGCGGCACGGACGAGGGCGCCCCCGGCCTGGTCTCCCGGGCCGTGGACGCCCTCCTCGGCGTGGCGCTGTAAGGCACGGCGCCGGCACGCGCGCCGCCGTCCCCGGCGGCGCGCGGTTCAGCCGTCGTTGTTCTCGGTGCCGCCCTCGTCGTCCTCCTCCGGCCCTTCCGCGCCGGGGGAGGACGACGGCCGTTCCTGTTCCCGGTCGGCGCCGCCCGGCCGGTCCGGCTCGCCCGGCCCGCGTCCACGCGGTCGCGGACGGCCGCCGGTGTCCCTGAAGTAGGGGCTGACGGCCCCCGGCTCCGGGCCGAGCCCCGCCTCGCCCGCCGTCCCGCCCGCAGGGCCCGGCTGCCCGTCCCGTCGGCGCAGGTACCGTTCGAACTCGCGGGCGATCGCCTCGCCGGACGCCTCGGGCAGTTCGGCGGTGTCCCGGGCCTCCTCCAGCGACTGCACGTACTCCGCGACCTCGCTGTCCTCGGCGGCCAGTTGGTCCACCCCCACCTGCCACGCCCGGGCGTCCTCCGCCAGCTCGCCGAGGGGGACCCGCAGGTCCAGCAGGTCCTCCAGGCGGTTGAGCAGCGCGAGGGTGGCCTTGGGGTTCGGCGGCTGCGAGACGTAGTGCGGCACGGCCGCCCACAGGCTCACCGCCGGCACCCCGGCGTGGGTGCAGGCCTCCTGGAGGATGCCGACGATGCCGGTGGGCCCCTCGTAGCGGGACTCCTCCAGGTTCATCGTGCGGGCCAGGTCCGGGTCCGAGGTGACGCCCGTGACCGGCACCGGCCGGGTGTGCGGTGTGTCGCCGAGGAGCGCGCCCAGCACCACGACCATCTCGACGCCCAGCTCGTGCGCGAACCCGAGCAGCTCGTTGCAGAACGAGCGCCAGCGCATGCTCGGCTCGATGCCCCGCACGAGCACCAGGTCGCGCGGTCGGTCACCCGAGGTGCGCACGACCGACAGCCGTGTCGTGGGCCACGTGATCTTTCGCACACCGCCGTCCAGCCACACGTGCGGTCTGTTGACCTGGAAGTCGTAGTAGTCCTCCGCGTCCAGCGCGGCGAAGACCTCGCCCTTCCACTCGCGGTGCAGGTGCCCTACCGCGCTGGAGGCGGCGTCGCCGGCGTCGTTCCAGCCTTCGAACGCGGCCACCATGACCGGGTCGACCAGCTCGGGAACACCCTCCAGCTCGATCACCCAGCGCCTCCTTCGTGCCGGTGGCGTCCGCCGCCCCGGCTGCCGTTCGTCGTCCGTGTGCGGGGATCAAGCCTACGGCGTCGCGCCCCGCTCGCCGCCGCCGACGGTGCGGCTAGCCGGAGGCGGGGGCGACCCAACCGCGCCGATAGGCCGCCCAGTCCTCCTCGGTCGCCGCGAAGTCGATGTAGAGGGCGACGCCGAAGCGCTCCCGGTCCGCGTCCTGGCGGCCCAGCCCCAGCCGGATGCCCCGCACCGCCGCCACGGTCTCGGCCCGGTGGGTGAGGTCGGGCTCGGAGTAGAACGGCAGCCCCATGAGCAGGTCGGTGTCCCGCGGCGTCACCTCCAGGGCCAGCCGCGTCTGGTGGGCGAGGAACCCTCCGTAGAGCGATTCCGCGGGCATCCACGCGTCGTACGACATCATCGCGATCTGGTCCACCCGGTCGGCGACTTGGCCGAAATACGCCTGTGCCCAGTACTTGCCGTGGTTCGTGACCGCCAGTGCGACCCGGTGCACCTGGGGCAGCGGGTCGATCTGGTGGGCGGCCACCGAGAGGACGCCGTCGTGCTCGCGCACCGGCGCCCGGACCTCGTCCAGCAGCCGCAGGAAGTCGCCGTCACCCGAGCGGACCGGCTCCATGTCGAGGTGGACGCCGTCGAAACCCAGCTCCATGACGGTGCGGGCGCTGTCCACGATGCCCCGCCGGGAGTCGGCGTTGGCGAGCCGTACGGCCTCGCCGTCCTCCCGGCCGTACACCAGCACGTTGCCCAGGAAGGAGTGCACCCGCACGTCCGGCGGTTCCCGGTGCACGGCGTCCACCAGCCAGCGCGCCCGTGGGTGCTTGGCGGGGGACAGCGTGCCGTCGTGCTCCAGCGGGCCGGTGTGCACGTACAGGTCGCGGATGCCGGTGCCCTCGATGCGTCGGGCGAACGCCGCCAGGTCGCCGTCGTCCTTCCGGCCGTCCACCCAGGCGTGGCCGAGCCAGATCGCGTCCCGGCCCCGGGTGTGGGCGTCCGGACGCAGGTCCCCCGCGTACGCCAGCCGCAGGGCCAGCGCGGCGGAGCCGGGCAGCCCCACGAGCACCAGCGCCAGCACGGCCGACGTCCAGATCACCGCACGCCGTCGCGGGCGCCACCCCGGGCGCCATCGCGGGCGCCATCGCGACCGGGAACGCGGCCCCGGCCCGGGTGGGCTGTCCCCGTCCGCACCGCTCACCGACTCGTCAGTACGCATGCGGCCCCCCGAACCCGTACGGCAGATGGTCGCGTCGCACTCTGCCATACGGGTCCGGGGCCCGGGTGGGACGCCCGTCAGCCCTCGCGACGGCCCAGCAGCTCCTCCACGCGGGCCCGCACCTCGGGGGTGTCCAGACCGCGCACGGTGAGCGTCGTGCGGCGGCGCAGGACGTCCTCTGCGGTCACGGCCCACTCGTGGTCCCGGGCGTAGACGACCTGGGCCCAGATCTCCGGCCCGTCCGGGTGGATGCGCTCGCCCAGCGCCGGGTCCTCGCTCACCAGCCGGGCGATGTCGAAGGACAGCGAGCCGTAGTGCGTGGCCAGGTGACGGGCGGTCAGCGGATCGATCCGCGTCCCGGGGTCCCGGTCCACCAGCAGCCGGTGCGCGACGGCGTTCGGGTTGGCGACGCCCGGCAGCGGCACCCGGCGCGGCAGCTGCGAGACGGGCTCCATGTCCTCGGCCAGCGCCCCGCCGGGAAGCCGCGCCAGCCGGTTCATCACGGTGCGGCCGATGTGCCGGTACGTCGTCCACTTGCCGCCGGCCACGGACAGCATGCCGCCCCGCCCCTCGGTGACGACGGTCTCCCGCTTGGCCGCCTCGACGCCGCCGGGCCCGCCCGGCAGCACCCGCAGCCCGGCGAACGCGTAGCTGATCAGGTCCCGGGAGAGGTGCTCGTCCTGGACGGAGACGGCCGCCTCGGACAGGATCTGCTCGACGTCGGCCTCGGTGGCCGCCACGTCGCCCGGGTCGCCCTCGAACGGCTCGTCCGTGGTGCCGAGGAGCAGCTGGTCCTCCCACGGGAGGGCGAAGGTGATGCGGTACTTGTCGATGGGCGTCGCCATGGCCGCCCGCCAGGGCGCCTTGCGCTTGAGCACCAGGTGCGCGCCCTTGGACAGCCGGATGCTGGGCGCCGCGCCGGAGTGCTCCATGCGGCGCAGGTGGTCGACCCAGGGGCCGGTGGCATTGAGCACCAGCCGCGCGTCCACGCCGAACTCCGTGCCGTCCAGGCGGTCCTTGAGCTCCGCGCCGGTGACCCGGCCCCGGGTGAAGCGCAGCCCGGTCACCTCGGCGTGGTTGAGGACCACCGCTCCGGCGGCCACCGCGGCCCGCACCGTCATGACCGCGACGCGCGAGTCGTTCATCTGGTGGTCGCCGTAGACGGCGACGGCCTTGAGGTTCTCCGTGCGCAGCCCCGGGTTGTCGGCGGCGGCGCGGGCCGGGGAGATGACCCGGCCCACGCCGTCACCGAACGCCGAGAGCGCCGAGTAGGCGAAGACGCCCGCGCCCAGCTTCGCCGCGCCGTGCGGCCCGCCCTTGTACACGGGCAGGTAGAACGTCAGCGGGTTCACCAGGTGGGGGGCGACGTCCTTGGCCAGGACCCGCCGCTCGTGGTGGTTCTCCGCGACCAGCTTGACCGAGCCGGTCTGCAGATAGCGCAGACCGCCGTGGACCAGCTTGGAGGAAGCGGAGGACGTGGCCCCGGCGAAGTCGCCGGCGTCCACCATCGCCACCCGCAGCCCCGACTGCGCGGCGTGCCAGGCGACCGAGGTGCCGAGGATGCCCCCGCCGACCACCAGCAGGTCGTACGTCGCCCGGGCGAGCACGTCTCTGGTCTCGGCGCGGCCCGGGTTGGCACCGGCAGCCGGGTGCGTCCCGAGGGTGGGAACGCTCTGCGGGATGGTGTTCATGTCGCTCAGTTCTCCTCTTCGATCCAGCCCATGGTCCGCTCGACGGCCTTGAGCCAGTTCTTGTACTCGCGGTCGCGTACGTCCGCTTCCATACGGGGGGTCCATTCGGCCGCGCGCCGCCAGTTGGCGCGCAGCGCGTCGGTGTCCGGCCAGAAGCCGACGGCCAGACCGGCGGCGTAGGCGGCACCCAGGCAGGTGGTCTCGGCGACCATCGGACGCACCACGGGCGCGTCGAGGACGTCGGAGATGTTCTGCATCAGCAGGTTGTTGGAGGTCATGCCGCCGTCGACCTTGAGGGTCGTCAGCTCCACGCCGGAGTCCTTGGCCATGGAGTCGACGATCTCCCGCGTCTGCCAGGCGGTCGCCTCCAGGACGGCCCGGGCCAGGTGCGCCTTGGTGACGTAGCGCGTCAGTCCCGCGATGACGCCGCGCGCGTCGGAGCGCCAGTAGGGGGCGAACAGGCCGGAGAAGGCCGGGACGAAGTAGGCGCCGCCGTTGTCCTCGACGGAGCTGGCCAGCGTCTCGATCTCGGCCGCGGTGCTGATGAGGCCCATCTGGTCGCGCATCCACTGTACGAGGGCGCCGGTGACGGCGATGGCGCCCTCCAGCGCGAAGACGGGCTTGTCGTCGCCGATGCGGTAGCCGACGGTCGTCAACAGACCGTTGTAGGAGTTGACCGGCTTGTGCCCGGTGTTCATGAGCAGGAAGGTGCCGGTGCCGTAGGTCGACTTGCCGTCGCCGGGCTCGAAGCAGGTCTGGCCGAACAGCGCCGCCTGCTGGTCGCCGAGCGCCGAGGCCACTGGGATACCTTCGAGGGCACCGCCCGCGCAGTGCCCGTACACCTCGGCGGAGGAGCGGATCTCCGGCAGCACCTGCATGGGCACGTCCATGGAGGCGCAGATCTTCTCGTCCCACGCCATGGTGTGGAGGTTCATGAGCATGGTGCGGGACGCGTTCGTGACGTCGGTGACGTGCACGCCGCCGTTCGTGCCACCGGTGAGGTTCCAGATGACCCACGAGTCCATCGTGCCGAACAGGATCTCGCCGCGCTCGGCGCGCTCCCGCAGGCCTTCGACGTTGTCGAGGAGCCAGCGGATCTTCGGGCCGGCGAAGTAGGAGGTCAGCGGCAGTCCGGTGTCGCGGCGGAAGCGGTCCTGGCCGACGTTGCGGCCCAGCTCCCGGCACAGCGCGTCGGTACGGGTGTCCTGCCAGACCAGCGCGTTGTGGACCGGCTCACCGGTCGCCTTGTCCCACAGCAGGGTCGTCTCGCGCTGGTTGGTGATGCCGATGGCCTTGACCTCGTCGCGGCTGACCCCGGCCTTGCGGACGGCGCCGTCGACGACCTCCTGGACGTTCGTCCAGATTTCGGCGGCGTCGTGTTCGACCCAGCCCGGCTTGGGGAAGATCTGCTCGTGCTCCTTCTGCTCGACGCCGACGATGCGGCCGTCGGTGTCGAAGACGATGCAGCGGCTGGAGGTGGTGCCCTGGTCGATGGCGGCGATGTACCCGGGGTGGGTGGCGTTGTCAGTCATCTCGGTGCTCCAGGAGATCGAGGGGAGAGGAGGTCGGTCAGGCGAACGCGAGCTGGTAGAGCCCGCCGGCGAGGGCGCCGCCGATCAGCGGACCCACCACCGGTATCCAGGCGTAGCTCCAGTCTGACCCGCCCTTGTTCGGCAGGGGCAGCAACGCGTGCACGATTCGCGGACCGAGGTCACGCGCCGGGTTGATGGCGTACCCGGTCGGGCCACCGAGGGAGAGGCCGATGCCGACCACGACGAGCGCGACCATGAGGATGCCGGTGCCCGACAGCGTCAGGCCCTCGTTGACGCCGAGCGTGAGGATCGCGAGGACGAGGACGAACGTGCCGATGACCTCGGTCGCGACGTTCTGTGCCGCGTTGCGGATCTCCGGGCCGGTGGAGAAGACACCGAGCACGGGCCCGGGCGTGTCGGTCGAGGTCGCGGCCTTCGTGGCCTGCGTGCCGGGCCCGCCGACGACCTCGCGGTCGGTGAGGTGGGCGATGAAGTGGCCGTAGTACGCCACGTAGACCAGGAACGCGCCGATCATGGCGCCGAGCAGCTGCCCGGCGAAGTACACGGGCACCTGGCTCCAGGCGTCCTCCTTGATCGCGAGGCCGACCGTGACGGCCGGGTTGAGGTGGGCCCCGGACAGGCCCGAGGAGATGTAGGCGCCGGTCAGGACCGCGAAGCCCCAGCCGAACGTGATCGCCACCCAGCCGGCGTTGAACGCCTTGCTGCGCTTGAGTACGACGCCGGCGACGACACCGCCGCCCAGCAGGATGAGCACGGCGGTTCCGATGACTTCGCCGAGGAAAATGTCGGAGTTGGACACCCGCGACTCCTTTTGTTCACAGGGAAGGCGGAACCGGTCCCGTCCGGTGTTCGACAATGTCGACCGCCGAACGGCAGTTTTATCCTCGCATCAGACGTCGTCAAGAGGTACGGCGCCCCTGGCTCGGGTCGTGTTCGAAACGTGGCCCGGCCCGCGGGCGGCAGGCGTGTGCGGGACGCCGGAAGGGTGCGGTGCACGCCGGACGGGGCCGCCCGGTGCCGGGCGGCGGTTCGGCGGGAGGTGGGCGGGTGCGCCCTCTAGAAGCGGGCGGCCCCCAGGTCGCGGGAGACGGCGCGCGCGCAGTCGCGTACCGAGGCGACCAGCTCGGGCCGCAGCTCGCCGTCGCGGTACAGCCGCTCGACCGCGCCGGTGACGCCCACCGCCCCCACGGTCAGCCGCCGCCGATCGAGGATGGGCGCGGCCAGCGAGGCCACGCCCTCCCACGTCTCCTCCACGTCGGACGCCCAGCCCCGCGCCCGCACGAGCTCCAGGCACTCCTCCAGCGCCGCCTCGGAGGTCAGCGTCCGCTCGGTGAAGGACTCCCGCTCGGCGTCCATCATCTCGGCGTGCGCCACCGGGTCGTACGCGGCCAGGACCTTGCCCACCGCCGTGCAGTGCAGCGGCTGCATGACGCCGATCTCCAGCACCTGACGGCTGTCGTCCGGCCGGAAGACGTGGTGGACGACGAGGACCCCGCCGTGGTGCAGCACGCCCAGGTAGACGGCCTCGCCACTGGACCGGGCCAGGTCGTCGGACCACACCAGCGCCCGGGCCCGCAGTTCGTGCACGTCCAGGTAGCTGTTGCCCAGGCGCAGCAGCTCCGCTCCGAGCTGGTAGCGGCCCGAGGCGGCGTCCTGCTCCACGAAACCCTCCTGCTGGAGGGTGCGCAGCAGCCCGTGGGCCGTGCCCTTGGCCAGGCCGAGGGTGGACGCGATGTCGGACAGGCCGAGGCGGCGCTCGCCACCGGCCAGCAGCCGCAGTACGGCCGCAGCCCGCTCCAGGGACTGGATGCTCCGGGCCATCGGACTCCCTCTCTTCGCCTCGCCGGGGGACGGCATCCGCTGGTCGACAATGTCGAACGGTAGCGGATCATGTCGATGGCCGGATAGCCGGGGAAATTCTACGACCGTCCACGCACCGGAACGGGCCTGGTGTCCCGGGCCCTCACCGATACCCTGACGACGTGCGTCCGCCAGTGTGGACGCAAAGCCGACAGCCGTCGCACCCCAGGGAGCTCCAGCATGTCCTCGTCGTCCGCAGCGTCCGCATCACGGACCGGGC
Organism: Streptomyces sp. GSL17-111; assembly: GCF_037911585.1. NCBI lineage: Bacteria > Bacillati > Actinomycetota > Actinomycetes > Kitasatosporales > Streptomycetaceae > Streptomyces > Streptomyces sp. GSL17-111. Next base: position 5,426,754 of record NZ_JBAJNS010000001.1, read on the forward strand.
CCGCCGCCGCAGACCTCACCCACGCCGAGCGGGTGGCCGCCCTGCGGGAGGCGCTCGCCTCCCGCGTCGTCGTCGCCGACGGCGCGATGGGCACGATGCTCCAGGCCCAGGACCCGACGATGGAGGACTTCCAGCAGCTCGAGGGCTGCAACGAGGTCCTCAACATCACCCGCCCCGACATCGTGCGCTCGGTGCACGAGGAGTACTTCGCCGTCGGCGTGGACTGCGTGGAGACGAACACCTTCGGCGCCAACCACGCGGCGCTCGCCGAGTACGAGATCACCGAACGGAACTTCGAGCTCTCCGAGTCCGGCGCCCGGCTGGCCCGCGAGGTCGCGGACGAGTTCACCGGGCGGGACGGCCGGGTGCGCTGGGTGCTGGGTTCGATGGGCCCGGGCACCAAGCTGCCGACGCTCGGTCACGCGCCGTACGCCGTGCTGCGCGACGCCTACCAGGTCAACGCCGAGGGCATGATCGCCGGCGGGGCGGACGCCCTGCTGGTGGAGACCACGCAGGACCTCCTCCAGACCAAGGCCGCCGTCGTCGGGGCCCGCCGCGCGCTCGCGTCCACCGGCATGAACCTGCCGGTGATCTGCTCGGTGACCGTCGAGACCACCGGCACCATGCTGCTCGGCTCGGAGATCGGCGCGGCGCTGACCGCGCTGGAGCCGCTGGGCATCGACATGATCGGCATGAACTGCGCCACGGGCCCGGCCGAGATGAGCGAGCACCTGCGCTACCTGGCCCGCCACTCCCGCGTCCCGCTGGCCTGCATGCCCAACGCGGGGCTGCCCGTCCTGGGCAAGGACGGCGCCCACTACCCCCTCACCGCCGAGGAGCTCGCCGACGCCCAGGAGGGCTTCGTCTCCGAGTTCGGCCTCTCCCTGGTGGGCGGCTGCTGCGGTACGACGCCCGAGCACCTGCGGCAGGTCGTGGAGCGCGTGCGGGGACGGGCCCCGGCCGAGCGCTCCCCGCACCCCGAGCCCGGTGCCGCCTCGCTGTACCAGACGGTGCCGTTCCGGCAGGACACGGCGTACCTGGCCATCGGCGAGCGCACCAACGCCAACGGGTCGAAGAAGTTCCGCGAGGCCATGCTGGACGGCCGCTGGGACGACTGCGTGGAGATGGCCCGCGAGCAGATCCGTGAGGGCGCGCACATGCTCGACCTGTGCGTGGACTACGTCGGCCGGGACGGCGTCGCGGACATGGCCGAGCTGGCCGGACGCTTCGCCACCTCCTCGACGCTCCCGATCGTGCTGGACTCCACCGAGGTGGACGTCCTGCGGGCGGGGCTGGAGAAGCTCGGCGGCCGGGCCGTCATCAACTCGGTGAACTACGAGGACGGCGACGGACCCGAGAGCCGGTTCGCCAAGGTCGCCGCCCTCGCCCAGGAGCACGGCGCGGCACTGATCGCGCTGACGATCGACGAGGAGGGCCAGGCGCGCACCGCCGAGCACAAGGTCGCCGTCGCCGAGCGGATCATCGCCGACCTCACCGGCACCTGGGGCGTGCACGAGTCCGACATCCTCATCGACACCCTCACCTTCACGATCTGCACCGGCCAGGAGGAGTCCCGCAAGGACGGGATCAACACCATCGAGGCCATCCGGGAGCTGAAGCGGCGCCACCCCCAGGTGCAGACCACCCTCGGGCTGTCCAACATCTCCTTCGGCCTCAACCCGGCGGCGCGCATCCTGCTCAACTCCGTCTTCCTCGACGAGTGCGTGAAGGCCGGTCTGGACTCGGCGATCGTGCACGCCTCCAAGATCCTGCCGATCGCCCGCTTCGACGAGGAGCAGGTCACCACCGCGCTGGACCTGATCCACGACCGGCGCGCCGAGGGCTACGACCCGCTGCAGAAGCTGATGCAGCTGTTCGAGGGCGCCACCACGAAGTCGCTCAAGGCGGGCAAGGCGGAGGAGCTGGCGGCGCTCCCGCTGGACGAGCGGCTGCAGCGGCGCGTCATCGACGGCGAGCGCAACGGTCTGGAGGCGGACCTGGACGCCGCCCTCGCCGAGCGTCCGGCGCTGGAGATCGTCAACGAGACGCTGCTCGCCGGCATGAAGGTCGTCGGTGAGCTGTTCGGCAGCGGTCAGATGCAGCTGCCGTTCGTCCTCCAGTCCGCCGAGGTGATGAAGACGGCCGTCGCCCACCTCGAACCGCACATGGAGAAGACCGACGAGGCCGGGAAGGGCACCATCGTCCTGGCCACGGTCCGCGGCGACGTGCACGACATCGGCAAGAACCTGGTGGACATCATCCTGTCCAACAACGGCTACAACGTCGTGAACCTCGGCATCAAGCAGCCGGTCTCCGCGATCCTGGACGCCGCCGCCGAGCACAAGGCGGACGTCATCGGTATGTCCGGACTGCTGGTGAAGTCCACCGTGATCATGAAGGAGAACCTGGAGGAGCTCAACCAGCGCAGGCTCGCCGCCGACTACCCGGTCATCCTCGGCGGTGCGGCCCTCACCCGCGCCTACGTCGAGCAGGACCTGCACGAGGTCTACGAGGGCGAGGTCCGCTACGCCCGCGACGCCTTCGAGGGCCTGCGTCTGATGGACGCCCTCATCGCCGTCAAGCGCGGCGTGCCCGGCGCGACGCTGCCGGAGCTCAAGCAGCGCCGCGTCGCCAAGCGCGAGGGCGGCCTGCCCGAGCCGGCCGCCCTGGACGACACCACCCGTTCGGACGTCGCCACCGACAACCCGGTCCCCGCCGCGCCCTTCGCCGGCACCCGGATCGTCAAGGGCATCCAGCTCGCCGAGTACGCCTCCTGGCTGGACGAGGGGGCGCTGTTCAAGGGGCAGTGGGGGCTCAAGCAGGCCCGCACCGGGGAGGGTCCGACCTACGAGGAGCTGGTGGAGAGCGAGGGACGGCCCCGCCTGCGCGGCTGGCTGGACCGCCTGCAGACGGACAACCTCCTGGAGGCGGCCGTCGTCTACGGCTACTTCCCGTGCCACTCCGAGGGCAACGACCTGGTGATCCTCGGCGAGGACGGCGCCGAGCGCACCCGTTTCACCTTCCCGCGCCAGCGCCGGGGACGGCGGCTGTGCCTGGCGGACTTCTTCCGGCCGAAGGAGACCGGGGAGACCGACGTCGTCGGCCTGCAGGTCGTCACGGTCGGCTCGCGCATCGGTGAGGCCACCGCCGACCTCTTCGCCGCCGACTCCTACCGCGACTACCTGGAGCTGCACGGGCTGTCCGTCCAGCTCGCCGAGGCGCTCGCGGAGTACTGGCACGCCCGGGTCCGCGCCGAACTGGGCTTCGCCGGGGAGGACCCGCAGGACGTGGAGGACATGTTCGCCCTCAAGTACCGGGGCGCCCGCTTCTCGCTCGGCTACGGCGCCTGCCCCGACCTGGAGGACCGCGCCAAGATCGCCGACCTGCTCCAGCCGGAGCGCATCGGGGTGAAGCTGTCGGAGGAGTTCCAGCTCCACCCCGAGCAGTCCACCGACGCGATCGTCATCCACCACCCCGAGGCGAAGTACTTCAACGCGCGCTGAGAGATCGTCCGGAGATCGTCGTACACTGATCGATCCGGTACCGGCCGGTTGTCCGTCCCCGCCACGGGGGCGGACGACCGGCCTTCGTGTCCCACGGAGGTTCGCGGATGACCAGCTCGATCCCCGCCGTCGCCACCCGTCCGGCCGAGGGCTCGGCCCTGCAGGCCGTGCTCCTCGACATGGACGGCACCCTCGTCGAGACCGAGGACCTGTGGTGGGAGGCGGAGGTCGAGGTCTTCGCCGAGCTGGGGCACACCCTGGCCGAGGAGCACCGCGCGGTCGTCATCGGCGGTCCGATGACGCGCAGCGCCGCCTACCTGATCAAGGTCACCGGCGCGCGCATCGGCGTGCCCGAGGTGTCCCGGCGGCTCAACGCCACGTTCGCGAAGAAGATCGACGGCGAGGTGCCCCTGACGCCGGGAGCGCGCAGACTGCTCACCGAGCTGGCCGCGCACGGTGTCCCCGCCGCCCTGGTCTCCGCCACGCACCGGCGGATCATGGACAGCGTGCTGCGCTCCCTGGGCCGGGAGAACTTCGCGGTGACGATCGCGGGGGACGAGGTCGAGCGCACCAAGCCGCACCCCGAGCCCTACCTCACGGCCGCCCGGCGCCTCGGCGCCGAGCCGCACCGCTGCGTCGTCGTGGAGGACACCGTCACCGGGGTGACGTCCGCCGAGACGGCCGGGTGCCCGGTGGTGGTCGTCCCGTCCCTCTCCGAGATCCCGCCGGCCGCCGGCCGGACGATCGTCGGTTCCCTGGAGGACGTCGACCTGCCGTTCCTGCGCTCCCTGATCGCTTCCGCGCACCGTCGGTGACCCGGACCGACCGCATGCGACCGGCGCGTCGCCGACCGCGACCGTGCGCAGCGGGACGAGCCTCCGGGGTGACCGGGCCGTGCCCGTGACCTTGGCCGAAAACGTGCGCACGACCCCTTCCCTTCCGGCGTGACGTTCGTCACCGGATGCGGACCCCGCGCTTCCGCCTCCGGTGTCGGTCCGCCGTCGGATCACCGCCGATCACCCGTTCGGATGTCCGCTTTCGTGACCGTTCGTCACCTGTGCTCCGTCGTCCGCATATCGGATGCACTCTCCGGGGGCATCGCCCGCCGGCCTCTCCCTGTGCTTCTCTGGTCAGGCGCCCCGAGCGCCAACTACTAATGTCTGCGTTCGGCCCCCGACACCTCAGAATCACCGGGGGCCGGACGAGCCGGGACCGGCTCCGGACCAGAGCCGGCCCCCGCATGCGAAGACAAGGTGAGAACGTGCGTGTGAGGAATCGGGCCACCTGGGTGGCGCTACCGGCCAGTGCGGCGCTGACGGCGGCCCTGCTGAGTGGCTGCGGGGTGGGAGAGGGGGACTCCGCCGGACAGGGGCAGCAGATCGTCATGGGAATGACCGACGACGTGCTCGCCACGGACCCGGCCTCCGGGTACGACCCGGGTTCCTGGTTGGTCTTCAACAACGTCTTCCAGTCACTCCTCAGCTTCCCCAAGGGCGGGACCCAGCCCCAGCCCGAGGCCGCCGAGAAGTGCGAGTTCCAGGACAGCGAGAGCAGGGTCTTCTCCTGCACCCTCCAGGACGGCCTGACCTTCAGCAACGGCAACGACCTCACGTCCAAGGACGTCAAGCACTCCTTCGACCGCACCCTGAGGATCGACGACGCCGACGGACCGGCCGTCATGCTGCAGAGCATCGACCGGATCGAGACACCGGACGACCTGACCGTCGTCTTCCACCTCAACACCTCCGACGCGACGTTCCCCCAGAAGATCGCCTCGGGCGCCGGTTCGATCGTGGACCACCGCGAGTACCCCGCCGACGAGCTCCGCACGGACGGCGAGGCGGTCGGTTCCGGCGTGTACACGATGGAGAGCTTCGGTCCCAAGGAAGCGGTGTTCGCGCCCAACTCCGGCTACAAGGGCCCGGCCGAGGTACAGAACTCCGGCCTGACCATGAAGTTCTACGACGACCCGGGCACGCTCAAGGCGGCCGTCGAGGAGCGGCGCGTCGACATCGCCTACCGCCACCTCGCCACCGAGGACCTCGCCGAGCTGGAGGCGAGCGCCACCAGCGCGCAGACCGACATCCAGGTCGTGCAGGGCACCAGCACCGAGGTCCACCACCTCGTCTTCAACCACGACCACCCCGTCACCGGGAAGCTCGGCGTCCGGCAGGCCATCGCCTACCTCGTCGACCGGTCCACGCTCATCCGCGACGTGTACGCGCGCACCGCGGAACCGCTCTACTCGATCGTCCCGGCGGGCATCACCGGCCACAACACGGCCTTCTTCGACCGCTACGGCCAGCGCCCCCAGCCGGCCAAGGCCGAGGAGGCACTGGCGGCCGAGGGCATCACCGAGCCGGTCGAGCTCACCCTGTGGTCCACGCCCGTCCGCTACGGCGCGCAGACCGACGAGGAGCTGGCCGCCATCGCCGAACAGCTCAACGCCAGCGGCCTGTTCGAGGCGGAGGTGCGCAGCGTCGAGCTGGAGCAGTACGAGAAGGACATCGCCGACGGGAAGTACGGCGTCTACGTGAAGGGCTGGGTGCCCGACTACCCGGACGCCGACAACTTCACGGCACCGTTCTTCGGCGAGGACAACGTCCTCGGCAACAACTACGACTCCGGGGAGATCACCGGGGAGATCCTCCCGCGCGCCGCCGCCGAGTCCTCCCGCGCGGCGACCGTGGGCGACTTCGGAGCCCTCCAGGACCTCGTCGCCGAGGAGCTGCCCCTCCTGCCCATCTGGCAGGGCAAGCAGTACGCCGTCGCCCAGGACCGCATCTCCGGACTGGAGTGGACGCTGGACTCCTCCACCGTCTTCCGCTTCTGGGAGATCAGCAAGACGCCGGAGAGCTGAGCCGGAACGGCGTTGGGCCCAGTGTGCGCACCCTGGGCCCAACGCCGTCCCGTGCGCCGTTCACTGCGTGCCGGGACGTACCAGGCCGCTCTCGTAGGCGTAGACGGCCGCCTGCACCCGGTCGCGCAGCCGCAGCTTCGTCAGCACGTGGCCCACGTGCGTCTTGACCGTCGTCTCGCTGACGAACAGGTCGGCGGCGATCTCCGCGTTGGACAGGCCCTTGGCCACCAGCTTGAGCACCTCGACCTCACGCTCGGTCAGGCTGCCCAGCGCGTCCGGGACCGGCTCCTCGCCGGTGGGCAACTGACCGGCGTACTTGTCGAGCAGACGGCGCGTGATGCTCGGCGCGAGCATCGCCTCACCGGCCGCCACCACCCGGATCGCCTGCACCAGCTCCTGGGCCGGGGCGTCCTTGAGGAGGAAGCCGCTGGCGCCCGCGCGCAGGGCCTCCACGACGTACTCGTCCAGGTCGAACGTGGTCAGCACGAGCACCTTCGCCGGACCGTCCTTCGCGGGCCCGGTGATCTGCCGCGTCGCCTCGACCCCGTCCATGCGCGGCATCCGGATGTCCATCAGCACCACGTCCGGCTGCAGGGCCCGGACCTGCTCCAGCGCCTGCTGACCGTCACCGGCCTCCCCGACGACGGCGATGTCCTGCTCCGCCTCCAGGATCATCCGGAAGCCGGTGCGCAGCAGCGGCTGGTCATCGACGAGCAGAACGCGGACAGCCACAGGAACTCCTCCACAGGCCACGGACGACGGTCGCCGCCCATTGTCCCCCAGGGCGCGTCGCGCGGATCACTCCGGGGCCGCGCCCCCCGGCGCCTGCGGCGCGTCCGCACCGCCCGCCCCCGGCGCGGCCGTGCGCGCGTCGGCCGGGGACGCCGCACGGGGCTCCGGCAGCGGCAGCACCAGCGGGTACGGCGGGGGAGTGCCCCCGAACTCCGGACAGTGCGCCCGGTGGTCGCACCACCCGCACAGCCCGCTACGGCGCGGGCGCCAGTCCCCGGACTCGGTGGCCTGCTCGATGGCCTCCCACAGCGCCAGCAGCTTGCGCTCCAGACCCGCCAGGTCCGCCTCGTCGGGGTCGTAGGTGAGCACGTCACCGCTGCCGAGGTAGACGAGCTGGAGCCGCCGCGGCACGACCCCCTTCAGCCGCCACACCACCAGGGCGTAGAACTTCATCTGGAACAGGGCCTCGGCCTCGAACTCCGGGCGCGGTGCCTTCCCCGTCTTGTAGTCGACGATCCGCACCTCCCCGGTGGGCGCCACGTCCACCCGGTCGATGATGCCCCGCAGCCACAGCCCGGAGTCGAGCCGGACCTCCACGAACATCTCCCGCTCGGCCGGCTCCAGCCGGGTGGGGTCCTCCAGGGTGAACCACCGCTCCACCAAGGACTCGGCCTCCGCCAGCCACCGCGCCAACGCCTCGGTGTCCACGGTGCCCGCCGCCCTCCCGTCGGCGTCGGCCCCGTCCCGCGGCGCGTCCGCCGCCGCACCCTCCGGCGCGAAGAGCGCCGAGAGCTCGGGACGCCGCTCCAGCAGCCGCTCCCACTCGCCCGCCACCAGCCCCCGCGCCCGGGGCGCGGTGCGAGCGGCGGCGGGTGCGTCGAAGAGCCGCTCCAGCACCGCGTGCACGACCGTGCCCCGCACCGCGGCGGCGCTCGGCTTCTCCGGCAGTTTGTCGATCACCCGGAAGCGGTACAGCAAGGGGCACCGCATGAAGTCGGACGCCCGGGAGGGGGACAACGAGTGCGGCGGCACGGCTGGACGACGGCTGGCGGTTCCCATGGCGCAGACCCTACGGCCCCGCTCCGACATCCGGGCACATACCATCGACCCCAGCACCCCACCGCCCCGCACCATCGCGGGACCGGCGCACGGTGCGCGGACCGCAGCAGAGGGGAGCCAGTGGCAGACACGGGTGGCAACGGGGGCGGCAAGGCGCCGCGGCAGGAGCCGCGGCCGCCGCGGGGCGGCGACCAGGGCGGCCGGCCGCCCGGCAAACGTCCCCGGGAGCGCGGCGGCGGCATTTTGATGGGCCGCCCCTTCGGCGTGCCCGTGTACGTGGCGCCGAGCTGGTTCCTCGTCGCCGCGCTCATCACCTGGGTGTTCGGCGGACAGCTCGACCGCGTCCTGCCCGACCTCGGCACCGCGCGCTACGTCATCGCGCTGTTCTTCGCGGTCGCCTTCTACGCCTCGGTCCTCGTGCACGAACTGGCCCACACCGTCGCGGCGCTTCGCTTCCGGCTCCCCGTGCGCCGCATCCAGCTCCAGTTTTTCGGGGGCGTCTCGGAGATCGAGAAGGAGTCCGAGACACCGGGCCGGGAGTTCGTGCTGGCCTTCGTGGGCCCGCTGCTCTCGCTCGTGCTCGCCGGGGTGTTCTACGTGGCCCTGCTCGGCGTCGAGGCGCGCACGATCCCCGGCGTCCTGCTCGTCGGCCTCATGCTGTCCAACCTCATCGTGGCCGCCTTCAACCTCCTGCCCGGGCTGCCGCTGGACGGCGGGCGGATGCTGCGTGCCGTCATCTGGAAGCTCAGCGGGGACCCGATGACCGGCACCGTCGCCGCCGCCTGGACCGGCCGCGCCCTGGCCGTCGCCGTCCTCATCGGCCTGCCCCTGGCCACCCATGCCGGCGGGCTGGGGGAGCAGGAGGTCGGCGGCCTCGGGTCCGTCACCGACGCCCTCCTCGCGGCCATCCTCGCCGCGATCATCTGGACGGGCGCCGGGAACAGCCTCCGCATGGCACGGCTGCGCGCCCGGCTCCCGGAGCTCAGCGCCCGCGCCCTCACCCGCCGTGCCGTGCCCGTCAGCGCCGAGACGCCGCTGTCGGAGGGGCTGCGCCGGGCGAACGAGTCGGGCGCCCGCGCCCTGGTGGTCGTGGACGGCCAGGGCACCCCGACCGGCGTCGTCCGCGAGACGGGGATCGTCTCCGTACCGGACCACCGTCGCCCCTGGGTCGCCGCCGGCACGCTCGCCCAGGACCTCACCGACGACCTGCGCATCTCCGCCGAGCTCGCCGGGGAGGAGCTGCTCGACCACCTGCGCGCGGCCCCCGCCACGGAGTACCTCGTGGTCGAGGAGACCGGCGAGGTGTACGGCGTCCTGTCCACCGCCGACGTCGAGCGGGCGTTCGTCGCCGCGATGGGCAAGCAGCACGCGCACGGCTGACGGACGACGGCCGCCCGCCGGCTCCCCGGCCCTCGATTCGGACCGCCGCCTCCGCTCGACTAGGGTGGCACCCATGTCCGAACCGACCGGTGCCGCCCGCCGTCGCGGGCCCTTCCAGGTCGGGGACCAGGTCCAGCTCACCGACCCCAAGGGACGCCACTACACCATCACGCTCGAAGAGGGAAAGAGCTTCCACACCCACAAGGGTGCCTTTCCCCATGACGAGCTGATCGGTGCTCCCGAAGGCAGTGTCGTCCGAACCACTGGAAACGTCGCCTACCTGGCGCTGCGCCCCCTGCTCCCCGACTACGTCCTGTCCATGCCGCGCGGAGCGGCCGTCGTCTACCCCAAGGACGCCGGCCAGATCCTCTCCATGGCCGACATCTTCCCCGGCGCGCGCGTCGTCGAGGCGGGCGTCGGCTCCGGTTCGCTCAGCACCTTCCTGCTGCGGGCCATCGGCGACCAGGGCATGCTCCACTCCTACGAGCGGCGCGCCGACTTCGCCGACATCGCCCGGCAGAACGTCGAGCGGTACTTCGGCTCCGCGCACCCGGCCTGGCGCCTCACCGTCGGAGACCTCCAGGACCACCTGGACGACACCGACGTGGACCGCGTCATCCTGGACATGCTCGCCCCCTGGGAGTGCCTGGACGCCGTCTCCAAGGCCCTCGTGCCCGGCGGGCTGCTCTGCGCCTACGTGGCCACCACGACCCAGCTCGCCCGCACGGTCGAGGCGATCCGCGAGCACGGGACGTTCAACGAGCCCGCCGCCTGGGAGACCATGGTCCGCAACTGGCACATCGAGGGCCTCGCGGTGCGTCCCGACCACCGCATGATCGGCCACACCGGCTTCCTGCTCACCGCCCGGCGCCTCGCCGACGGGGTGGAGCCGCCGCTGCGCCGCCGTCGGCCCGCCAAGGGCGCCTACGGGGAGGACTACACCGGTCACGGTGCCGCGTCGGGGAGCGGCGGCCGCCCCTGAGGTCGGGTCCCGCCCCCGGCGGCGGCCCGACGTCCGACGTGAACGACCCGGAGCGCCCGGGAGACCCAGGTCTCCCGGGCGCTTGGGGTCTCCGGCGCCTGAGGGAACCCCGGCGCACACAGGCCCCCTCGGCGTTCCGCGCGCCTGTGACGTGTGGCACCATGCTGGCACCCCGTCAGCGCCACTCTTTTCACAGGAGTCACCCCGCGTGCAGCCCACGGCAGGCTCGGACCTCCCGCACACCCGCTCCCGCTCCCCGCACTGGCTGGTCACCGGCGCGGCCCTCGCGGCGCTTCTGGCCGCCGCCGCCTTCGTCCGGCCGGCGGACGCCGCCGACCCCGCCCCCGGCCCTCTGGGCGGCCCCGACCCGACGCAGGCGCGGTACCCCGTCGACTGCGGCCCGTGGGAGCTGAAGGTCACCGACCGCGCCGAGGCCGACTTCGACGCCGACGGGCAGGCCGAGACGGTCGCCGTCGTGCGGTGCGCCACCGGCGCGGGGACACCGCCCAGCGGCATGTTCGTCGTCGCGCACTCCGCCGACCCCGGCGGCGGGCCCCGCGTCGCCATGACGCTGGTGGAGCCGGCGGACCAGCACAGCGTCGACGGGCTGACGGTGCGCGGCGGCACGATAGTGGCCACGCTGCGCGGCTACTCCACCCCCGACGTGCCCCGCTGCTGCCCCGACCGTGAGCTCGACGTGCGGTGGCGGTGGCAGGACGGCGCCTTCACCCGGGACGTCGTCCAGGCGGCGGGCACCCCGGTGTGAGCGGGCACGGCGCGGCGGGCGGCCCGACGCGTCCGGGCCCGGCGGGTCAGTCCGCCTCCGGTCCGTAGACCTCGACGCCGTCCGTGGCCCGGCGGACGTGGATGCACTCGCCCGGACAGTCCTTCGCGGACTCCGCCACGTCCCGCAGGAGCGGGAGCGGGACCGGGACCGTCGCCCCGGCCTCGGTGCGCAGCTCGTCGTCCTCACCCTTGACGTAGGCCAGTCCGTCGATGTCCAGCTCGAAGACCTCGGGCGCGTACTGCGCGCAGATGCCGTCACCGGTGCACAGGTCCTGGTCGATCCAGACCTCCAGTGCGGTCTGCTCGCCGGTCGCTGTCTCGTTCTGCACGGTCATGTCCCCTGCCGTTTCCTGCGTGGCGTGATCTGACGGGTGCCCGCGTGGACGGGTGTTGACGCCTCCGACGATACCCGCGCGCGGCCGCCCCCGGGCCCCGGGGTCGGGGCCCGCCCCTCGCCCGCCGTGGCCGGTCCCCGTCCGTCACCGGCGGCCGGTTCCGGCCCCTCCCGGCGCTGCGCGAGCGAGCCGTCATGGGTGGGAACGGCACCGCCACCGCGGCCGTGGACCGATCCCCGGGGCCTGATCGGCACGGCTCGCGGGGGGAGTTGGAGGCGCTGGGAGGTGGCGCGTCATCGCAGGTCCGGGCGGGTGCGTCGATCCCGCGCCCGGGATCCCGTCACCGCCGGTGACCAGGCGATGTTTGACGGGTGGGTATCCCCTTGGCGTGAGGGAGCGCGCAAGGGTGAAGATCGGACACACCCCGACAGTCTTTGTGATCTAGGGGTTTCAACCACCACGGGCCCAGGTAGGGTCAGGAAGCGTCCAGCTCCCCCAAGAGGAGGTGAGGACCGTGGCAGCCCACGACGACGACATCAACCGCGGCCCCCGGCCCGGTCGGGGTTCCGAAGACCCCGACGGCCAGGTCGCATATCTCGAGCAGGAGATCGCCGTCCTGCGCCGCAAGCTCGCCGACTCTCCGCGGCACACTCGGATTCTCGAGGAGCGGATCGTCGAGCTGCAGACCAACCTCGCCGGTGTCTCCGCGCAGAACGAGCGGCTCGCCGGCACGCTCCGGGAAGCCCGTGACCAGATCGTCGCCCTGAAGGAGGAGGTCGACCGGCTCGCGCAGCCACCCGCCGGCTTCGGCGTGTTCCTTCAGGCCAACGAGGACGGTACGGCCGACATCTTCACCGGGGGGCGCAAGCTCCGGGTCAACGTCAGCCCCGGCATCGAGCTCGGGGACCTCCGCCGGGGGCAGGAGGTGATGCTCAACGAAGCGCTCAACGTGGTCGACGCCATGGAGTTCGAGCGCGCGGGGGACATCGTCACCCTCAAGGAGGTCCTGGAGGACCGCGAGCGTGCCCTGGTGGTCGGGCACACCGACGAGGAGCGGGTGGTGCGGCTCGCCGAGCCGCTGCTGCAGACGACGCTGCGCGCCGGTGACGCCCTCCTGCTGGAGCCCCGCTCCGGGTACGTCTACGAGGTCGTGCCCAAGAGCGAGGTCGAGGAGCTGGTCCTCGAAGAGGTTCCGGACATCGACTACACCAAGATCGGTGGCCTGGGCGGCCAGATCGAGCTGATCCGGGACGCCGTCGAGCTTCCCTACCTCCATCCGGACCTGTTCAAGGAGCACGAGCTGCGTCCGCCCAAGGGCGTGCTGCTCTACGGCCCGCCCGGCTGCGGCAAGACGCTCATCGCGAAGGCCGTCGCCAACTCCCTGGCGAAGAAGGTCGCCGAGGTCACCGGCAAGCCCGCCGGGAAGAGCTTCTTCCTCAACATCAAGGGCCCCGAGCTGCTCAACAAGTACGTCGGCGAGACCGAGCGGCACATCCGGCTCGTCTTCCAGCGGGCCCGGGAGAAGGCCAGCGAGGGCACGCCGGTCATCGTCTTCTTCGACGAGATGGACTCCCTCTTCCGCACCCGCGGCTCGGGTGTCAGCTCGGACGTGGAGAACACCATCGTCCCGCAGCTGCTCTCCGAGATCGACGGTGTGGAGGGGCTGGAGAACGTCATCGTGATCGGTGCCTCCAACCGCGAGGACATGATCGACCCGGCCATCCTGCGCCCCGGCCGTCTCGACGTGAAGATCAAGATCGAGCGTCCCGACGCCGAGGCCGCCAAGGACATCTTCTCCAAGTACCTCACGTCCACCCTGCCGATCCACACCGACGACCTCGCCGAGCACGCGGGCGACGCCAAGGCGGCGGTCGCCGGGATGATCCAGTCGGTCGTGGAGCAGATGTACGCGGAGTCCGAGGAGAACCGCTTCCTGGAGGTCACCTACGCCAACGGTGACAAGGAAGTGCTGTACTTCAAGGACTTCAACTCCGGTGCCATGATCCAGAACATCGTGGACCGGGCGAAGAAGATGGCCATCAAGGCCTTCCTCGACCACGACCAGAAGGGTCTGCGCGTCTCCCACCTGCTCGCCGCCTGTGTGGACGAGTTCAAGGAGAACGAGGACCTGCCGAACACCACCAACCCGGACGACTGGGCCCGCATCTCCGGCAAGAAGGGCGAGCGGATCGTCTTCATCCGCACGCTGGTCACCGGGAAGCAGGGCGCGGACACCGGGCGCTCCATCGACACGGTGGCGAACACCGGTCAGTACCTGTAGTGACGACACCGTCCGGCTGCGGCATCCCCCTGCGGGTTGCCGCAGCCGGACCTTTTCCGACTGACACCGTTCCCGCACCGGCCTCCACGAGGCGCGTCCCGCGGTTAGGCTCGGGCGTACCGGCGTACGACGCCGCCGCGTGCCGCACGGGGGCCGTCACGGGACGGCCGCGCGGGCGGGACGTGAGCGCCGGCCGGGCCGCGGCCGGCGTCGGGCAAGGAGGGCCGCATGACCGTACGGCGCGTGATGGGGATCGAGACCGAGTACGGCATCTCCGTGCCCGGGCATCCCAACGCCAATGCCATGCTCACCTCGTCCCAGGTCGTCAACGCCTACGCGGCGGCGATGCACCGGGCGCGCCGCGCCCGATGGGACTTCGAGGAGGAGAACCCGCTGCGTGACGCGCGCGGTTTCGACCTCGCCCGCGAGGCGGCCGACGCCAGCCAGCTCACCGACGAGGACATCGGCCTCGCGAACGTCATCCTCACCAACGGCGCGCGGCTCTACGTGGACCACGCGCACCCCGAGTACAGCGCTCCGGAGGTCACCAACCCCCGGGACGCCGTGCTGTGGGACAAGGCGGGGGAGCGCATCATGGCCGAGGCGGCCCAGCGGGCCGCCGAGGTGCCCGGGGCGCAGCCCATCCACCTGTACAAGAACAACACCGACAACAAGGGCGCCTCCTACGGCACGCACGAGAACTACCTGATGACGCGCGAGACGCCGTTCTCGGACATCGTGCGCCACCTGACGCCGTTCTTCGTCTCCCGGCAGGTGATCACCGGCGCGGGCCGGGTCGGCATCGGCCAGGACGGCGGGGAGCACGGCTTCCAGATCAGCCAGCGGGCGGACTACTTCGAGGTCGAGGTGGGGTTGGAGACGACGCTCAAGCGGCCGATCATCAACACCCGCGACGAGCCGCACGCGGACGCCGAGAAGTACCGCAGGCTGCACGTCATCATCGGGGACGCGAACCTCTCCGAGGTCTCCACGTACCTGAAGCTCGGTACCACCTCGCTGGTGCTCTCCATGATCGAGGACGGCTTCATCGCCGTCGACCTCGCCGTCGACCAGCCCGTGCGCACCCTGCACCAGGTCAGCCACGACCCGGACCTGCGGCAGTTGGTCACGCTCCGCAGCGGCCGGACGCTGACCGCCGTGCAGCTCCAGATGGAGTACTACGAGCTGGCCCGCAAGTACGTCGAGGAGCGCTGGGGCGCGGACGCCGACGAGCAGACGACCGACGTCCTCAGCCGCTGGGAGGACACCCTCACCCGGCTGGAGCGCGACCCCATGAGCCTGGCCGGGGAGCTGGACTGGGTGGCCAAGCGGGAGATCCTGGAGGGCTACCGCCGCCGTGACGGCCTGGACTGGGACGCGGCCCGGCTGCACCTGGTCGACCTCCAGTACGCGGACGTGCGGCCGGACAAGGGGCTGTACAACCGGCTGGCCGCACGGGGGAAGATGGCCCGCATCCTCGACGAGGACGCCGTCGAGCGCGCCGAGCGCACGCCCCCGGACGACACGCGCGCCTACTTCCGCGGACGCTGTCTGGAGCAGTACGCCGACGACGTGGCGGCCGCTTCCTGGGACTCGGTGATCTTCGATCTCCCCGGGCGCGACTCGCTCCAGCGGGTGCCCACGCTGGAGCCCCTGCGCGGCACGCGTGAGCACGTGAAATCACTGCTCGACCGCTGCCGCACGGCGGAGGACCTCGTGCGGGCCTTGTCCGGACGGTGATCCCTCCGAACCGGTAAACCACCGGATTCGCGGGAATGATCGGGGTGGCCACCGTGCGTTGTAGCAATCGAGGAGCCGAAGTCAGTCCCTGCTTGTAGGGTCTGATCTTGAACGTCGAAGCGGAGCGGGGTGAGGTACATGGCGACCAAGGACACCGGCGGCGGACAGCAGAAGGCCACGCGTACGACGGAGGAGACCGACGAGCAGGCGCAGGACGCCCAGGTCTCGGAGGACCTCAAGGAGCGCCAGGAGGCGCTGTCGGACGACGTGGACTCCGTGCTGGACGAGATCGACGACGTCCTCGAGGAGAACGCGGAGGACTTCGTGCGGAGCTTCGTCCAGAAGGGCGGCGAGTAGGGCGGTCCGTCGGCACGCCGGACGTGCCGGCCGGTCCCCGTCCCGACGGCGGCGCGCGGCCGGGAGCCACCGGCGCGGGCTGCCCCGTCGGCGTGCCGCCCGGCCGACGGCCGGGCGGGTCGGCTGCAGGGCTGCCGGGGTGCCGGTGTCTCCGCCGTCCGCCCGTCGCGGATCTGCTTCCGGAGTGTGGGTCAAAGATCACGCGCCGGGTAAGGTCCCAGCAGTGCCGCCTCTCAACGGCGAAGCGGCACGCGGCACTTTCACAGACGCATCCCGGCGCGCCGCGTCGGGCGATCGCCTACCTGGAAGGAAACGCGTGGAAGCCAACACTCGTAGCACCGGGCGTCTGCCGGCTGCCTTCCTGACGCCCGGCTCGTCCTCCTTCATGGACTTCCTGGCCGAGCACGCGCCGGAGCAGCTGCCGGGGAGCCGTCCGCTGCCGTCGGTGCAGGGAGCCGTGGAGGCCCCGCACGGGACCACGATCGTCGCGGCGACGTACCCCGGCGGCGTGGTCCTCGCCGGTGACCGCCGGGCCACGATGGGGAACATGATCGCGCAGCGCGACATCGAGAAGGTGTTCCCCGCCGACGAGTACTCGGCCGTCGGCATCGCCGGCACGGCGGGCCTGGCCGTCGAGATGGTCAAACTCTTCCAGCTGGAGCTCGAGCACTTCGAGAAGGTCGAGGGCGCGCAGCTCTCGCTGGAGGGCAAGGCCAACCGGCTGTCCACGATGATCCGCGGCAACCTGGGCATGGCCATGCAGGGCCTGGCCGTGGTGCCGCTGTTCGCGGGGTACGACCCGGACCGCTCCCGGGGGCGCATCTTCTCCTACGACGTCACCGGCGGGCGCTCGGAGGAGCCCGGCTTCGCGGCGGTGGGCTCCGGATCGGTGTTCGCACGGGGCTCGCTGAAGAAGCTGCACCGCGCGGAGCTGTCACAGGAGCAGGCGGCGACGGTCGTCGTCCAGGCGCTGTACGACGCCGCCGACGACGACTCGGCGACCGGCGGCCCGGACCTGGTGCGGCGGATCTACCCGGTCGTCGCGGTCATCAACGACGAGGGGTACCGGCGGCTCACCGAGGCGGAGGTCTCCGAGATCGCCCGCTCCGTCCACGAAGGCCGTCTGCAGTACCCCGACGGGCCGCAGGCCCCGGTTCTCTAAGCCCAGGAAGGAACGGGAACGCCGGTGTCCACGCCGTTCTATGTCTCGCCCCAGCAGGCCATGGCCGACCGTGCGGAGTACGCCCGCAAGGGCATCGCGCGCGGCCGCAGCGTGGTGGTGCTCCAGTACGCCGACGGCATCGTGTTCGTCGCGGAGAACCCCTCGCGGGCCCTGCACAAGGTCAGCGAGATCTACGACCGGATCGCCTTCGCGGCGGTCGGCAAGTACAACGAGTTCGAGAACCTGCGGATCGGCGGTGTCCGCTACGCCGACCTGCGGGGCTACACCTACGACCGCGACGACGTCACCGCGCGCGGCCTGGCGAACGTCTACGCGCAGACGCTGGGCACGATCTTCTCCAGCGCGGGGGAGAAGCCCTACGAGGTCGAACTGATCGTCGCGGAGGTCGGGCCGGCCCCGCAGGACGACCAGATCTACCGGCTGCCGCACGACGGCTCGATCGTCGACGAGCACGGCTCCGTCGCGGTCGGCGGCAACTCCGACCAGATCGGCAGCCACCTCGGGGAGCGGCAGCGCGACGACATGACGCTCGGCGAGGCCCTGCGGCTGGCCGTCGAGGCCCTCGGCCGGGACAGCAACGGCGGTCGCACCCTGACGGCCGACCAGCTGGAGGTGGCCGTGCTCGACCGCACGCGCCCCCAGCAGCGCAAGTTCAAGCGGGTGCTGGGCAGCCAGCTGACGCGCCTGCTGGAGGACCCCGCCGCCTCCTCCGACGCCGCGGAGGACGACGACGCCGAGGGTGAGCCGGGCCCGGCGACGCCCTCGCCGGACCGGTCGGACGCCTCGGGGACGTCCGACACCGACGAGGCGCCCTGACGGGCGGCTGCCCACAGCCCCGCGTCACCCCACGGTGCCCCGGCCCGCCCGCGCGGCGGCCGGGGCACCGTGGTGACACGGTCATCCCACCGTCACGACGCCGCACAGGGCCCTGAGGAGCCTCGGGGGACGAGGCGGACGGGGAGGAGTGGCGTCGGAGCCTCGCGGCCGTCCAGGACGGCCAGCAGGGCGTGCATGCCGGCGGCGCCGATCTCCTCCCCGGGCAGCCGCACGGTGGTCAGCTCGGGCTCCACGGCGGTCGCCAGCGCGAGGTCGTCGAAGCCGGTGACCGAGACGTCCTCGGGGACGCGCAGGCCCAGGCGGCGGGCGGCCTTGCAGGCCCCGGCGGCGAGCAGGTCGTCGTCGCAGACGAGCGCCGTCGGGCGGGGACGCCCGCGCAGCAGCCGCGCGGCGGCGTGCAGACCCCCGGTGACGCTCAGCTCGGCCGCCGCCGTCCGGACGAGCGTGGGGCGCGGCCCTCCTTCCGGCCCGTCGTGCGGCGTCCCGGCGAGTGCCTCGTCCAGCGCCCGCGCCCGCCCGGCGAACGTCCAGCTGTCGATGCCCGCCGTGAGGTGGGCGATGCGCCGGTGGCCGAGGCCCAGGAGGTGCGCCACGGTCTGCCGCATGCCGTCGGCCAGGTCGGGGTTGACGGTCGCCGCGGCGGCGGGGTCGTCGGGGCTGCTGTCGAGCATGACGAGCGGCAGCCCGCCCTCGCGCAGGGCGCTGAGGGCGTGTGCGGCCATGGAGGAGGCGATGACGCCGTCCAGCGTGGCGCGGGCGGACTCGAAGGGGTCGCGGGCCGGGCCGACGCCCTCGGGGGAGGGGTAGAGGACCACGCCCAGGTCGTGCTCGGCCGCCACCCGCGCGGCACCGGTGTAGACGCGGGCGAAGAACTCGTTGGTGAGGGCGGGGACGACGAGCAGCGCGGTGCGGGTGCGGCCGAGGCGCAGACTGCGCGCGGCCTGGTTGGGCCGGTAGCCCAGCTCCCGGGCGGCGGCGCGCACGCTCTCCACCGTGGCGGGGGAGACCCTGCCGTGCCACTTGTCGCGCAGCACCAGGGAGACGGTCGCCTGGGACACCCCGGCCGTGCGGGCGACGTCGCGGCTGGTGGGCCGGGGGCCGGCAGAGGTCACGGCGCGGGTCTCCGTCCTGGGGCACGGCTCCGGGCGGGCCGTCGGATGGACTCGTGGTCAGCGGACATGGTACGTATGACCCCGCAGGTTATACGTAAAACTGATCAGCGAGAAGGAGTCGCCCCATGGCGACCGGCTACGCCGAGCTGCTGCGGACCCAGCACGCCGTGCGGCTGCTCACCGGGACCCTCGTCGGACGGCTCCCCAACGCCACCGCGCACATCGCCATCGTGCTGTTCGCCCGTTCGGAGGGCGCCGGCTACACCCTCGCCGGTGTGCTGGCCACCGTCTACGGGCTGGCCACGGCCGTCGGGCAGCCACTCCTCGGCCGCGCCGTCGACCTGTACGGCCAGCCCCGCGTCATGCTGCCCGCCGCCGTCGTCTCCGGGCTCGGCATGGCCGCGTTCGCCGTGACGGGCATCGACCCGCTGCCGCTGGCCGCCGCCGCCGTGCTCGTCGCCGGAGTCTTCACCCCACCCCTGGAGGGCGGACTGCGGGCGCTGTGGCCGAGCGTCCTGCGCAGCCGGGAACGGGTGCACACCGCCTACGCCGTGGACTCGGTGGCCCAGGAGGTCATGTTCACGGTCGGCCCACTGGTGGTCACGGCCGCCGTCGCCCTGTGGTCGGAGGCCGGCGCGCTGCTCGTCATCAACGTCATCGGGGTGCTCGGCGCCCTGTCCGTCGTGGTGTCCGCCCCCGCGCGCGCCTGGCGCAGCGCGCCGCGTGAGGCGCACTGGCTCGGCGCCCTGCGGTCGCCCGGGCTCCTCGCGCTGCTCGGCTCGTTCCTGTGCGTGGGCGTCTCCCTCGGCTCCATCACCGTCGCGGCCGTGGCCTACTCCGACGACGGCAACGGCGGGGACCTCGTCTACGCGCTGATCATGTCGGGCATCGGCTTCGGCGCGCTGCTGGGCGGTCTCGCCTACGGCGCACGGCCCTGGCCCGGCGCCCCCGAGGGCCGGCTGCGCGCCATGATCGGCCTCCTGGCCCTCGGCTACCTGCCCCTGGCCCTGGTCCCCGGCCCGGTCACGATGACGGTGCTGGCCTGCGTCGCCGGGCTCTTCCTGGCCCCCGCCCTCACCTGCGCCTTCGTCGTCGTGGACCGGCACGCCCCGAGCGGCACCGTCACCGAGGCCTTCTCCTGGCTGGTGACGGTCTTCGGGGTCGGCGCCGCCCTGGGCACCGCCGTCGTGGGCCCGGCCATCGAGCACGGCGGGCCGGGGGGCGGCTTCCTCGTGCCCGGCGCGGGCGGCGCCGCGGCGCTCGCGGTCCTGCTGCTGACCCGGCGCGTGCTGGACGGCCCGCCGGACGCGCCCGGGTCCTCGTCACCGCCGGTCACGGGCGTGGAAAATGATCGGAACGGCACGGTCGAACCCGGTTTCAGAACCGGGCATCAGGCGTAATGTTCACTCATGGACCGCCGAATCTTCGGGCTGGAGAACGAGTACGGCGTCACATGTACGTTTCGGGGCCAGCGGCGGCTGTCCCCTGACGAGGTGGCGCGGTACCTCTTCCGCCGTGTCGTGTCATGGGGCCGCAGCAGCAACGTCTTCCTCCGCAACGGTGCACGGCTCTACCTCGATGTCGGCTCGCATCCGGAGTACGCGACTCCCGAGTGCGACAACGTGGTGGAGCTCGTCACCCACGACAAGGCCGGCGAGCGCATCCTCGAGGGGCTGCTCGTCGACGCCGAGCGCCGGCTGCACGAGGAGGGCATCGCCGGCGACGTCTACCTGTTCAAGAACAACACCGACTCCGCCGGGAACTCCTACGGCTGCCACGAGAACTACCTGGTGGCCCGGCACGGCGAGTTCTCGCGCCTCGCGGACGTCCTCATCCCCTTCCTCGTCACGCGCCAGCTCGTCTGCGGCGCGGGGAAGGTGCTGCAGACGCCCCGTGGCGCCGTGTACTGCGTCAGCCAGCGCGCCGAGCACATCTGGGAGGGCGTCAGCTCCGCGACGACGCGCTCCCGGCCCATCATCAACACCCGCGACGAACCGCACGCCGACGCCGAGCGCTACCGCCGGCTGCACGTCATCGTCGGCGACTCCAACATGTCCGAGACGACCATGCTGCTCAAGGTCGGCGCCACCGACCTGGTGCTGCGCATGATCGAGGCGGGCACCGTGATGCGCGACCTCACCCTGGAGAACCCGATCCGGGCCATCCGCGAGGTCAGCCACGACATCACCGGCCAGCGCAAGGTGCGCCTGGCCAGCGGCCGGGAGGCCTCCGCGCTGGAGGTCCAGCAGGAGTACTACGAGAAGGCGGCCGACTTCTGCGACCGGCGGGGCATCCGGACCGGCGTCGTCGAGCAGGTGCTGGAGCTGTGGGGACGGACGCTGGAGGCCGTCCGCACCCAGGAACTGGACCGCGTCGACACCGAGATCGACTGGGTGATGAAGTACCGGCTCCTGGAGCGGTACCGGGCCAAGCACAACCTCACCATGTCCCACCCCCGGGTCGCCCAGATAGACCTCGCCTACCACGACATCCACCGCCGTCGTGGCCTCTACTACCTGCTGGAGCGCAAGGGCCAGGCCAAGCGGGTGTGCAACGACCTCAAGATCTTCGAGGGCAAGTCGGTGCCGCCGCAGACCACCCGGGCCCGGCTGCGGGGCGACTTCATCCGCCGCGCCCAGGAACAGCGCCGCGACTTCACGGTGGACTGGGTCCACCTGAAGCTGAACGACCAGGCCCAGCGCACCGTCCTGTGCAAGGACCCCTTCCGCGCGGTGGACGAGCGGGTGGAGAAGCTGATCGCCGGTATGTGACCGAAGGAGCCGGGACGGAGCCGGGCCGTGCACACCCCACGTGCGCGGCCCGGCTCTGCCCGTAGAGTGGCGCGCACGGTCAATCACCCCCCAACCGAACGAGGACTGACGTGCGCCGACGATCCGTACTCCTGGCCCTCCCTGCCGGCCTGTTCGCTCTCGCCGCCTGCGGCGACGACGGCGACGGCGGCTCGGACTCCGTCACCCCCAGCCCGGACGCCGAAAGTCCGGAGGCGGCGCCCACCGGGAAGATCGTCGACGGGCCGCTCCCCGAGCTCACGGCGGGTCAGGAGTTCGGGGAGAAGCCCACCATCGCCAAGGGGCCGGGCGAGCCGTCCTCCGACATCGCGGTCCAGGTCCTCGTGGCGGGCACCGGGGCCGAGGTCGCGAAGGGCGACTACCTGCAGGCCGACTACCTGGGCCAGATCTGGGACACCGCGAAGGTCTTCGACAACTCCTACGACGGCGGCAAGCCCGCCGTCTTCCAGATCGGCGTCGGCCAGCTGATCCCGGCCTGGGACCAGGTGCTGGTCGGCAAGAAGGCCGGTGACCGCGTCGAGATGGCCATCCCGCCGAAGTACGGCTACGGCGAGAGCGGCAACCCGCAGGGCGGCATCGAGGGGGACGACACCCTCGTCTTCGTCGTCGACATCGTCGGAACGTACAACGGGAAGAGCTCCGCCCAGGGCACCGAGGTCGCACAGGACAACACCGACCTGCCCAGGGTGGGGACGAACACCGACGGCGAGGCCCCCGCCATCGAACTGCCGAAGGACACCGAACCCCCGAAGGAGCTCGTCGCCAACTACGTCCTGGAGGGCGACGGCGCCGAGGTGAAGGAGTCCGACGCGGTCCTCGTCCAGTACAAGGGCGTGCTGTGGGACAACGGCGAGGAGTTCGACGCCACCTACGGACGCGGACAGCTCGCCCAGTTCAGCCTCCAGCAGGTCGTGCCGGGCTGGTCGCAGGGGCTGACGGGCAAGAAGGCGGGCAGCAGGGTCTTGATCGTCGTACCGCCGGACCTGGGTTACGGTGATGAGGGCCAGGGCGACATCCCGGGCGGTGCCACGCTCGTCTTCAGCGTGGACATCCTCGCCGTCGTGTGACGGCACCGCCGCCACGGACCGGTCACCCGTCAACATCTGAAGGAGCAGTTTCGTGAACATCGACAAGCCGGAGGTCGACTTCCCCGAGGGCGCGCCGCCGGCCGACCTGGAGATCGTCGACATCTGGGAGGGCGACGGCCCGGTCGCCGCGTCGGGGGCCAAGGTCTCCGTGCACTACGTGGGCGTCTCCTTCAGCACCGGCGAGGAGTTCGACGCCTCCTGGAACCGCGGCAAGCCGCTGGAGTTCCAGCTCGGCGCCGGCCAGGTCATCCCGGGCTGGGACCAGGGCGTCCAGGGCATGAAGGTCGGCGGCCGCCGCCGGCTGACCATCCCGCCGCACCTCGCCTACGGCGAGCACGGCGCGGGCGGCGGGCGGATCGCGCCCAACGAGACGCTGATCTTCGTCTGCGACCTCGTCGCGGCCTGACGCGCCGGCGCGGCCCGGCCGCCCGGCACGACGCCGAACCACCGGTGACGGCCGGTCCGTTCCCGCCTTCAGAGCGGGGCACGGGCCGGCCGTCGCCCGTTTGGCCTCCGCAGACGCGGAGCGGTACGGTCATCGGTCGGGAGCGGGGTAGAGAAAGGGCGTCGATGGCCATTGCCAAGGCCGAGCGGCTGATGAACCTGGCGCTGTGCCTGCTGGGGACGCGCCGGCCACTGACCAAGCGCGAGCTGCGGTCCTCCATCGAGGCCTACCTCGAAGCCGCGGGCGACGACGCGTTCAACCGCATGTTCGAACGGGACAAGGACGACCTGCGCGAGCTCGGCCTCATCATCGACACGGCGGAGAACGTCGAGGGAGAGGCCGCCTACCAGGCCCGGCGCGACCTCAACCAGCTCCCGCCCATCACCCTCGACCCGGCCGAGGCCGCCGCGCTCGGGCTCGCCGCCCGCGTGTGGCAGCAGGCCCGGCTCGCCGGGGCCGCCAGCGGCGCGCTCCAGAAGCTGCGGGCCGCCGGGATGCCCCTCACCGACGACGACCAGGGCGCCTCCGGTGCGCTTCAGCCGCGCATCCCGGCCCAGGACGCCGCCTTCGAGCCCCTGATGCTCGCCTGCCGCGACCGTCGGCCCGTCGTCTTCCACTACCGCAAGTCCACCGAGGCCCACCCGGCCCGGCGGCAGGTCGAGCCCTGGATCCTGGAGTGCTGGCGC
Source organism: Streptomyces sp. GSL17-111 (assembly GCF_037911585.1). NCBI lineage: Bacteria > Bacillati > Actinomycetota > Actinomycetes > Kitasatosporales > Streptomycetaceae > Streptomyces > Streptomyces sp. GSL17-111. Next base: position 5,450,930 of record NZ_JBAJNS010000001.1, read on the forward strand.
GGCCACTGGTACCTGGCCGGCTGGGACCGCGACCGGCGCGCCGAGCGCGTTTTCCGCCTCTCGCGGATCACCGGTCCCGTCCGCTCCCGGGCCGGGGCCTACACCGCGGAGGTGCCCGACCAGGTGCGGGTCCGGGAGGCCGTCGAGCGGTGGGCGGGGGAGAGCGCGACCGCCAGCGCGCGCATCCGGCTGCGGAAGGGCTGCGGTTACCCGCTGCGCGCCCGCGCCACGCAGGCGCGGGACACCGGGGACGGCTGGGAGGAGCTGGAGGTGCCCTACGGCCACGGACTGGGCGCCTGGCTGGCCGAGTTCGGCCCCGACGTCCTCGTCCTGGAACCCGCCGACCTGCGTGCGGACGTCGTCGACCGGCTGCGCGCCGTCGCCAAGGGCTGAGGGGAACGAACGCATGGCTGCCAACGCCATCGACCAGACGCGGCGGATGCTCTCGCTGGTGACCTACCTGCGCGAGCGCCCCGGCGCCCGGGTGGAGGACGTCGCCCGCGCCTTCGGCATCAGCCACGACGAGCTGATCTCCGACCTCCAGGTCCTGCCCCTGTGCGGCACCAGCTTCCGCGGCGGCGACCTGCTGGACATCGACACCGACGGCGAGCACATCTGGTGGCACAACGCGGACGCCGTCGAGTCCACCGGCAAGCCGCTGCGGCTGGCGGCCGACGAGGCCACCGCCCTGCTGGTCGCCGCCCGCGCCGTGGCCACCCTGCCGGGCCTGCGCGAGGGGGACCGGCAGGCGCTGCTGCGGGCCACCGCGAAGCTGGAGGAGGCCGCGGGGGAGAACGCCCGGGCCAGCTCCCGGCTGACGGTGACCTTCGAATCGGAGGGCGGGGTGTTCGCCGACGTCGACCGGGCGCTGGCCGAGCGCCGTCGGCTGTGGTTGCGCTACTACTCACCCGCCCGGGACGAGCTGACCGAGCGGGAGGTCGACCCGATCCGCCTCTTCGTCGTGGGCCGCACCTACCTGGAGGCCTGGTGCCGGCTCTCCGAGGCGCGGCGCACGTTCCGGCTGGACCGCGTCGCGGAGATCCGGTTGCTGGACGAGCCCGCCGACCCGCCGCCTGTGACGCCGAGGGACCTGTCCCAGGCACTGGTGCAGCCCGCGGCCGAGGACCCGGAGGTCGTGGTCGAGGTCGGGCCGCGCGGCCGGTGGGTCGCAGAGTACTGGCCGCACGACAGCGCCGAGGAGCTTCCCGACGGCGGCCTGCGGATCACCCTGCGCACGCCCGACCCGGCCTCGCTGCGCCGCCTCGCCCTGCGGCTCGGTGCGGACGGGCGGATCACGGCGCCGCCCGAGCTCGCCGGGAGTGCCCGCGAGGCGGCCCGCGCGGCGCTGGCGGCCTACGGGGACTGACGGGCGCGGCCCGGGGCGTGCACTACGCTCGCCCTCATGCTCTGGCCGATGTTCTTCCTCGTGCTCGCCTTCTGCGGCATCGCCGTGCTGGGGGTGCTGTCCGTCCGGGTCGCCCTGGAGGTGCGTCGGCTCTCGCGGGCCGTCGCGGAGGGCTCCGAGCGCATCGCGCGGGCCGGCGAGGACCTGGAGCGGGCCGCCGGGCCCCTCGCCCGTCGGGCGGCGCGGGCCGGGGCCGCGAGCCGGCGCTGACCACCGGGCGGACGCGTGAGAACGGGGGCCGGTCCGCGCCGGGCCACCGTCCGGTTCCGCGGGCATTGCCGGACGTTCACCCCCGAGCGTTACCATGGCTTCTCGTGCGGTGCACCGGATGACCAATCGGGCGCGCTCGGCAAGGCACAGGTGACCTCGGCGAGAAGGTAGGCAGTCATGGGTCAGATCGGCATCTGGCAGCTCGTGATCATCATCGGACTGATCGTGCTGATCTTCGGCGCCAAGCGGCTCCCGGACACGGCTCGCGCCCTCGGCAAGTCGATGCGCATCCTCAAGAGCGAGACGTCGCAGATGAAGAAGGAGGGGGAGAAGGACAAGGGCCACGACGACAACGGTCCGGAGTCCCCCGCCGAGCCGGCGCCGCGGACGATCCAGGCCGCCCCGGGCGACGTCACCAGCTCGCGTCCCGTCGAGGAGCCCGGGCGCACGACGCAGGGCTGAGCTCTTCCCGCGCGCCCGTGGGCGCGCGTCGTGACGACAGCACTGGCACCGGCAGGCACGCCCCGGGCGGGCCGGCCCATGAGATGAGGACGTGGGTTGCTCAAGTCCGCCCGCAAGAAGGCCGCACCCAAGGACCCCGAGGGGCGGATGCCTCTCGTCGAACACCTGCGGGAGCTGCGGAACCGCCTGGTCAAGGCGCTGCTGGCCATCGTGCCGCTCATGGTCCTCGCCATGTTCTTCGCCAAGGACATCGGTGAGTTCATCACCGAGCCGATCCGGGTCTGTGAGAACGAGGCCGAGGCCCAGGCTCTGGACGGCCGCTGCCCGATCCTCTCGCAGAACGGCCTGACCTCGCCGTTCACCACGTACGTGAAGGTCTCGCTCATCACGGCCCTCGTCGCCGCCGCCCCGGTGTGGCTCTACCAGATGTGGGCGTTCCTCGCACCCGGCCTGCACCGGCACGAGAAGAAGTACGCCCTCTCGGTCGTCGCCTTCGGCACCCCGCTCTTCCTCACCGGCGCCCTTCTCGCGCACTGGATCCTGCCGCACGCCATCCCCGTCCTGCTCGGCTTCAGCATGGACGGCACGACCAACATCATCACCGTCGACGACATGATCGACATCTCGGTCAAGCTCGTCCTCGCCTTCGGCCTCGCCTTCCAGCTGCCGCTCGTCCTCGTCCTGCTGAACCTGGGCGGTGTGCTGAGCGGCCGGCGCATGCTCGGCTGGTGGCGCGGCATGGTGCTCGGCATCTCCGTCTTCGCCGCCATGGTCACCCCGACCGACCCGCTGTCGATGATCGCGCTCGCGGCGCCGATCACGGTGCTCTACTTCGCCGCGGTCGCCTTCTCCCTCTTCCACGACCGCCGCAAGGCCGCACGCGACCCCGACGCCGCCCTGGCGGACGACGAGGCCTCCGAGCTGGACCTCACCCCGGAGACCGTCGCGCCCAGCTCGTTCCCCGAGCAGGCCGACCGGGGCTCCGGCCGGGGCGGGCACGACGACGTGACGTGAGTGGACGCCCGGTCCCGCGTGGAGGCGGGGCCGGGGCTGCGGGACGATGAAATGATCGCGCGTCGTCAGACTCGGCCGGTAGGCTCGTAGCCACGATGAGCGAGGACATGTCCCCTGCTGAGCGCTACGCCGCGGCCCGCCTGAGGGCGGTCGAAGAGGCGACGGCGCTCGCACCCTTCCGAGAGATGTACGACTTCGAGCTGGACCCGTTCCAGCTCGACGCCTGCCGGGCACTGGAGGCCGGCAAGGGGGTCCTGGTGGCCGCGCCCACCGGATCCGGCAAGACGATCGTGGGCGAGTTCGCGGTTCACCTGGCCCTCACCCAGGGCCGCAAGTGCTTCTACACGACGCCGATCAAGGCACTCTCCAACCAGAAGTTCTCCGACCTCGCGCGCCGCTACGGCGCCGACCGGGTCGGGCTGCTGACCGGGGACAACAGCATCAACGCCGAGGCACCGGTCGTCGTCATGACCACCGAGGTGCTGCGGAACATGCTCTACGCGGGCTCGCAGACGCTGCGTGGGCTCGGGTACGTCGTCATGGACGAGGTCCACTACCTCTCCGACCGCTTCCGCGGCGCGGTGTGGGAGGAGGTCATCATCCACCTCCCCGACTCGGTGACCCTCGTCTCGCTGTCCGCGACGGTCTCGAACGCGGAGGAGTTCGGCGACTGGCTCGACACCGTGCGCGGCGACACCGAGGTGATCGTCTCCGAGCACCGCCCCGTGCCCCTGTGGCAGCACGTGCTCGCCGGGCGCCGCATGTACGACCTGTTCGAGGAGAAGTCCGGCAAGCGGACCGTCAACCCCGACCTCGTCCGCATGGCGCGGATGGAGAACAGCCGCCCGAACGGGCGCGACCGGCGGGGGCCGAAACGGGAGGCCGACCGGGAGCGGGAACGCCGCCGCCGGATCTGGGTCCCCAGCCGGCCCGAGGTCATCGACCGGCTCGACGCGGCGGGGCTGCTGCCCGCGATCACGTTCATCTTCAGCCGCGCCGGCTGCGAGGCGGCCGTGCAGCAGTGTCTCGTCGCCGGGCTGCGGCTCAACGACGCGGCCGCCCAGACCACCGTCCGGGAGATCGTCGAGGAGCGCACGGCGTCCATCCCGGACCAGGACCTCCACGTCCTCGGCTACTTCGAGTGGCTGGAGGGGCTCCAGCGGGGCATCGCCGCCCACCACGCGGGCATGCTGCCGACCTTCAAGGAGGTCGTGGAGGAACTGTTCGTCAAGGGGCTGGTGAAGGCGGTGTTCGCCACCGAGACGCTGGCCCTCGGCATCAACATGCCCGCCCGCTCGGTGGTGCTGGAGAGGCTCGTCAAGTGGAACGGCGAGCAGCACGCCGACATCACCCCGGGGGAGTACACCCAGCTGACCGGCCGGGCCGGACGGCGCGGCATCGACGTCGAGGGCCACGCCGTCGTGCTGTGGCAGCGCGGCATGGACCCGGAGGGCCTCGCCGGCCTCGCCGGGACGCGCACCTACCCGCTGCGTTCCTCGTTCAAGCCCTCGTACAACATGGCCGTGAACCTCGTCGAGCAGTTCGGCCGACACCGCTCGCGCGAGCTGTTGGAGACCTCCTTCGCGCAGTTCCAGGCGGACCGGTCGGTGGTCGGCATCTCGCGCCAGGTGCAGAAGAACGAGGAGGGCCTGGAGGGCTACGAGGCCGCCATGACGTGCCACCTCGGGGACTTCGCCGAGTACGGGCGGCTGCGGCGGGAGCTGAAGGACCGGGAGACCGAACTGGCCAAGCAGGGCGCCGTCCAGCGGCGGGCCCAGGCCGCCGCGGCGCTGGAGAAGCTGCGCCCGGGCGACATCATCCACGTCCCCACCGGCAAGTTCGCCGGCCTCGCGCTCGTCCTGGACCCGGGCCTGCCGGCCGGCCGCAGCCACGGCCACCGACCGTTCGACCAGCACGACGGCCCCCGCCCGCTCGTCCTCACCGTGGGGCGGCAGGTCAAGCGGCTGGCGGGCATGGACTTCCCCGTCCCCGTCGAGGCGCTGGACCGCATGCGCATCCCCCGGTCCTTCAACGCGCGCAGCCCCCAGTCGCGTCGCGACCTCGCGTCGGCCCTGCGCACCAGGGCCGGAGCCGTCGGCCACGACGGGACGCCGCCGCACCGGCGCCGCAAGCAGCGCTCGGCCGCCACCGAGGACGAGGAGATCCTGCGGCTGCGGGCGGCGATCCGGCAGCACCCCTGCCACGGCTGCGACGACCGGGAGCACCACGCCCGCTGGGCCGAGCGCTACTACCGGCTCCGGCGGGACACCCGGCAGCTGGAACGCCGCATCGAGGGCCGCACCAACACCATCGCGAGGACCTTCGACCGCGTCTACGCCCTCCTCACCGACCTGCGGTACCTGGACGGCGACACGGTCACGGTGGACGGCAGGCGGCTGGCCCGGCTCTACGGTGAACTGGACCTGCTGGCCGCCGAGTGCCTGCGGGAGAACGTGTGGGAAGGCCTGTCGCCGTCCGAACTGGCCGCCTGTGCCTCGGCACTGGTCTACGAGGCGCGCTCGCCCGACGACGCGTTGCCGCCCGCGCTGCCGGGCGGCGGGGCCAAGGCGGCGCTGGGCGAGACGGTCCGCATCTGGGGCCGGCTGGACGCGCTGGAGGAGCGGCACGGCGTCAGCCAGACGGAGGGCGTGGGCCAGCGGGAGCCGGACCTCGGCTTCGCCTGGCCCGTGTACCGCTGGGCGGAGGGCGACGGCCTGGACGCCGTCCTGCGCGAGGCCGAGATGCCCGCCGGGGACTTCGTGCGCTGGTGCAAGCAGGTCATCGACGTGCTGGGCCAGCTCGCCGCCGCCGCGCCCGAGGGCAGCACCGTCCGGCGCAACGCCCGCAGGGCGGTCGACTCCATGCTGCGCGGCGTCGTGGCGTACTCGTCCGTCGGCTGACGGCCCCGCCGCGGACCGCCCCGCCGCGGACCGCGGGAGGCGCCGGGCGGGCGGGTGCTCAGCGGGGCAGGGCGGCGAGGACGCGGTGCAGCGAGCTGCCCAGCCCCCACCGCTCGGTGAGCTCCGCGAGCCGCTCCGGGTCACGCGGCCCGGCCGGGAGCGTGGCGTCGAGCGGCGGCAGCGGGACGTCGGCGGCGACGCGTACGACGGTGGGCGCGACGGCCAGGTAGGGGCGCGCCTCGGCCAGCCGGCGCCGCAGCGCGGGCGTCACGCCGGACGTCGGGTCCTCGGCGGCGGCCAGGATGCCCGGCAGGTCGCCGTGGGCGGCGATCAGCCGGGCCGCCGTCTTCTCGCCGATGCCGGGCACGCCCGGCAGCCCGTCGCTCGGGTCGCCCCGCAGCAGGGCCAGCAGCGCGTACCCCGGCCCGTCGACGCCGTACTTCTCCCGCAGCGCCGCCTCGTCGAACGCGGCGAGCGTGCCCATGCCCTTGACCGGGTACAGCACCCGGACGCCGCGCGCGTCGTCGATGAGCTGGAAGAGGTCCCGGTCGCCGGTGACGATGTCGACGGGCCCCTCGGCCCGGCCCGTCAGGGTGCCGATCACGTCGTCGGCCTCGTACCCGGCGGCCCCGGCGCGGGCGATGCCCAGAGCGTCCAGCACCTCCTCGATGACCGGCACCTGCGGCGCGAGGGTGTCCGGCACCACCTCCTCGTCCGGGCCCGCCGGGTGCTCCGCCGCGACCCGGTGCGCCTTGTAGGACGGGATCAGCTCCACCCGCCAGGCGGGCCGCCAGTCCTCGTCCATACAGGCCACCAGTTCCTGCGGGCGGTGGTCCTGCACCAGCCGGGCGATGAAGTCGAGCAGGCCGCGCACCGCGTTGACGGGCGTGCCGTCCGGCGCGGTGACGGACTCCGGCACCCCGAAGTAGGCGCGGAAGTACAGGGAAGCGGTGTCGAGGAGCATCAGGCGTCGTGTGGTCACCCCCCGATGATGCCGTAGCCCGCTGACACCGGGGGCTGCCGCGAGGCCGGTGGCGGGCCTAACCTTTCCGCATGGGTTCAGCGCGCGGGGACGTCGGCCGGGTGGTCTCGCTGGTGCCGTCACTGACCGAGGCCGTGGCCGTGACGGCACCCGGTCTGCTGGTCGGGGCCACGGACTGGTGCACCCACCCGCAGGGGCTGGAGGTGGCGCGCATCGGCGGCACCAAGAACCCCGACACGGCGCGGATCGCCGCGCTCGCCCCCGACCTCGTCCTGGCCAACGAGGAGGAGAACCGTCCGGCCGACCTCGACGCCCTGCGTCGCGCGGGCCTGCGGGTGCTCGTCACGGAGGTCCGCACGCTGGAGCAGGGGTTCGCCGAGCTCGAGCGCGCCCTGGTGCACGGCTGCGGGCTGCCGCGCCCGCGCTGGCTGGACGACGCGCGGGCCGTGTGGCGGGAGGCGGAGGCGGCGGCCCCGCGCGGGCCCGCCCGCGCGGTCGTGCCGATCTGGCGCAGGCCGTGGATGGTGCTGGGCCGCGACACGTTCGCCGGGGACGTCCTCGCCCGGCTGGGCGTGGTCACCGTGCACGCCGGGCACGCCGAACGCTACCCGCGCGTCCCGCTGGCCGAACTGGCCGCCGCGGACGCCGACGTCGTCGTGCTCCCCGACGAGCCCTACCGGTTCACCCCGGACGACGGCCCGGAGTGCTTCCCCCAGCCCGCCGCGCTCGTGAGCGGGCGTCACCTCACCTGGTACGGCCCGTCGCTGACGGAGGCGCCCACCGTGCTGGGCGCGGCGCTGCGTGAGGCGCTGGGCCCCGGCTGAGCCCGGCGGCGCTCCGCCGCGTCGACCAGGGCGCGGACGACCCGTCCGCACCGGCCGGCCTCCGGGTGCCACTGCACGCCCAGGACGAAGGCCTCCCCGGCGGCCGCCTCCACGGCCTCCACGACGCCGTCGTCGGCCCGGCCGCCGACGAGCAGCCCCGCTCCGAGCCGGTCGACGGCCTGGTGGTGGCAGGAGGGGACGTCCACCGGGCCGCCCAGCACGGAGCCGAGCAGGGTGCCGGGGACGGGGGACACCCGGTGGCTCAGGAACGTGCCGGGGGCGCCCTGGTGGCCGGTGACGTGCTGGTCCAGCGTGCCGCCGAGTGCGACGTTGAGCAGCTGCATGCCCCGGCAGACGCCCAGCAGCGGCACGCCGGAGTCCAGCGCCGCGCGGATCAGGGCCAGCTCCCAGGTGTCCCGCTCGGGCGAGGGCTCACCCGTGCGCGGGTCGCGCGTGGCGCCGTAGCGGGCCGGGTCGACGTCCGCGCCCCCGGCGATGAGCAGCCCGTCCAGCCCGGCCACGACCTGCCGGGCCGCCTGCGGCCCGGGGTCGGGCGGCAGCAGCAGGGCCAGGCCGCCCGCGCGCTGCACCATCCGGTGGTACCCGGCGGGCAGGACGGCGGCCGGCAGGTCCCAGAAACTCCAGCGCGCCGAGTCCACCAGATAGGTGCTGACGCCGATCAACGCGGGGGCCACCCCGTCACCTCCACCGGTCGTGCGGTCTCCCAGGGACGATCATGCACCCGGAGTTCCTCGACCATGCTCTGCTCCCGCCTGTCGTCGGTGCCGTGCGCCGGCGCGGCGCATTGGTGTGAAGCCATACCTTTGTGCTGCGGGCGGTCGAGCGCAAGGCCCCGGACACGTCGACGCGATCGACGCCCGAGGTGCCGCGACCGTCAGGTGAGGAACCCGCGCAGCAGCGCGGCGGTGCCCGCGCAGTGCTCGCGCAGCACGGCCCGGGCCCCCTCGGCGTCCGCGTCGAGGATCGCCTCGACGGCTGCGGCGTGCTGGTGCTGGGCGTGCTCCAGGTTGCGCACGAGCAGGGGTATGCAGTCCAGCAGGTCGTTGACGGTGGCCCGCACCGCGGCGTACTGGGCCGCCAGGCTGGGGGAGCCGGCCAGCTCGGTGAGGGTGAGGTGGAAGAGTGTGTCCTGGCGGCGGTAGTCCTCCAGCGGCGCGTCCCCGGTCGCCGCGAGCGCCGTCCGCAGCCGCCGGGCCTCGTCCCGGGCGAGGGGGCGGGAGGCGCACAGCTCGGCGGCGCCCGTCTCCAGCACCTCGCGGAAGCGCAGGACGTCCTCCAGGTCGACCTCGGCGACGCGGCGGCGCAGCTCCTGTGACGCGGCACCGCGCCCGAGGAGCCGCCCGGGCGCGCGGTGTCGCACGAACGTGCCCCCGTACCGGCCGCGCCGGCTCTCCACCAGCCCCTGCTCGGCGAGGACCTTCAGCACGTCCCGCAGGGTGACGCGGCTGACGCCGAGCCGCTCGGCCAGCTCCCGTTCGGCGGGCAGTCGTCCGCCCGCCGGCACCAGCCCGAGGCGCAGCACCTGGAGTATCTGCTCCAGCGCCTCCTCGAAGCCGTTGCCCGCCCGCACCGGGCGCAGCACGGGCGCCAGCCGGTCCTGCGGGCCCGGGCCCCCGTCCCCGCGGCCGTCCCCGCCGCCCGTCGCCCGGGGCTCCGGGCCCTCCGGGTGGTCCGCCATGGCCGTCCCCTTCCCCTCCAAAGGTCTACGGCACTACCTTATGGCTTCCGAAGGCTCGGACAGGAGGCCCGCCCGTGGCAGACCGCACACCCCCGCTCTCCGTCGGAGAGCTCCGCGGACTCGTGGACACCGGTGAGATCGACACCGTGGTCCTGGCGTTCACCGACATGCAGGGACGGCTCCAGGGCAAGCGGTTCGCCGCCCGGTACTTCCTCGACGAGGTCCTGCACCACGGCACCGAGGGCTGCAACTACCTCCTGGCCGTGGACGCCGACATGAACACCGTCGACGGGTACGCCATGGCGTCCTGGGAGCGCGGCTACGGCGACTTCGCCCTGCACGGCGACACCGCCACCCTGCGTCGCACGCCCTGGCACCCCGGCACCGCCCAGCTCACCGCCGACGTCGCCTGGCACGACGGCTCGCCCGTCACCGCCTCGCCCCGGCAGATCCTGCGCCGCCAGCTCGACCGGTTGGCGGAGCGCGGCTGGACCGCCTACGCGGGCACCGAGTTGGAGTTCATCGTCTTCCGGGACACCTACGAGGAGGCGTGGAACCGCGCCTACCGCGGGCTCACCCCCGTCAACCAGTACAACGTCGACTACTCCGTCCTCGGCACCGGACGCATCGAGCCGCTGCTGCGGCGCATCCGCAACGAGATGGGCGCCGCCGGCCTCGCGGTGGAGTCGGCCAAGGGCGAGTGCAACCTCGGCCAGCACGAGATCGTGTTCCGCTACGCCGACGCGCTCACCACCTGCGACCAGCACGTGCTCTACAAGACCGGGGCCAAGGAGATCGCCGCGCAGGAGGGCTACGCGCTCACCTTCATGGCCAAGTACGACGAGCGCGAGGGCAACTCCTGCCACGTCCACCTCTCCCTGCGCGACGCCGCCGGCACGCCGCTGCTGGCCGACCCCGACGGCCCGCACGGCATGTCCGCGCTCATGCGGCACTTCCTGGCCGGGCAGCTGGCCCTCCTGCGGGAGTTCACCCTCCTGTACGCGCCCGGCATCAACTCCTACAAACGCTTCCGGCCCGGCTCCTTCGCCCCCACCGCGGCCGCCTGGGGGCCCGACAACCGCACCTGTGCCCTGCGCGTCCTCGGCCACGGCCCCGGGCACCGGCTGGAGAACCGGCTGCCCGGCGGCGACGTCAACCCCTACCTCGCCCTCGCCGGGATGATCGCCGCCGGACTGCACGGCGTCGATGAGGAACTCCCGCTGCCCGACCCCTGCACCGGCAACGCCTACGCGGGCGACGCACCGCAGGTGCCCGCCACCCTGCGGGAGGCCGCCGCGCTGTGGCGCGGGAGCGCGCCGGCCCGGGCCGCGTTCGGCGACGACGTCGTCGACCACTACGCCACCATGGCCAGGGTCGAGCAGGACGCCTACGACACCGCCGTCACCGACTGGGAGCGCTACCGCTCCTTCGAGCGCATGTGAGGTGTGCCCCCGTGAGCAACGAGCCCCCCGTGAGCACCGAGCCCGCCGAGAGCACCGAGACGCCAGGAACACCCGACGTCCACGAGCTCCGGGTGACCGATCCGGCCACCGAGGAGCTGATCGCCACCGTGCCGGGCACTCCGCCCGCCGAGGTGGACGCCGCCGTCCGCCGGGCGGCCACCGCCCAGCCCCGCTGGGCGGCCCTCCCGCCGGGCGACCGGGCCCGCCGGCTGCGGCGGTTCGCCGACGCCGTCGACGCGCACCGGGAGGAGCTGGCCCGGCTGGAGGTCGCCGAGGCGGGCCACCCGATCGGCAACGCCCGCTGGGAGGCGGGCAACGTGCGCGACCTGCTGGAGTACGCGGCCGGCGGGGTGGAACGCCTGACGGGGCGGCAGATCCCCGTGCCCGGAGGAGTGAACCTCACCTTCTGCGAGCCGCTGGGGACCGTCGCCGTCATCGCTCCCTGGAACTTCCCCATGCCCGTCGCCGCGTGGAGCACCGCCCCCGCTCTCGCCGCGGGGAACGCCGTCCTGCTCAAGCCGGCCGAGACGACCCCGCTCACCGCGCTGCGGCTGGCCGAGCTCGCCCTGGCGGCGGGGCTGCCCCAGGGCCTCTTCCAGGTGCTGCCCGGCGCGGGCGCCGTCACCGGGCGTGCCCTCGTCGACCACCCCGGCGTCGCGAAGGTCGCCTTCACCGGATCGACGGCCGTCGGCAAGGAGGTGATGAGCCGCTGCGCCGCGCACGTCAAGCGGGTCACCCTGGAGCTGGGCGGCAAGAGCCCGAACATCGTCTTCGCCGACGCCGACCTGGAACGGGCCGCGGCCGCCGCGCCCGCGTCGTTCCTCGACAACACCGGCCAGGACTGCTGCGCGCGCAGCCGCATCCTGGTCCAGCGGGAGGTCTACGACCGCTTCCTGGCTCTGCTGGAACCCGCCGTGCACGCCTTCACCTGCGGCGACCCCAGCGATCCGGGCACCGCCATGGGGCCGCTCGTCTCCGCCGCCCAGCGCGACCGCGTCCGCTCCTTCGTCACCGAGGACGCCCCGGCCGCCATCCGTGGCACCGCGCCGCAGGGCAAGGGCTACTGGTACCCGGCCACCGTCCTGGAAGGCCGCCCCGGGGACCGCGTCGCCGTGGAGGAGATCTTCGGACCCGTCGCCGTCGTGCTCCCCTTCACCGACGAGGCCGACGCCGTCCGGCAGGCGAACGCCACCCCCTACGGGCTGGCCGGGTCGGTGTGGACGCGCGACGGCGCACGCGCCCTGCGTACGGCCCGGGCCGTCGGCGCGGGCAACCTCTCCGTCAACTCGCACGCCGCCGTGCGGTACTGGACGCCCTTCGGCGGCTTCAAGCAGTCCGGACTCGGCCGAGAGCTGGGGCCCGGCGCACTGTCCGCGTTCACCGAGACGAAGAACGTCTTCATCAGCACCGAGGAGCAGCAGTGACCGGAACCGAAGCGGACGCGCGGCACGGCGGAGCGGTGTGCCGGAGGCTGGTCGGCCGGACGGCCGTCGTCACCGGGGCCGGCAGCGGCATCGGGCTGGCGACCGCGCGGCGGCTGGCCTCCGAGGGCGCCCACGTGGTCTGCGCCGACGTCGACGCCGAGCGGGGCGAGGCCGCCGCCGAGGAGACCGGCGGCCTGTTCGTGGCCGCCGACGTGACCGATCCGGCGCAGGTCGAGGCGCTGTTCGCGAGGACGCACGACACCTACGGGTCCGTCGACGTCGCCTTCAACAACGCCGGCATCTCCCCACCGGACGACGACTCCATCCTCACCACCGACCTCGACGCCTGGCGCCGCGTACAGGACGTCAACCTCACCTCCGTCTACCTGTGCTGCAAGCACGTCATCCCGTACATGCGGCGCCAGGGGCGCGGCTCGATCATCAACACCGCCTCCTTCGTCGCCAAGATGGGCGCCGCCACCTCGCAGATCAGCTACACCGCCTCCAAGGGCGGGGTGCTCGCGATGTCCCGGGAGCTGGGCGTGCAGTTCGCCCGCGACGGCGTCCGCGTCAACGCGCTGTGCCCCGGCCCCGTCAACACGCCGCTGCTGACCGAGCTGTTCGCCAAGGACCCGGAACGGGCCCGGCGCCGCCTGGTGCACATCCCGCTCGGCCGCTTCGCCGAGCCGGAGGAGATCGCCGCGGCCGTGGCGTTCCTCGCCAGCGACGACGCCTCGTTCGTGAACGCGGCCGAGTTCCTCGTCGACGGCGGTATCGCGGGGGCCTACGTCACCCCGCTGTAGTCCGCGTCGGACCGCACCACTCCGCACCGGCGCCGTCGGCCGCCCCCGCCGCACGGGACCGTACCCCATCGGTCCCGGCGCGGGGCGGTCGTCGTGCGTTTGTGCGCAACTTCTCCGGCACGCCCGCGCCGAGCGGCAGGCTGCGGTCCGTATCCGGGGGGCCGTGCGACCGTAGGAGGAACGATGCGACCCAACCGACGTGCGGTGACCGGGCCCGTACCGACCCGGCTCGGGCTGGTCACCATCGCCGCAGTCATCCTGATCGCCGTCGCCGCGATCCTGGTCGCGCTGCAGGGCGGCAGCAGCCAGGCCGACGTCACCGGCGCCTCCGGCGCCGAGCCGGTGCCCGTCCCGGCCGGTGGCGGACCGCACGCGGACGGCGGTACCCACCAGGACGCGGGCGGCGAGGACGGCGCGGTGCCCGAGGGCGGCGACATCGGCACGGTCACCGAGGTCGACCGGGAGTTCCTCGTCGCCGTCCGGCAGGCGGGGCTGTGGGAGATCCCGGCCGGCCGGCTCGCCCAGACCAACGCCTCCAGCGAGGCCGTCAAACGGGCGGGCCTGCACCTGATGGACGGCCACGCCCAGCTGGACCAGCTCGTGCGGGAGGACGCCAAGCTCCTCGGCGTCGAGATCCCCAACGAGGCCACCGCCGAACAGCGGCAGTGGGTCGAGCAGTTGCGCAACGCGGAGGGGGCCGAGTTCGACAAGCTGTTCGCCAACGTCCTGCGCGCCTCCCACGGCAAGATCTTCGCCACCATCGGCAAGGTCCGGGGCGCCACGCAGAACGACCTCATCCGCCGTCACGCGCGGCAGGCCAACCAGACGGTCCTGGACCACCTGGAGGTCCTGGAGGACACCGGACTCGTGGACGCCGCGACCTTCGAGGAGGTCGAGAAGGCCGTCTCCGGCTGACCGGTGCGCGAACCGCCCGGCCGGAAGCCGCCGGTGCCGGTGGGAGCGGGTTGCCGCACCCACGGGCACGCACCGTAGAGTGACGCACACACCATGACCGACGGGTCCGCGGCCGGCCGCCGCGGGCCGAACGGCCGACCCGCTCACCGGGACGGCACGCGACGCGCGAGGGGGTGCCGGTGAGCACTGAGGCGGATCCGGCGAGCGCATCCCCGCCCCCGCCCCAGCGGCCCGCCGGCTCCCCGCGCCCGGACACGCCCCCCGCCTCCCCGGCCCCGCGCGCGCGGCGTGCCGCCCTCCCGGTCCAGCCCGGCCCGCCGCCACCGGAGCGGCTGCCCGCCCTTCCGGGGCGCGCCCCCGGGCCCGACGCGCCCGCGCCCCCCACGGCCGCCCCGGCACCGTGGCCGCTGGACGGGCCGGAGGCGCCGCCCCCCACGGCCCCCACGGCCCCCGCGCCGCCCGGGCCCCCGGAACCCGCGCGCCGCAGGCGGTCCCGCACCGTGGCCGCCGCCCTGTGCCTCGTCCTGGGAGTGGGACTCCTCGGCGGCGGGATCGCGGGCGCGTGGCTGCGGGGCGGTCCGAGCGGCGTGCCGAGCACCGAGGAGACGTTCCGGGCCTCCCGCGACCTGTGGCGCGAGGTGCCCGTCGACACCCTCTTCCCGCCCGAGCTGACCGGGGAGAACGCCGGTCCGGGCGGCGCCGACCGCCGGTGGATACGCGCCGCCGTCGCCCCCGACTCCGGCTGCGCGCAGGCCTTCGACGAACTGCTGGCCAAGGCGCTCGCGCCCGTCGGCTGTCTGCGCCTCCTGCGCGCCACCTATGTCGACGAGACGTCCTCCACCCTCACCACCGTCGGCGTCGTCTTCACCAAGGCCGACCCCCCGGCCATGCGGGAGCTGCGGGAGCGGTTCACCGACCGGGACGGCGAGCACCTGGAGAGCCGCACGGACCTCATGCCCCGCCCCTACGCGGAACGCGGCACGGACACCGCCGGTTTCGGCGACGCCCAGCGGGCCAGCTGGACCGTCCGCGTCGGCACCTCGCTCCCGGTGGTCGTCTACACCGTCTCCGGCTTCGCCGACGGCCGTACCGTCAGCGATCCGCAGCCCGCCGGGCGCGCGGTCCGGGACGGGGAGACGAGCGCCGCCGCCCAGGCCGGGCTCGGTCACGCGTCCCGGGGCATCGCGGACCTCGTCGAGGACACCCTGAGCGACGCCGCGGCCGACGCGGTGCGGGAGGACCGGTGAACCGCGCGCGCGGCACCGGCCGCGCCCTGCCCGGCGGCCCTCTCCTGCTCCTCGCCCTCACCCTCCCCCTCCTCGTGGTGTGCTCGCTCCTGACGGCCCCGGCGGCGCACGCGGACACCATCCGTGAACGCCAGTGGCCGCTGGACGCGATCGGCGCCCGCCAGGCGTGGGAGACGACCAGGGGCGCGGGCGTCACCGTCGCCGTCCTGGACACCGGGGTCGACGCCGGTCATCCGGATCTGGCGGGGGCGGTCGTCGAGGGCAGGGACATGGTGGGCCTCGGGGCCGAGCCCGGCGACGAGGCGTGGGCCCGGCACGGCACCGCGATGGCGGGCATCATCGCCGGACGCGGCCACGGGCCGGACCGTGCGGACGGTGTCCTCGGCGTGGCCCCGGAGGCCACGATCCTGCCCGTGCGGGTGCTCCTGGAGGAGACCGATCCGGCGCGCGAGGAGGCCCGGGACGCCGAGGGCGGCGGCGCGCTCGCCGAGGGCATCCGCTGGGCCGTCGACCAGGGCGCCGACGTCATCAACCTCTCCCTCGGCGACGACAGCGCCTCCGCCCACCCGGACCCGGAGGAGGACGCCGCCGTCCGGTACGCGCTGCGCCGGGGCGCCGTCGTGGTGGCCTCGGCGGGCAACGGCGGCGAGGACGGCGACCCGGTCTCCTACCCGGCGGCCTATCCCGGCGTGATCGCCGTCACCGCCGTGGACCGCTACGGGGAGCGGGCTCCCTTCTCCACCAGCCGTTGGTACGCCACCGTGGCCGCGCCGGGCAAGGACGTGGTGATAGCGGACCCCGACCGGCGCTACTACCGGGGCTGGGGCACCAGCGCCGCCGCCGCCGTCGTCTCCGGCACGGTCGCCCTCGTCCGCTCCGCCCATCCGGAGCTGAGCCCGGCGCAGATCAAACGGCTCCTCGCCGACACCGCCGGGGCCACCCCGGCGGGCGGGCGCAGCGACGCGCTCGGCACCGGCGTGGTCGACGCGGCCGCCGCCGTCGAGGTCGCGGCGACGCTGGAGCTCGGCCCCCGCAACCCCCGGGCCCGGGAACACGCGGCCGAGTACTTCGGCCCCGGCCCGGCGCCCGGGTCCGGCGGCGCGCCCGGCTGGCCCGCCGTCGCCGCCTGCGTGGCCGGCGTCGTCCTGGTCGGTGCGGCCGTGGGCCTCCACACGGGCGGACGCCCGCGCCGCAGGCCGTGACGCGCGGGGGCTACCCTCGTCGGGTGGCGCTCAAGAACATCCCCGATCCCGGCTTCGCGGACGACGACGGCTCGGCCGACCCTGCGCTCGCCGAGGCACTGACCGCCTGGTCCGAGGACCGGGGCGCCGAGCCGCGCGTCCTCGCCGCCCTGGCCCGGGCGCGGCTGCTCGTCCCGGTGGTCGCCCTGCTCGGCGAGGTGGAGACGGGCCCCGACGGGCTGCGCCGCGACAAGACCAGCGACATGGCGGTCCCCACGCTCACGGCCCCCGGCGGCCGCAAGGCGCTTCCGGTGTTCACCTCCACGCGGTCGCTCGCACGCTGGCGGGAGGACGCCCGTCCGGTCGCCGTCGGCCTGGGGCGGGCCCTTCAGGCGGCCGCGCACGAGCGGGCCGACACCCTGGTCCTCGACCTCGCCGGGCCGGTGACCTACCAACTCACCGGGGCCGCGCTGCGGGCCGTGGCCGCCGGACGGGCCGACGACGCCGGTCCGCTCGCCGACCCCGCCGTGACGCACGCGGTGCGGGCGGTCGTCGCGGCCGATCCCGGCGTGGCCGGCGCGCACCTGGCCCCCGGCGGCCGGGCCGACGGCACCCTGGCGCTGGAGCTGGCCCCCGGTGCGCAGGCGCGGGAGACGGCCTCCCGCGTCGCCGGCGCCCTGGCGGCCGACGCGGTGCTGCGCGAGCACCTCGTCCGGGGCCTGGAGCTGGCCCTCCTGCCACCGGGGACGGAGCTGCCGGGGACGCCGCTGTTCAGCCGTACACCGGGCCGGTGAACTTCTCGCCGGGCCCCTGACCGGGCTCGTCCGGCACGACGGACGCCTCGCGGAAGGCCAGCTGGAGGGACTTCAGACCGTCCCGCAGCGGCGCCGCGTGGTAGGAGCCGATCTCGGTGGCGCTCGCCGTCACCAGTCCGGCCAGCGCCTGGATCAGCTTCCGGGCCTCGTCCAGGTCCTTGTGCTGCTCGCCCTCCTCGGCCAGACCGAGGTTCACGGCCGCCGCACTCATCAGGTGCACCGCGACGGTGGTGATCACCTCGACGGCCGGGACGTCGGCGATGTCGCGCGTCGCGGCGTCGAAGTCGGGCGCCTGCCCGGCGCCGGGTCCGCCTGCGGTCTCGGCGGCCACGGTCTCGTCCGGGCCGGGGGAGGGGACGGCGTCGCTCATCGTCGTTCTTCGCTTTCTCGCAGCCGGAGGGTCGCGGACCAGCCTAGGCCGACCCCGGCGCCCGCCCCGACCGGGCCCGTCGCGGGACCTTCGGGGTCCCCGTCGCGGTCTCCCGGCGGTCCCTGGCGGGCGGCTCGTGGCCCGGGGGCGGTGGCCCCGGAGCTCGTGTAACATTGACGACGACCGGTCGGACGTCTGCGCGCCAGCGCGGTTGCCCGGCCCGCAAGTGGAGGCTCCGATCTCCCACCTGTACCGGCCTCGCGGTCGGCAGGTCAAAGGTCAGGTCGCGCCCCGCGGTGAACGCGGCGGTGCTCCCGGTCTGCGCGGAGCCCCGTCTTGTGTCCCGTCCGGGGCGTTTCTCACGTCGCGCCCACGACGGGTCGGTCTCACCACACAGAAACGTGACGCGGCTGTCCGCCAGGCAGTTGCGTGGTGCTACCTAGGAGGCCCCATCAGCGCCGAGCCCCGCATCAACGACCGGATTCGCGTCCCCGAGGTGCGACTCGTCGGTCCCAGTGGCGAGCAGGTCGGCATCGTGCCGCTTGCCAAGGCCCTGGAGCTCGCACAGGAGTACGACCTCGACCTGGTCGAGGTGGCCGCGAACGCACGGCCGCCCGTGTGCAAGCTCATGGACTACGGGAAGTTCAAGTACGAGTCGGCCATGAAGGCCCGTGAGGCGCGCAAGAACCAGGCGCACACGGTCATCAAGGAGATGAAGCTCCGGCCGAAGATCGATCCGCACGACTACGACACCAAGAAGGGTCACGTCGTCCGGTTCCTCAAGCAGGGTGACAAGGTCAAGATCACGATCATGTTCCGCGGTCGTGAGCAGTCGCGTCCGGAGCTGGGCTTCCGGTTGCTGCAGCGCCTCGCGGAGGACGTCCAGGACCTGGGGTTCATCGAGTCGAACCCCAAGCAGGACGGCCGCAACATGATCATGGTGCTTGGTCCGCACAAGAAGAAGACGGAAGCCATGGCCGAAGCCCGGCAGGCGCAGGCAGCCCGCAAGGAAGCACAGCGAGGTGCCGCTCCCGCCGAGTCCGCCGAGGAGCCGGCCGAGGCGTGAGCCTCGCCGGGGCCGCCGGGCCCCGGTACGTCCCACCAGAAACAGCTGACGTTCCCGCCTGCCCGCCCCTTCCGGGCGCAGCCGACGGGAACGCCACCGATGAGGAGAGAACGGCGACATGCCGAAGAACAAGACGCACAGCGGTGCGAGCAAGCGCTTCAAGATCACCGGCTCCGGCAAGGTGATGCGTCAGCGCGCCGGTCGCCGCCACCTTCTCGAGCACAAGCCGTCGACGCTGACGCGCCGTCTCGCGGGCAAGACCGAGATGGCTCCGGCCGACGCCAAGAAGATCAAGAAGCTTCTCGGCAAGTGAGCCGACGGCCCGCCCTCCGGGGCAGGGCCTCGCTCGACGACCGGGACCTCATCGAAGTCCGGGCCGCGCGCACGCAGCGCGGCCCCGCTACAAGGAGTTAACACGTGGCACGCGTCAAGCGGGCAGTCAACGCCCACAAGAAGCGCCGGGCGATCCTGGAGCAGGCCAGCGGCTACCGCGGTCAGCGCTCGCGCCTGTACCGCAAGGCGAAGGAGCAGGTCACCCACTCGTTCGTCTACAACTACAACGACCGCAAGAAGCGCAAGGGCGACTTCCGTCAGCTGTGGATCCAGCGGATCAACGCCGCCGCCCGCGCCAACGGCATGACCTACAACCGCTTCATCCAGGGCCTGAAGGCCGCTGAGGTCGAGGTGGACCGCAAGATCCTCGCCGAGTTGGCCGTCAACGACCCGAACGCGTTCGCCGCGCTCATCGAGGTCGCCAAGAAGGCGCTCCCCAGCGACGTCAACGCGCCGAAGGCCGCCTGAGTCCCCGGCTGATCCCTTCGCACCGGACCCGCAGGCCCCCGGGCCTGCGGGTCCGGCGCGTGTCCGGCCCGCCGGTGCGACCGGGCGGACCGGCGGGCCGGCTGATGATCCCGTACCGACGAAAGGCGGGAACCGCCGCACCATGGCCACTGCCGAGCTGATCTCCCCGCGCAACCCCCGGGTCGTCTCCGCCCGGCGACTGGCCCGCCGCGCCACCCGGGCCCGGGAACGCCGTTTCCTCGCCGAGGGCCCGCAGGCGGTGCGCGAGGCCGTCGCCCACCGCGACACCCTGAGCGAACTCTTCGCCACCGAGGAGGCGTGCGTACGCCACGCAGAGATCGTCGGCGCCGCACGGGAGGCCGGGGTCCGGGTCTCCCTCGCCTCCGACGCGACGATGGCGGACATCTCGCAGACCGTCACACCGCAGGGTCTGATCGGGGTCTGCCGGTTCCTGGACACGCCCTTCGACGCCGTCCTCGCCGCGCGCCCCCGCCTCGTCGCCGTCCTCGCCCACGTCCGGGACCCGGGCAACGCCGGCACGGTGCTGCGCTGCGCGGACGCCGCCGGGGCGGACGCCGTCGTCCTCACCGACGCTTCCGTCGACCTCTACAACCCCAAGTCGGTACGCGCCTCCGCCGGCTCGCTCTTCCATCTCCCGGTCTCCGTGGGCGTGCCGGTCGCGGCGGCGGTGAGCGGTCTGCGGGAGCACGGCGTGCGCGTCCTGGCCGCCGACGGAGCGGGCGCCTCCGACCTCGACGACGAACTGGACCGGGGCGCGATGGGCGGCCCCACGGCGTGGATCTTCGGCAACGAGGCGTGGGGCCTCCCGCCGGAGACCCGGGCGCTGGCCGACGCGGTCGTGCGCGTCCCCCTGCACGGCCGCGCGGAGTCCCTCAACCTCGCCACCGCCGCCGCCGTCTGCCTCTACGCCTCCGCCCGGGCCCAGCGCCGCAGCTGAGCCGGGGGAGCGGCTGACCCGGGGGAGCAGTGAACGGACTACAATACCCCGAGGGGTACCTCTGAAGGAGTCCTCTGAAGGAGGATGCGTGGAACTGGACATGGCGGCCGACGAGCTGAAGAGCGTGCTCAACCGGTTGCGGCGGGCGCAGGGGCAGATCGCGGGAATCATCAGGATGATCGAGGAGGGCCGGGACTGCGAGGACGTCATCACGCAGCTCGCGGCGGTCTCGCGGGCCCTGGACCGGGCCGGGTTCGCGATCATCGCGACGGGCCTGCAGCACTGCATGGCCGAGGGCGGGCAGATGGACGTGGACCGGGACCGCATGCGCGCCCGGCTGGAGAAGCTGTTCCTGTCGCTGGCCTGAGCCGGGTCCGCCCGCGCCGGGTCCGCCCGCGCCGGTAGGCCGGGTTCCGGCCGATTCCCGGGCCGGAAAGCACCGATGGGCCCCCCGAAGGTGGGCACCTGCGCCGTATGGCTGTGGCGGGTGACCGGCGTGAGTAAGGTGCGGGGTCGAGGCGCACGGGGGGAAGGGGACCACCACATGCCGGACACGGCCGGGCTCGGGCTGGAGCCGGACGACCTGCCCGACGGTCTGGTCGTCGCCGACGAACGCGGGCTGGTGGTGTGCTTCAACACCGCCGCCGCGCGCATCGCCGACCGCCGCCCCGAGGAGGCGCTCGGCCACCCCATCGACCGGGTGCTGCCGCTGCAGGACCTGGAGGGCCGCCGCTGGTGGCAGGCGACCGACCCCTACGGCGGCCCGGCCATCCGGCGCGGCCAGCCGGAGCGGAACCTCCTGCTGCCGGGAGGCCGCGAGGTGCTCGTGACGGCCCGGTACGTGCGGACGCGCCCGACCGGGCCCGTGCGGCGGCTCGTGGTCTCCCTGCGCGGCACCGAGGCCCGGCGCCGCACCGAGCGGCGGCACGCCGAGCTCATCGCCACCGTCGCCCACGAGCTGCGCTCCCCGCTCACGTCCGTGAAGGGCTTCACCGCGACCCTCCTGGCCAAGTGGGAGCGCTTCACCGAGGACCAGAAGCGCCTCATGCTGGAGACCGTCGACGCGGACGCGGCCCGCATCACCCGGCTCATCGCCGAACTGCTGGACATCTCGCGCATCGACTCCGGCCGTCTGGAGCTGCGGCGCCGACCGGTGGACGTCGTCGCCGCCGTGTGCCGCCACGTCGAGGGGCACCTGGCGGCCGGTGAGCCGGCGGAGCGCTTCGCGCGCCACGTCACCGGGCCGCTGCCCGCGCTGTGGGCCGACCCGGACAAGCTGGACCAGGTGCTGGGCAACCTGCTGGAAAACGCCGTGCGCCACGGCGCCGGAACCGTCACCATCGAGATAGCCCCCGCGCCGCCCGGCCGGGCGGTACCGGAGGGCATCACCGTCACCGTGAGCGACGAGGGCCCCGGCATCCCGGAGGAGTCCATGAGCCGTGTGTTCACCCGGTTCTGGCGGGGCAGCAGGCGCGGCGGGACGGGGCTCGGCCTCTACATCGTCAAGGGCATCGTCGAGGCGCACGGCGGCACGATCACCGTCGGCCGCTCCGCCGCGGGCGGCGCGCAGTTCCGGTTCACCCTGCCCGTGGGGGTGCCGGCCGTCCTCACGTGATCAACTGGACCACAGGCACCTTCGAGGTCCACGAAGATCCACCACGGTCCGCCCGGCGTCACCCGCGGGCTGCTCCGCGTCCATGTCCGGACGCCCTGCCCCGTAGACTCGTGCTCCGGCACCGACCGCGCCACAGCGGTGTCGGAGCGGCTCACAGCGCAAGGCGTCAGCCAATCGGAAGTACGGGAAAGTACGGGAAATCATGTCGGCACCCAACAAGTCGTACGACCCGGTCGAGGTCGAGGCACTGAAACCGGAAGCCATCGAGCGAGCGCAGCGGGAGGCGCTCACCGCCATCGCCGAGGCGGCGGACCTGGACGCGCTGCGCGAGGTGAAGGCCGCCCACGCCGGTGACCGCTCCCCGCTGGCCCTGGCCAACCGCGAGATCGGCGCCCTGCCCCCGCACGCCAAGGCGGACGCGGGCAAGCGCGTCGGCGCGGCCCGGGGCGCGGTGAACAAGGCCCTGGGGGCGCGCCAGAAGGTCCTGGAGGCGGAGCGCGACGAGCGGGTCCTGGTCGAGGAGGCGGTGGACGTCACGCTGCCGTACGACCGGCTGCCCGCCGGGGCCCGTCATCCGCTGACGACGCTGATGGAGCGCATCGAGGACGTCTTCGTGGCCATGGGCTACGAGGTCGCCGAAGGGCCCGAGGTCGAGACGGAGTGGTTCAACTTCGACGCCCTCAACATCGGCCCGGACCACCCGGCCCGCACCACCGCCGACACCTTCTTCGTGGCCGACGGCGGCCGGAAGGACGCCGAGGGGGCCGAGGGCTCCGGGCTCGTCCTGCGCACCCACACCTCCCCGGTGCAGGCCCGCGCGCTGCTCGGCAGGGAACTGCCCGTCTACGCGATCTGCCCGGGCCGCGTCTACCGCACCGACGAGCTGGACGCCACGCACACCCCCGTCTTCCACCAGGTCGAGCTGATCGCGGTGGACGAGGGCCTGACGATGGCGGATTTGAAGGGCACCCTGGACCACATGGTCCAGGCGCTGTTCGGGGCCGGGATGCGCACCCGGCTGCGCCCGAGCTACTTCCCCTTCACCGAACCGTCCGCCGAGATGGACATGGTCTGCTACGTCTGCCGCGGCGCGTCGGTGGGCGACCCCGAGCGGCCGTGCCGCACCTGCTCCTCGGAGGGCTGGATCGAGCTGGGCGGCTGCGGCATGGTCAACCCGCGGGTCCTGACGGCCTGCGGCATCGACCCGGACCGCTACAGCGGCTTCGCCTTCGGGTTCGGGATCGAGCGGATGCTGATGTTCCGCCACAACGTCGAGGACATGCGAGACATGGTCGAGGGTGACGTGCGTTTCACCCGGCCGTTCGGGATGGAGATCTGATGCGCGCCCCGCTTTCCTGGCTGCGGGAGTACGTCGACCTGCCGGCCGGTGTGACCGGCCGTGAGGTCGCCACGAAGCTCATCGCGGCCGGCCTGGAGGTCGAGACCGTCGACCAGCTCGGCGCCGGTCTGACCGGTCCCCTCGTGGTCGGCAAGGTGCTGGCCGTCGAGGAGCTGACGGAGTTCAAGAAGCCCATCCGCTACTGCCAGGTGGACGTGGGCGACGCCAACGGGAGTGGCGAGCCGCAGAACATCGTCTGCGGTGCCACCAACTTCGCCGTGGGCGACAAGGTGGTCGTCGTCCTGCCGGGCGCCGTGCTGCCCGGCAACTTCGCCATCTCCGCCCGCCGCACCTACGGCAAGCTCTCCGAGGGCATGATCTGCTCCGCCGCCGAGCTCGGCATGGGTGACGACCACGACGGCATCATCGTCCTGCCGCCCGAGTACGAGCCCGGCACCGACGCCGTCGAGCTGCTGGAGCTGCGCGACGAGGTGCTGGACATCGCCGTCACGCCCGACCGCGGCTACTGCCTCTCGCTGCGCGGCATCGCCCGCGAGACGGCGACCGCCTACGGGCTGCCGCTGCGCGACCCGGCGCTGCTGGACGTCACGGCACCGGGCGCGTACGGGCCCGCCGTCAACGTCGTCGACACCCACGGCTGCGACCGCTTCATCGCCCGCGCCGTGACGGGCGTACGCCCCGAGGCCCGGTCCCCGATCTGGCTCCAGCGACGGCTCCAGAAGGCCGGGATGCGCTCCATTTCCCTCGCCGTGGACGTCACCAACTACGTGATGCTCGAACTCGGCCAGCCGCTGCACGCCTACGACCGCGGCCGCGTCGAGGGCCCGATCGGCGTGCGCCGCGCCGAGCCGGGCGAGAAGATCGTCACGCTGGACGGGGTGACGCGCGCCCTCGACCCGCAGGACCTGGTGATCACCGACGACTCCGGCCCGATCGGGCTCGCCGGGGTCATGGGCGGTGCCCACACGGAGATCTCCGACGCGCACGACGCCCTCGTCGACCCGGTCTCCGGGCAGGCCGAGGGAACCCGCGACGTCGTCATCGAGGCCGCGCACTTCGACCCCGTGACGGTGGCCCGCACCGCGCGGCGGCACAAGCTCAGCTCGGAGGCGTCCCGCCGGTTCGAGCGCGGTGTGGACCCGGAGGCCGCGCCGGCCGCCGCCCAGCGTGCGGCGGACCTGCTGGTGCTCCTCGCCGGGGGCACCGCCGAGGCCGGCGTCACGGAGGTGCGCAGCGCCACCGCGCCACGCACCGTCACCATCGCCGCCGACCTCCCGGACCGCGTCGCGGGCGTCGCCTACGGGCGCGAGAGCGTCGTGCGCCGCCTCCAGCAGGTCGGCTGCGACGTGACCGGCACGGACGAACTGACGGTCACCGTGCCGAGCTGGCGTCCCGACCTCACCGACCCGAACGACCTGGCCGAGGAGGTCATCCGGCTGGAGGGCTACGAGAACCTGCCCTCCACCCTGCCCCGCCCGCCCGCCGGACGCGGTCTGACCGAGGCCCAGCGCCTGCACCGCCGGGTCGGCCGGGCGCTCGCCGGGGCCGGGTACGTCGAGGCGCTGAACTACCCGTTCCTCGGCGACGCGGCCTTCGACCGGCTCGGCCTGCCCGCCGACGACGCCCGCCGCCGCACGGTGGCCCTCCTCAACCCCCTCTCCGACGAGGAGCCCGCGCTGCGCACCACGCTGCTGCCCGGGCTGCTCGGCGCGCTGCGGCGCAACGACGGGCGCGGGAGCCAGGGTGCGCAGGGCGGCATCGCCCTCTTCGAGACCGGCCTGGTCTTCCGCCCGAGCGGCGACGAGCCGACGGCCGTGCGGCTGCCGGTGGACGCCCGGCCGAGCGCCGACGATATCGCCGCGCAGGACGCCGCGCTCCCCGCGCAGCCGCTGCGGGCGGCGGTCGTCCTCGCCGGTGCCCGCGAGCAGCACGGCTGGTGGGGCGCCGGACGTCCGGCGACCTGGGCGGACGCCGTGGAGGCGGCCCGGGTCGTGGCCCGGGAGGCGGGCGTTCAGCCCGAGGTCGTCGCCGACCGGCACGAGCCGTGGCACCCGGGGCGCTGCGCGGCGCTGTACGTCGAGGTCGCGGGGGAACGCACGCTGCTCGGCCATGCGGGGGAGCTGCACCCCCGGGTCACCAAGGCGTTCCAGGTCCCGGCGCGGACGGCGGCGATGGAGCTGGACCTGGACGTCCTGCGGCGCGCCTCGGTCGGTGCCGTGCCGGCGCCCCGGGTGTCCACCTACCCGGTGGCCACGCAGGACGTCGCCCTGGTGGTTCCCGAGGCCGTCCCCGCCGTGGACGTGGAGGCCGCGCTGCGCTCGGGGGCGGGTGACCTGCTGGAGTCGCTGCGGCTGTTCGACGTCTTCACCGGTGAGCAGCTCGGCGCGGGCCGCAAGTCCCTCGCCTACGCGCTGCGGTTCCGGGCCCCCGACCGCACGCTCACGGCCGAGGAGGCGTCGGCCGCACGGGACGCCGCCGTGGCCGCCGCCGTCACCGCCACCGGCGCCGAGCTGCGCGCCTAGGCACGCAGCGGTCACCGGTCACCGGTCACGCCGCCGGAGACGGCGAAGGGGCCCGGCCGGACACGTTCCCACGTGTCCGGCCGGGCCCCTTCGTGCTGGGGACGCGGCGTGCGTCAGCCCGCGTACGGGTAGAAGCCCGCGCCGGTCTTGCGGCCGAGGCGCCCCGCGTCGACCATGCGCTGGAGCAGCGGGGGAGCGGCGTAGAGCGGCTCCTTGAACTCCTCGTACATGGAGTACGCCACCGAGGCGACCGTGTCCAGGCCGATGAGGTCCGCCAGTTTCAGCGGGCCCATGGGGTGGGCGCAGCCCATCTCCATGCCGTTGTCGATGTCCTCGCGGCTGGCCGTGCCGTTCTCGAACATGCGGATCGCCGAGAGGAGGTAGGGGATCAGCAGGGCGTTGACGACGAAGCCCGAGCGGTCCTGGGCGCGGATCGCGTGCTTGCCCAGCACCTTCGTCACCGCCTCCTCGGTGCGGGCGACGGTCTCCTCGGAGGTCGTCAGCGCGGGGATGAGCTCCACCAGCTGCTGCACGGGCGCGGGGTTGAAGAAGTGGATGCCGATGACCTGGTCGGGGCGGGAGGTCGCGACCGCCAGCTTCACCAGGGGGATCGAGGAGGTGTTCGACGCGAGGATCGCGTCCGGCCGGGTCACGACCTGGTCGAGCACCTGGAAGATCTCGGTCTTCACCTGCTCGTTCTCGACGACGGCCTCGATGACGAGGTCGCGGTCGGCGAACTCGCCCAGGTCGGTCGTGAACGTCAGCCGCTCCAGCGTCGCGTCCCGCTCGGCCTCGGTGATCTTCCCGCGCGCGGCGGCCCGGTCCAGGGAGTTCACCAGCCTGGTGCGGCCCAGTTCCAGGGCCTCGCCGGTCGTCTCGGCGACCATCACGGCCAGCCCGGCCCGCGCACACACCTCGGCGATGCCGGCGCCCATCTGGCCGCAGCCCACCACTCCGACGCGTTCGATGTCGGTCACATCGTGCCTTTCGCTTCGTCCCGGTCGCGACGCACAGCCGCGAGGGTGGTGGCCGCGTCGCCTCGCCGACCGACGTTACCCCCGTCCGCCGTCGGAGTGAGGGGCGGGTGTCCGGTTCGCCGGTCCCGCGCCGGATCTGAGTGTTCCTCCCCGGACGGGCGGCCCCCGGGGTGCATCCTGGGCGTGATCACCCAAAGTGACGACCCAGTGGCAAGGAGACGTGATGGGGCACTTCACGCGGCGGGCGTTCGCGGCGGTGGCGGTGGCGGGGCTGTCCGGCACCCTGGGCTCCTCCGGGGCCGCCGCCCGTCAGGAGGAGGCGCACCCCCGAAGCTCCTGGCCGCCTCCGGCCGGGGGTGGCGGGGGCCGGCGCTTCCCGATGCGGGGCATGTGGATCGCCACCGTGGAGAACATCGACTGGCCCCGTGCCACCGGGCTGGACGCGGCCACCCAGCGGCGTCAGCTCACCGCGCTGCTCGACACGGCCGTCCAGCGGCGGCTGAACACCGTCATGCTCCAGGTCCGGCCGACCGCCGACGCGCTGTGGCCCTCGCGGTACGAGCCGTGGTCGGCGTGGCTGACCGGCGTCCAGGGGCGCTCGCCGGGCTGGGACCCGCTGGGCTTCGCCGTCCGGGAGGCGCACGCGCGCGGGCTGGCCCTGCACGCCTGGTGCAACCCCTACCGCGTCGCCAACCACGACGATCCCACCCGGCTGTCCGAGGAGCACCCGGCGCGGCGGCGTCCGGACTGGGTCGTGCCCTACGGCGGCAAGCTGTACTACAACCCCGGGCTGCCGGACGTCCGCCGCTTCGTGCAGGACGCCATGTTCGACGCCGTCGAGCGGTACGACGTCGACGGGCTGCACTGGGACGACTACTTCTACCCGTACCCGGTCGCCGGTGAGTCCTTCGACGACGACGCCGCCTACCGCGCGCACGGCGGGGGGTTCGGCAGTCGCGCGGCCTGGCGCCGTGCCAACGTCGACCTGCTCGTCCGGGAGGCCGGTGAGCGGCTGCGCCGGTCCCGGCCCGGCGTGCGGTTCGGGGTGAGCCCGTTCGCGGTCTGGCGCAATCGGGAGACCGACCCGGAGGGGTCCGACACGCGGGCCGGCGTGCAGACCTACGACGACCTCCACGCCGACACGCGCGGCTGGGTGAGGAACCGGCTGATCGACTACATCGTGCCCCAGGTCTACTGGAACCTGGGCTTCCCGGCGGCCGACTACGCGACGCTCGTCCCCTGGTGGGACGAGGTGTGCCGGGGCACCGGGGTGGAGCTCTACATCGGCGAGGCCCTGTACAAGGTGGGCACGGCCGGCCAACCCGAGGCGTGGCACGACCCGGAGGAACTCTCCCGCCACCTCACGTTCTGCCGCGACCACCCGCGCGTCAAGGGGCACGTCTTCTACTCGGCGAAGCACGTCGCGGCGGACCCCCTCGGGGCCATGAGCCGCGTCGTCGGCGACCACTACCGGTGACGACGCGGGCGGCGGCTCAGCGCCCGGTCTCCCGGGGGTGCCGCACGACGGAGTCGGGGCCCGGGGACATGACGGTCTCGTGCCCGTCGTCGAAGCGCACCCGGTAGGGCGGCTCCCCCTGCGGCCCGAGGACCTCGACGATCTCGGCCGTGCGGTCGTGCTGACCCACCACGCGACCGTGGACCAGCAGCTTGTCGCCCTTCTCAGCGTGCATGACCGACTCTCCTGACTGCCCGATGTGTGTCGTTCCGTGCCAGTTTAGGACGGCTCCCGCCGCCCGCCACCGGACGCCCGCCGCCGCCCGCCACCCGAGCCCCGCAGGGCGGTGCGCTGGGTGACGACGATGCAGGCCAGCACGGCGACGGCGGCCGCCGGGGCGAGCGGGCCCGGCGCCTCCCCCAGCAGGAGCACCGCCCACACCAGGGTGAGCAGGGGCTGCGCGAGCTGGAGCTGACTGGCCCGGCCCACGCCGATCGCGGCCATCCCCCGGTACCAGACCACCATCCCCAGGCACTGCGAGCCGACCACCAGCCAGGCCAGCCCCGCCACCGTGCGACCGGTGACGTCCACGGGCTCGGCCGCCAGGACCAGCAGTGCGCCGGGGACGGCCAGGGGCAGGCACAGGACCAGCGCCCAGCCGATCACCTGCCAGCCCGGCAGCTCCCGGCTGAGCCGCCCTCCCTCGGCGTACCCGGCCGCGCAGATGACCAGCGCGGCGAAGAGGAGCCCGTCGGCCGCGCCGAGCCCCCCGCCGCCGTGCTGGATCGCGAAGGCCACCACGACGGCCGCTCCCGTCAGGGCCGCCGCCCAGAACGGCCACGCGTGGCGGGTGTGGTGGCGCCAGGCGCTGTAGGCCGCCGTGGTGAGCGGCAGCAGCCCGACCACGACGGCCGCGTGGGAGGTGCTCGACACCTGGAGGGCCAGCGTCGTCAGCAGGGGGAAGCCGACGACGACGCCGGCCGCCACCACGACGAGCCCGGCGCGGTGTCGCCGGGCCGGCAGCGGGGCGCGCAGCGCCAGCAGGCAGGCCAGGGCCAGGAGGCCGGCCAGGGTGATGCGGGTGGTCGTCACCGACCAGGGGCCGAGGCCCTCCAGGGCCCAGGCGGTGCCGGGGAAGGTCAGGGAGAACGCGACGACGCCGAGGGCGGCCTGCACCCGCCCCCAGCCGGTACCCGGGGTCGGTGTCAGATCCGCGACCTCGGCGGCCGCCGGTGCCGGGAGGTCGGAGGTGGGGACCGCTATCGCCTGCGGTGCGGTAGCGCTATCCTTTATCGTCATGAACCAGAGTAGCAGTGTCGCCGAGCTCGCCAGAAGCCTGCGCGATGAGGTGATCCGCTACCCGGTCGGTGAGCGGCTGCCCTCCAGCCGGGCTCTCATGGACCGCTTCAGGGTCAGCCCCGTCACCGTCAGCCGGGCCCTCGCGCAGCTCGCGGCGGAAGGGCTGGTCGTCACCCGCCCCGGAGCCGGTGCCTACCGGGCCGCCCCCGTCGACGCCGCCGGGCAGCGCGGCGACACGTCCTGGCAGGAGGTCTCCCTCAGCGCCGAGCCCGCCGCCGACCAGGTGCCCCGCACGGTCGACGCGACCGGGCTGCTGGCCACCCTCCGGCCCCCCGGGCCGGGCGTCATCGGCCTGCACAGCGGCTACCTGCCCCCCGCCCTCCAGCCCGAACGGGCCCTGTCGGCCGCGCTCGCCCGCGCCGGACGCCGCCCCGACGCCTGGCAACTCCCGCCGCTGGAGGGCGTGGCCGAGCTCCGCTCCTGGTTCGCCCGCGACATCGCCGGCCCGGGCGGCCCCCGGACGCCCGGTGAGGTGCTCGTCACGGCGGGCGGGCAGAGTGCCATCACCACGGCGCTGCGCGCCCTGGCCCCGCCCGGCGCCCCCGTCCTCGTCGAGTCGCCGACCTACCCCGGACTCCTCGCCGTCGCCCGCGCCTCCGGGCTGCGGCCCGTCCCCGTGCCCGCCGACGCCGACGGGGTGCGGGCGGACCTGCTGGCCGACGCCTTCCGGGCCACCGGCGCCCGGCTCTTCGTCTGCCAGCCGCTGTTCCAGAACCCCACCGGCGCCGTCCTCGCCGACGACCGCCGCGCCGCCGTCCTGGCCGCCGCCCGCGAGGCCGGGGCCTTCATCGTCGAGGACGACTACGCCCGCCGGCTCGCCCACGAGGACGCGGGGCCGCTGCCGCCCACCCTCGCGGCCGAGGACCCCGACGGCGTCGTCGTCCACCTGTGCTCACTGACGAAGGTGACCTCCCCGAACCTGCGGGTGGGGGCCATCGCCGCCCGGGGGCCGGTGCTGGAGCGCCTGCGGGCCGTCCAGGTCGTCGACAGCTTCTTCGTGCCGCGCCCCCTTCAGGAGGCCGCGCTCGAACTCGTCGGCGCGCCCGCGTGGCCCCGGCACCTGCGGGCCGTCGCCGCCGAACTGCGGGCCCGCCGTACCGCCCTGCTCGCGGCGCTCGGCAGCGAACTGCCCCACCTCGCCCCCGCTCAGGTCCCACGCGGCGGCTTCCACCTGTGGCTGCGCCTGCCGCCCGGCACCGACGAGGCCGCCGTGACGGCCGCCGCCCAGCGGGCTGGCGTCGCCGTCGCGCCCGGCCGTGCCTACTTCGCCGCCGAGCCCCCCGCGGCCCATCTGCGGCTGTCGCTCGCCACGGCGGCCGGGACGGCCGAACTGGTCGAAGGCGTCCGGCGGCTGGCCGCCGCCTGCCCGCCGCCCGCCGGATAATCGCTTGCCGCCCCGCGTGCGGGCTGCCAGCCTGCCCGCATGATCGACGGCTACGACCTCTCCACCGACGCCGGCCGCCTCGACCTGGACCGCGTCCACCACTGGCTCTCCACGGACGCGTACTGGGCGCTGGGCCGCAGCCGGGAGAAGCAGGAGCGCGCCGTCGCCGGCTCGCTCAACTTCGGCGTCTACGCCCGCTCCGACGGCGCACAGGTCGCCTACGCCCGGGTCGTCACCGACCACGCGACCTTCGCCTGGCTCTGCGACGTCTACGTGGCCCCCTCCGCCCGGGGCGCCGGGATCGGTACCGCGCTCGTCGAGGCGGTCTGCGCGGAGCTGGAGCCGTCCGGTCTGCGCCGCGTCCTGCTGGCCACCGCCGACGCGCACGGGCTCTACGCCAAGGCGGGATTCCGGCCGATGCCCGAGCCGGACCAGTACATGGCGCGCGGCCGCCCCTGAGGTTCTCCGGAAACAGGCTGCCGAAGGGATCGAACAAACGCGCCGGGCGCTCTACCATCGCGCAATGCGCGCCCGACTGACGCTGCTCGCCGCCGCCCGGAGCGCACCCCTGCTCGACGCCCGGTTCGACGACGACCGCCCGCTGGACGACGCCGGGTGGCGCGAGGTCCGGCGCAGGGTGCCCGCCCTGGCCCCGCTGGCCGCCGCCGAGCTGCGGTACTGCTCGCCCTCGACGGGCTGCCGCGAGACGGGCCGGGCCCTCGGCCTCGCGCCGCTCGCCCAGCCGGCGCTGCGCGACTGCGACATGGGCCGCTGGTACGGACTCACCCTGCGGGAGGTCACCGCCCGCGAGCCCCGCGCGGTGGCCGCCTGGCTGTCCGACCCCTTCGCCGCGCCGCACGGCGGCGAGTCCCTCGCGGCCTTCATCGCCCGTGTCGGCTCCTGGCTGGACACCCGGCCGCTCGACGGCGAGGGGTCGATCGTCGCGGTCGCCGAGCCCGCCGTCGTCCGCGCCGCGCTGTGCCACGCGCTGACGGCCGCCCCGGCGGCGTACTGGCACCTCGACGTCCGGCCGCTCGCCGCCGTCACCCTGACCGGCCAGGCGGGGCAGTGGTCCCTGTCCGTGACCTGAGGCGCCTGGCGACCCGCCGCCCGGCATCCCACGCCGAGCGGTTTTGAACGTGTTCAATTCCCTGCGCTAGGGTCGGGGCGGAACCGACGAGGGAGCGCGATGAGGATAGTGATACCGGGCGGGACCGGCCAGGTCGGCACCGTGCTGAACCGCGCCTTCACGGCGGCGGGGCATGACGTCGTCACGCTCACCCGGCAACCGGTGCGGGCGGGCGAGGTTCACTGGGACGGCGAACGGCTCGGCCCGTGGGCGGAGGTGATCGACGGCAGCGACGTGGTCGTCAACCTGGCCGGGCGCAGCGTCAGCTGCCGCTACACCGACGCCAACCTGCGCGCCATGCTGGACTCGCGGGTGCGCTCCACCGAGGCCGTCGGGCAGGCGATCGCCGCCGCCGCCCGGCCGCCGCGCGTCTGGCTCCAGATGAGCACCGCCACGCTCTACGCCCACACCTTCGACGCCCCGCACGACGAGGCGACCGGCCGGGTCGGCGGCAGCGAGCCGGACGTCCCCGGCTACTGGGCGTTCAGCGTCCGCATCGCGCAGGAGTGGGAGCGTGCCCAGGAGCAGGCCGACACCCCGCACACCCGCAAGGTCGCCCTGCGCTCCGCCATGGTGATGAGCCCCGACCGAGGAGGCGTCTTCGACGTCCTGTCCTGGCTCGCCCGGCTCGGTCTCGGCGGCCCGGTCGCCGGCGGCGCCCAGTACGTGTCGTGGATGCACGACCACGACTTCGTCCGCGCCGTCGACTTCCTGATCGCCCGGGACGACCTCGACGGCCCGGTCAACCTCGCCGCCCCCGAGCCGCTCCCGCAGCGCGCGTTCATGCGGGCGCTGCGGGCCGCGTGGGGGGTGCCGCTGGGGCTCCCGGCGACGCGCTGGATGGCCGGACTGGGCGCGCTGGCCCTGCGCACCGACACCGAGCTGCTGCTCAAGAGCCGACGCGTCGTCCCCGGCCGGCTTCAGGGGGCGGGCTTCACGTTCAGGCACCCGCAGTGGGCCGACGCCGGGGCCGACCTCGTACTCCGCTACCGGACGCGCTCGGCGTAGGCGCGCACGGCGTCGCGCACGAACGCCGCCGTGTCCGCGTCGCGCTCCCCGTCCAGGGCCTTCGCGGTCTCCGTCGGGCCGAGGCCGAGGTCGCGCAGGAGGCGGACGCGCTGCAGCCGCACCAGGGCCGCCTCGTCGTAGGGGTGCTGGCCGCCGGGTCCGGTCCGGCTGGGCGGCAGCAGGCCGATCGCGTCGTAGTGCCGCAGGGTGCGGCTGGTCGTTCCCGCCGCGCGGGCCTCTTCTCCGATGGGCCGTTCCCTCGCCGAGACCTCCGATCCGTCGGCGGCGGCGACGCTACGCCCTGCCGCGACGTCAACCGCAACCACCGCGCCGGGATGACTGATCCCCGCCCGGTGGGTACGCGCAGGACATGACCGAACAGGACCGGCAACAGCCCAAGACGCCCGACCTCCCGCCCACCCACGAGGCCCCCGACCTGCCCGAGGCGGAGCGGCTGAAGCACGAGAAGGACCGCCGGGAGGCGGAGGACTACGACCACGACGACGGCGGCTCCGCCGAGCCCACCGACTGACCGGGAGGGGCGGGCGGGTCCGCGGCCGTCCGTTCCCGGGCCGTACGCTCGCCCGTGAGCGGCCCCCCCGCCCGCGCTCCCGCGCGTGCCCGCGCCCGTGTACGCCCCGGCAAAGGCGCCGGACGCCGATGGGGCTTCGGATCGCGATTGCATAAAACTGTGCTGCTTCGTATAGTCATGCCATCGAGGAGGAGGAACGATGGCGATCAGCGTGGCAGTGGCGGGGGCGAGCGGGTACGCGGGAGGGGAACTCCTGCGCCTCCTGCTCCAGCACCCCGACGTGCGCATCGGAGCCCTGACCGGCAACGCGAACGCCGGCCGTGAGCTCGGCGAGCTGCAGCCGCAGCTCGCTCCGCTGGCCGACCGCAGGCTGGAGGCCACCACGGCCGAGGTGCTGGCCGGGCACGACGTCGTGTTCCTCGCCCTGCCGCACGGCGAGTCGGCGGCCGTGGCGCGGCAGCTCGGCACCGCGGCCGACGACCCGCTGATCGTCGACTGCGGGGCCGACTTCCGGCTCACCGACGCGGACGCCTGGCAGCGCTTCTACGGCACCCCGCACGCCGGGACGTGGCCCTACGGACTGCCGGAACTGCCCGGCGCCCGGGACGGGCTGCGCGGCGCCCGCCGGATCGCCGTCCCCGGCTGCTACCCGACGGCCGTCAGCCTCGCGCTCTTCCCCGCCTACGCGGCCGGGCTCACCGAGCCGGAGGCCGTCGTCGTCGCGGCGACCGGCACCTCGGGGGCGGGCAAGGCGCTCAAGCCGCACCTGCTCGGCAGCGAGGTCATGGGCGCGATGAGTCCCTACGGCGTCGGCGGCGTCCACCGGCACACCCCGGAGATGACGCAGAACCTCTCCGCCGTGGCGGGCGAGCCGGTCACGGTCTCCTTCACCCCCACGCTCGCGCCGATGCCGCGCGGCATCCTCGCGACCTGCTCGGCGAAGGCCCGGCCCGGCGTCACCGCGCAGCGGCTGCGCGAGGCGTACGCGAAGGCGCTCGCCGACGAGCCGTTCGTCCGGCTGCTGCCGGAGGGTCGCTGGCCGTCCACCGCGCACGTGTACGGGGCGAACACGGTGCTGCTCCAGGTCGCGCTGGACGAGGCCGCCGGGCGCGTCGTCGTCGTCTCCGCCCTCGACAACCTCACCAAGGGCACCGCCGGCGGCGCGGTGCAGAGCATGAACATCGCCCTCGGACGGCCCGAGGAGCAGGGACTCACCACGAACGGAGTCGCACCATGAGCGTGACGGCGGCCAAGGGGTTCGCGGCGGCGGGTGTCGCCGCCGGGCTCAAGGACAGCGGCGCCCCGGACGTGGCGCTCGTCGTCAACACCGGCCCGCGTCTGGCGGCGGCGGGCGTCTTCACCGGCAACCGGGTGAAGGCCGCCCCGGTGCTGTGGTCGCAGCAGGTGCTCAGCGGCGGGCAGGTCTCCGCCGTCGTCCTCAACTCCGGCGGCGCCAACGCCTGCACCGGCCCGCTCGGCTTCCAGGACACCCACGCCACCGCCGAGAAGGCCGCCGAGGTCCTGGGGGTGAACGCGGCCGAGGTCGCCGTCGCCTCCACCGGGCTCATCGGCCTGCGGCTGCCGATGGACAGGCTGCTGCCGGGGATCGCCACGGCGGCGGAGGAGCTCTCCCCGCACGGCGGCGAGAAGGCCGCCATCGCCATCAAGACGACCGACACCGTGCACAAGACGGCCGTCGCGGAGGGCCCCGGCTGGACGGTCGGGGGCATGGCCAAGGGCGCGGGGATGCTCGCGCCGGGCCTGGCCACGATGCTCGTCGTCCTCACCACCGACGCCGACGTTCCGGCCGCCGACCTCGACGCCGCGCTCCGGGCCGCCACCCGCACCACGTTCGACCGGGTGGACTCCGACGGCTGCATGTCCACCAACGACACGGTCCTCCTGCTGGCCTCCGGCGCCTCCGGCGTCGTCCCCGAGGCGCCGCAGTTCGCCGAGGCCGTCCGGGCCGTCTGCGACGACCTGGCCCAGCAGCTCGTCCGCGACGCCGAGGGCGCCTCCAAGGACATCCGCATCGAGGTGGTGAACGCCGCCGACGAGGACGAGGCCGTCGACGTCGCCCGGTCGATCGCGCGCAACAACCTCCTCAAGTGCGCCCTCCACGGTGAGGACCCGAACTGGGGCCGGGTGCTGTCCGCCATCGGCACGACGTCCGCCACCTTCGAGCCCGACGAGCTCAACGTCGCCATCAACGGCGTCTGGGTCTGCAAGAACGGTTCCGTCGGCGAGGACCGCGAGCTGGTCGACATGCGGTACCGCGAGGTCCGCATCACCGCCGACCTGGCCGCCGGCCCGCACTCCGCCGTCGTGTGGACCAACGACCTGACCGCCGACTACGTCCACGAGAACAGCGCCTACTCGACATGAGGGTCATGAGCACGCGTCAGCACACCGCCCTGCCGAAGGCCCGCACGCTCATCGAGGCGCTGCCCTGGCTCACCCGGCACCACGGCAGGACGGTCGTCATCAAGTTCGGCGGCAACGCCATGGTCGACGAGGAGCTGAAGGCCGCCTTCGCGCAGGACGTCGTCTTCCTGCGCCACGCCGGGCTGCGCCCCGTCGTCGTCCACGGCGGCGGCCCCCAGATCAGCGCCCAGCTCGACCGGCTCGGCCTCACCTCCGAGTTCAAGGCCGGGCTGCGGGTGACGACGCCCGAGACCATGGACGTCGTCCGCATGGTGCTGGCCGGGCAGGTCCAGCGTGAGCTGGTCGGCCTGCTCAACCAGCACGGGCCGCTGGCCGTCGGCATGACCGGCGAGGACGCCCACCTCATGACCGCCACCAAGCGCTGGGCGGACGTCGACGGCGAGCGGGTGGACATCGGCCGCGTGGGCGACGTGTCGGCCGTCGAACCGGGCGCCGTCCGGGCCCTGCTGGACGACGGCCGCATCCCGGTCATCTCCTCCATCGCCCGCAGCGCGGACGACGAGCACGTCTACAACGTCAACGCCGACACGGCCGCCGCCGCCCTGGCCGCCGCGCTCGGCGCGGAGACGCTGATGGTCCTCACCGACGTCGAGGGGCTGTACGCGGACTGGCCCCGCAGCGACGACGTCATCAGCAGACTCACCGTCAGCGAGCTGGAGAAGCTGCTGCCCGACCTGGCCAGTGGCATGGTGCCCAAGATGGAGGGCTGTCTGCACGCCGTGCGGCAGGGCGTGCGGACGGCCCGGGTCATCGACGGACGGGTCCAGCACGCCATCCTGCTGGAGATCTTCACGGACGAGGGAATCGGCACCATGGTGGTGCCCGACGAGGGGGAGAAGGCATGATCACCGGTGCGATCGGCGCGGCCGGCGGCAGCGTCACCGGGAGCGGTCCCGGCAGCGGGCCCGGCACGGGGAACGCCGCCCTCACCCGGCGCTGGCAGGGCGCCCTCATGGACAACTACGGCACGCCCCGCATTCCCCTGACGCACGGGGAGGGGGCCCGGCTCTGGGACGCCGACGGCAAGGAGTACCTGGACTTCGT
Organism: Streptomyces sp. GSL17-111; assembly: GCF_037911585.1. Lineage (NCBI taxonomy): Bacteria > Bacillati > Actinomycetota > Actinomycetes > Kitasatosporales > Streptomycetaceae > Streptomyces > Streptomyces sp. GSL17-111. The sequence continues at coordinate 5,488,300 of NZ_JBAJNS010000001.1, forward strand.
CGGCGGCATCGCCGTCACGTCCCTCGGTACCGGCCACCCCGCCGTCGTCCGCGCCGTCTCCGACCAGGTCGCCACGCTCGGGCACGTCTCCAACCTCTTCATCGCCGAGCCGACGGTCGCCCTCGCCGAGCGGCTCCTGGAGCTGGCGGGCCGGCCCGGCGCCGTCTACTTCGCCAACTCCGGCGCCGAGGCGGTCGAGGCGGCCGTCAAGATCGGACGGCGCACCGGGCGCACGCACATGGTCGCCACCGAGGGCGGCTTCCACGGCCGCACCATGGGCGCGCTCGCCCTCACCGGCCAGCCGCAGAAGCAGGACCCCTTCCGGCCGCTGCCCGGCGACGTCACCCACGTCCCCTACGGCGACGTGGAGGCGCTGCGGGCGGCCGTCACCGAGGAGACGGCGCTGTTCGTCGTCGAGCCGGTCCAGGGCGAGAACGGCGTCGTCGTTCCGCCCGAGGGCTACCTCGCCGCCGCGCGGGAGATCACCCGGGCGACCGGCACGCTGCTGGTCGTCGACGAGATCCAGACCGGTATCGGCCGGACCGGACACTGGTTCGCCTGCCAGGCCCAGGGCGTCGAGCCGGACGTCATCACGTTGGCCAAGGGCCTGGGCGCGGGCCTGCCCCTCGGCGCCACCCTGGCCTTCGGCGACGCGGCCGGGCTGCTGACGCCCGGTCAGCACGGCTCCACGTTCGGTGGCAACCCCGTCGCCTGCGCGGCCGGGCTGGCGGTGCTGGAGACGATCGCGGCCGACGGGCTGCTCGCTCACGTCCAGCGGGTGGGCTCCCAACTCCGTGACGGAATCTGGGCTTTGGGACACCCTTTGATCGACCGGGTCCGCGGTGCCGGGCTGCTGCTGGGTATCGTGCTCACCGAGCCCGTGGCCGCCCGGGCGCAGCAGGCGGCTCAGGACGCGGGATTCCTGGTGAACGCGGTCGCCCCGGACGTCGTCCGGCTGGCGCCGCCGCTGATCATCTCGGAAGCCGAGGCGGACGCCCTCGTGCGGGCGCTCCCCGCCGTCCTGGATGCCGCGGACCCCGCACGATCAGCCCGATGAGCCGGAGAGTGACGATGACCGAGGAGCCCCTCAGCGGACCGGCCGTGCCGCAGACGCGCACGGCCCGGCATCGCCGGATCGTGGACATCCTCGGGCGGCAGGCCGTCCGCTCGCAGAGCCAGCTCGCCAAGCTGCTCGCCGACGACGGCCTGTCCGTCACCCAGGCCACGCTCTCGCGCGACCTGGACGAGCTGGGGGCGGTGAAGATCCGCAACACCGGCGGCGAGCTGATCTACGCCGTGCCCGGCGAGGGCGGCGACCGCACGCCCCGCGCCCCGCTCGGCGAGTCGGCGACCGAGGGCCGCATGGCGCGGCTGGCCGGGGAGCTGATGATCTCCGCCGAGGCCTCGGCCAACCTCGTCGTCCTGCGCACGCCGCCCGGCGCCGCGCAGTTCCTCGCCTCGGCCATCGACCAGGCGGGCGTGCACGAGATCATCGGCACCATCGCCGGTGACGACACGCTGCTGCTCATCAGCCGCGCGCCGGACGGCGGCCAGGCCCTCGCGGACCACCTCCTGACCCTGGCCCAGCGCCACCGGTAGGGGCGTGCCGCGCGCCATCGGGTGATGCGGCTCAGCCAGGCGGGTGGCAGTGACCGCCGTAGGACGCCTCCCGGGCGGGCCGGTGCCCCAGGATCGGTGCTGCCTCCGTCTCCGGCGGACGGTGCGTCGACCACGTCGGTGCCGCGCGATCGGCCCGACCACGGCTGTTCGAGGAGTCCTGCCCATGCGTTCACGTGTCATCGCCGTCACGGCCGCCGCGGTCGCGGCCACGGCCGTCCTCGCGCCACCCGCCCACGCCGCCCCGCTCGTCGACGGGGTCTACCGGTTCGCGGCCCTGCGGGACGGCGCGTGCCTGGTCTGGCCGAAGTCCGGCGGACACGTCGGCACGGTGTCGGTGGGCGCCTGTGCGGACACCGCGTCCACCTCGGCGAACTGGCGCGTACGGCAGCGCCCCGACGGAACCATGGAGGTCTCCCTGCCCGGGTCGAACCCGCCCGCCTGCCTGCGGGTGACGGACTACCGCAAGGTCGTGGTCGGCGACCACTGCGCCGACCGGTACGCCGAGTGGACCGTCTCCTACGGCTCGGCGGGGCCCGGCAGCGTGGTGTGGGCCGACATCGAGCACACCCCCGGCGACCGGTCGGACTCGTGGGGGAGGCTGGTCGACAGCGCCGAGGTGACCGGTCGGCTCGTGGTGCGACCGGTCCCCGTCGAGCCGCACTACTGGGCGGTGCACCCGGTCGACCAGCTGTAGTGACCCGTGCGGTGGGGCACGCCGCGGGCGGAGACGCGGGCGGTGGAAAACCGGGTGCCCGGCGGCTGGGCCGTGGAGGAGGATCGGGGGCGTTCGCGCCCACCACGTCCCGGGAGTAGCCCCATGCCGCGCCGCCACGTCGTCCCCTCCCTGTTCCCCCCGCCCGGCTACGCCCACGCGGCCGTCGTCGAGGCGGGGGAGCGGCTGGTGTTCACCGCGGGCGGCGTGCCGCTGGACGCCGAGGGCGAGCTCGTCGGCCCCGGGGACCGTCCCGTCCAGACGCGGCGGGTGCTGGCCAACCTGGACGCGGCGCTGCGGGAGGCGGGCAGCGCCCTGGAGCACGTCGTCGCCACGGAGGTCTACGTCGTGGCCGAGCGGGACGAGGACCTGTACGCCGTCTGGGACGAGGTGCGGGCCTCGGGCCTGTCCACCGGGCCGCACGCCTCCACGCTGCTCGGCATCGCGCGCCTCGGCTACCCCGGGCAGTTGGTGGAGATCACCGCCGTGGCGACGGTGCCTGAGCGGCCCTGAGCCGGGGCGTCGCTCGGGCGGGGGGCGCTACGGCGCGGCCGGGTCCGGCGGCCCGGGCGGCAGCGGCGGCAGGGGCAGGGGGAGGCCCGGCAGCCCGTCCACGCTCGTGGGGACGTCCGGTTTCTTGCGGAAGTAGGCGTCCAGCGTCTCGTCCGTCTCCCGCTCGAACCGGGAGCGGTGCAGGGACCGGTCCTCGTCGTACGTCATGAACGGCACGGCGTACCCGCAGGTGTCGCGGATGTGCTCGGCGGCGACGACGATCACGGCGCGCAGGCCGTGCCGGGCGCCGTCGGCGTGCGGGAAGTGGGCGAGCAGCCCGGGGAAGCGGGGGTCGTCCCGGAAGACGGGCTCGCCGCGCCCGTGGACGCGGACGATGTTCGGCGGGCCGGTGAACGCGCACCACATCAGCGTGATCCGGCCGTTCTCGCGCAGATGGGCGATGGTCTCGGCGTTGCTGCCCGCGTAGTCGAGGTAGGCGACGGTGTGGGCGTCCAGGACGGCGAGCGAACCGCGCAGGCCCTTGGGGGAGAGGTTGACCGTGCCGTCGGCGGCGAGTGGTGCGGTGGCGGTGAAGAAGACGGGCTGCTCCTCGATGAACGCCCGCAGCCTGCCCTCGATCCGTTCGTGGCGTTGACCCATGGAGCACATTCAACAGCGTCCGAATCGGCCGGCACCACCGAAAAAGGCGGCAAGGAACCCCGCTTTACCCCGGGTCCGAGCGCGCCAAACCACGACCGCGTTGACGAACCATGCGGAGGGATGCATACTTATGCCAGTCGCCGTATGGATCGTTAGGAGAACCCCGTGACCGAGCGCGTCGTACTCGCCTACTCCGGCGGCCTGGACACCTCCGTCTGTATCGGATGGATCGCGGAGGAGACCGGGGCCGAGGTCATCGCCGTCGCCGTGGACGTCGGCCAGGGCGGGGAGGACCTGGACGTCATCCGCAAGCGCGCGCTCGCCTGCGGGGCGGTCGAGGCCGAGGTCGCGGACGCCAAGGACGAGTTCGCCGACGAGTACTGCCTGCCGGCGGTGAAGGCCAACGCCCTCTACATGGACCGGTACCCCCTCGTCTCCGCCCTCTCCCGGCCCGTCATCGTCAAGCACCTGGTGGCCGCCGCGAAGAAGCACGGCGCCACCACCGTCGCCCACGGGTGCACCGGCAAGGGCAACGACCAGGTGCGGTTCGAGGCCGGCATCTCCTCCCTCGCTCCCGACCTCACCTGCATCGCCCCCGTCCGGGACTACGCGATGACCCGGGACAAGGCGATCGCCTTCTGCGAGGAGAAGAACCTCCCGATCGCGACGACCAAGAAGTCCCCGTACTCGATCGACCAGAACGTCTTCGGCCGGGCCGTGGAGACCGGCTTCCTGGAGGACATCTGGAACGCCCCGATCGAGGACGTCTACGAGTACACGGAGAACCCGGCCGCCGCCCGGGAGGCCGACGAGGTGGTCATCACCTTCAAGGAGGGCGTCCCCGTCGCCCTGGACGGCAAGCCCGTCACCGTCCTCCAGGCCGTCCAGCAGCTCAACGAGCGGGCCGGTGCGCAGGGGATCGGCCGGATCGACATGGTCGAGGACCGGCTGGTGGGCATCAAGTCCCGTGAGGTCTACGAGGCGCCCGGCGCCATCGCGCTGATCACCGCCCACCAGGAGCTGGAGAACGTCACCGTCGAGCGGGAGCTGGCGCGCTACAAGCGGCAGGTCGAGCAGCGGTGGGGCGAGCTGGTCTACGACGGCCTGTGGTTCTCCCCGCTCAAGCGGGCGCTGGACGGCTTCATCGACGAGGCCAACGCCCACGTCAGCGGTGACATCCGGATGACGCTGCACGGCGGCCGGGCCGTCGTCACCGGACGGCGCTCCGAGGCGTCGCTGTACGACTTCAACCTCGCCACCTACGACTCCGGCGACACCTTCGACCAGTCGCTGTCCAAGGGCTTCATCGAGCTCTTCGGCATGTCGAGCAAGATCGCCGCGAAGCGGGACCTCGCGCAGTAACCTGCGCCCGTACCACCACAGGCGACCTCCGCCGCCCCGCCCTCCGACGGGCGGGGCGGCGGCTTTCACGAGCACGCACGAGTAGGAGCACCCAAGCGATGACCAACGGAATCGAGCAGGCCGAGGGCGGCGACGTGCGGCTGTGGGGCGGACGCTTCGCGGACGGCCCCTCCGAGGCGCTGGCCAGGCTCAGCGCCTCCGTGCACTTCGACTGGCGGCTCGCGCCCTACGACATCGCCGGCTCCCGGGCCCACGCCCGGGTGCTCCACACCGCCGGACTGCTCACGGCCGAGGAGCTGGAACGCATGCTGGCCGGCCTGGACCGGCTGGAGGCGGACGTCGCCGACGGCTCGTTCACCGGGACGATCGCCGACGAGGACGTGCACACCGCGCTGGAACGCGGCCTGCTGGAGCGGCTCGGCCCCGACCTCGGCGGCAAGCTGCGCGCCGGGCGCTCCCGCAACGACCAGGTCGCCACGCTCTTCCGCATGTACCTGCGCGACCACGCCCGGATCATCGGCGGGCTGATCACCGACCTGCAGGAGGCGCTGACCGGACTCGCCGAGGCGCACCCGGACGTCGCGATGCCCGGGCGCACCCACCTCCAGCACGCGCAGCCGGTGCTCTTCGCCCACCACGTGCTCGCCCACGTCCAGGCGCTCGGCCGGAACGCCGAGCGGCTGCGCCAGTGGGACGCCCGCACCGCCGTCTCGCCCTACGGCTCCGGCGCTCTGGCCGGTTCCTCCCTCGGGCTCGACCCGGAGGCCGTCGCGGCCGACCTCGGTTTCGAGCACGGCTCGGCCGCCAACTCCATCGACGGCACGGCCTCCCGCGACTTCGTCGCCGAGTTCGCCTTCATCACCGCGATGATCGGGGTCGACCTCTCCCGGATCGCCGAGGAGATCATCATCTGGAACACGAAGGAGTTCTCCTTCGTGACCCTGCACGACGCCTTCTCGACCGGTTCGTCGATCATGCCGCAGAAGAAGAACCCCGACATCGCGGAGCTCGCGCGGGGCAAGTCGGGCCGGCTCATCGGCAACCTGACGGGCCTGCTGGCCACGCTGAAGGCCCTGCCGCTCGCCTACAACCGCGACCTCCAGGAGGACAAGGAGCCCGTCTTCGACTCCTGCGACCAGCTGGAGGTCCTGCTGCCCGCCTTCACCGGCATGATGGCCACCCTGACCGTCAACCGGGAGCGGATGGCGGAGCTGGCCCCGGCCGGCTTCTCGCTGGCGACCGACATCGCCGAGTGGCTGGTGAGGCAGGGCGTGCCCTTCCGCGTCGCCCACGAGGTGGCGGGGGCGTGCGTCAAGGAGTGCGAGCGCACCGGGATCGAGCTGGAGGAGCTGACCGACGAGCAGTTCGCCGCCATCTCCCCGCACCTGACGCCCGAGGTCCGCGGCGTCCTGAACGTGCCGGGCGCGCTCGCCTCCCGCAGCGGCCGGGGCGGCACCGCCCCGGAGGCCGTCGCGGCGCAGCTCGCCGAGGTGAAGGCCGATCTGGTGAAGCAGCGGGAGTGGGCGAGCGCCAAGGGGTGAGCACCCGCCGGTCTGGGTACGGTGGTCGTTTCCAGGACCGCCGCCCGGACCGTGCAGGGAGCCCGCGATGCCGTTCGCCCGTCTGGCCACCGCGACCACACCCACCGCCCACATCGGACTGGGACTGGCGGCCGTGGGCCGTCCCGGTTACCTCAACCTCGGCCGGGAGGCCGACCTCCCGGCCGAGCGCACCGTCGAGGCCCTGCGGGAGCGCACGCACGAGCTGCTGGACGCCGCGTACGCGCAGGGGGTGCGCTACATCGACACGGCGCGGTCCTACGGCCGCGCCGAGGAGTTCCTCGGCTCCTGGCTGGAGGCCCACCCCGAGGCCGACGACCTGGTCGTCGGCAGCAAGTGGGGCTACGCCTACACCGCCAACTGGCGCACCCGGGCGGACGTGCACGAGGTCAAGGAGCACAGCCTGGCGATGTACGAGACGCAGCGCGCGGAGACCCGCGCCCTGCTCGGCGACCACCTCGACCTCTACCAGATCCACTCCCTGACGCCCGACAGCCCGGCCCTCACCGACACGGCCCTGCACGAGCACCTGGCGGGGCTCGCGGAGGAGGGCGTGTCGGTCGGCTTCTCCACCAGCGGCCCGGAGCAGGCCCGCGCCATCCGGGCGGCGCTGGAGGTGCGGGTCGCGGGGGAGCCGCTGTTCCGCTCGGTGCAGGCCACCTACAACCTGCTGGAGCCCTCCGCCGGCCCGGCGCTCGTCGAGGCCCACGACGCCGGGCTCACGGTGATCGTGAAGGAGGCGGTGGCCAACGGCCGGCTCGCCGGGGAGCAGGCGCCGCAGCCGTTGCGCCGGATCGCCGAGGAGCTGGGCGCGGGCTGCGACGCCGTCGCGCTGGCGGCCGTGCTGGGCCGCCCGTGGGCGTTCGTCGCCCTCTCCGGCGCCGCCACCGCCGAGCAGCTGTTCACCAATCTGCACGCCGTCACCGTCGAGCTCGGCGAGGAGCACACCGAGGCGCTCGCCGAGCTCATCGAGGAGCCGGAGGCGTACTGGCGCCGCCGTGCCGAGCTGCCCTGGAGCTGACCGCCACGGACACCGGACCGGCCGTCCCCGCTGCCACGGAGTGAGACGTCAGTGCCCCGGGTGAGACATGAATGTCTCATCTGCGCTACCGTTGTCTCATGTCCGTCCCCCGTGAACAGATCCTGAAGGCCGCCGCCGAGCTGCTCTCCCGCCGCGCCACGGCGTCCATGGACGAGATCGCCCGCTCCGCCGGCATCAGCCGTGCCACGCTGCACCGGCACTTCGCCGGACGCGAGGCGCTCATCGTGGCCCTCGGCGACCTCGGGATCCGGCAGATCGAGGAGAGGCTGGACGCCGCCCGCATCGACGAGGGCGATCCGGCCGACGCGCTGCGCCGGCTCATCGACGAGGCCACGCCCGTCGCCGGATTCCTGGCCTTCCTCTACGGCGAGAACCAGCTCTACGAGAGCGACCTGATGGACGCCGGGTGGGCGCGCGTCGACGCCCGGGTGGGCGCGCTCCTGCGGCGCGGCAGGGAGGAGGGCGTCCTGCGCGGCGACCTCTCCACCGCCTGGCTCGTCGACGCGCTGTTCGCCCTCGTCGCCGCCTCCGGCTGGAGCGTCCAGGACGGGCGGCTGGCGCCGAAGGACGCCTCCCGCGTGGTCGCCGAGCTCCTGCTCGGCGGCGCGCTGGAACGGGGGGCCCGATGACCACGCGGACCACCGCCACCGCCCGGCCCGCGGGCGGGCGCGAAGCCGGCCCGGGGCGCTGGCTCGCCCTCGCCGTCCTCGCCCTCGCCGTGCTCCTCGTCGGCATCGACGCCACCGTGCTGGGGCTGGCGACGCCCTTCCTCAGCGAGGACCTGCGGCCCTCCGGCACCCAGCTGCTGTGGATCGGCGACGTCTACTCGTTCGTCATCGCCGGGCTGCTCGTCTCCATGGGCGGCCTCGGCGACCGCGTCGGCCGCAAGAGGCTGCTGCTCGCCGGTGCGGCGGCGTTCGGCGCCGTCTCCGTGCTCAACGCCTACGCGCACAGCCCGGAGGCGATGATCCTCTGGCGCGCTCTCCTCGGCGTCGCCGGGGCCACGCTCATGCCCGCCACGCTGGCGCTGATCCGCAACCTCTTCCACGACCCGCGCGAACGCAGCCTCGCGGTCGGCATCTGGGGCGCGATGGCCTCGGCCGGCGCGGCCGTCGGGCCCGTCGTCGGCGGCTTCCTGCTGGAGCACTTCTGGTGGGGCTCGGTCTTCCTCATCAACCTCCCGGTGATGGCCGTGCTCGTCGTGGTGGGCGCGAAGGTGCTGCCCGAGTCCAAGAACCCCGACCCCGGGCCGTGGGACCTGCCGAGCGTGGGTCTGTCGATGGTGGGGCTGGTCGGCGTCGTCTACGCGATCAAGGAGGCCGCCGCGCACGGCCCCGACCGGTACGCCGCCCTGGCCGGGGCGGTCGGCGCCCTCGCGCTGGCCGCCTTCGTCCGCCGTCAGCTCCGGCTGCCGTCCCCGCTGCTGGACATGCGCCTCTTCCGCAGGCGCGGGTTCTCCGGCGCGGTCCTCGCCGACCTGCTGACGATCCTGGGCCTGTCCGGGCTGATCTTCTTCCTCTCCCAGTTCCTCCAGATGGTGCAGGGCCGCTCGCCGCTCCAGGCGGGGCTCGCCGAACTGCCCGCCGCCCTGGGCGCGGTGGCCGCCGGACTGCTCGCCGGGCGGGTCGCCAGGGGCACCTCCGTGCGCGGTGCGGTCAGCGGCGGACTCGCCGCCGTCGGCCTGGCGCTGGGCGCCTGCGTGTGGCTGGACGCCACCACGGAGTACTGGCTGCTCGGGCCGGTCCTGCTGGTCGTCGGCATCGGGGCCGGCCTGGCGTTCACGGTGACGGCCGACGTCATCCTCTCCAGCGTGCCCGAGGAGGAGGCCGGGGCGGCCTCGGCCGTCTCGGAGACGGCGTACGAGCTGGGGGCCGCGCTCGGCATCGCGCTGCTCGGCTCCGTGGTGACGGGCGTCTACCGGGACCTCGCCGTCCCCGCCGGTGTCCCGGACCAGGACGCCGCCGGGGCACGGGAGTCGCTGGGCGCGGCGGTGGAGACGGCGGGCACCCTGCCCGAGCCCGTGGGCGGCCGGCTGCTGTCGGCGGCGCAGGAGAGCTTCACCGAGGGGCTGCGAACCGCCGCCGGCGCCGGTTCGCTGGTGCTGCTCACGGCGGCGGCCGCCGCCTGGTGGCTGCTGCGCGGCCAGCGCCTGGGCGAGGTCCCCGAGCCCGGGTGACGCGGCGGTTCAGGCCGCCTTGGCCTTCGTCGCGTAGATGTCGACGTACTCCTGGCCGGACAGGCGCATGACCTCGCTCATGACCTCGTCCGTCACCGCGCGCAGCACGTAGCGGTCGCGGTCCATGCCCTCGTAGCGGGAGAAGTCCAGCGGCTCGCCGAACCGCACGGTGATCCGCAGCCCGGGGCCGACGCGGGGCAGGCCGCGGCCGCCCGGCTGCACCCGGTCGGTGCCGATCATCGCGAACGGCACGACCGGGGCGCCCGTCATCAGCGCCAGCCGGGCGATGCCCGTCCGGCCCCGGTAGAGGCGGCCGTCGGGGGAGCGGGTGCCCTCGGGGTAGATGCCGAAGACGTTGCCCTGCTCCAGCACCCGGCGGCCCGTCATCAGCGCCGCCACGCCGCCCCGGCCGCCGTCCCGGTCGACGGGGATCATGCCGCAGCCGGTGAAGAACCACGCCATCAGCCGACCCTTGAGGCTCGTGCCGGTGACGTACTCGTCCTTGCCGATGAAGAACACCTGCCGCTCGGTGACCAGTGGCAGGATCATCGAGTCGATGAACGTCAGGTGGTTGCCCGCGAGGATCACCGGACCCGTGCCCGGGATGCGGTCGGCGCCCTCGATCCGAGGGCGGAAGAACAGGCGCAGGAACGGTCCGAGTACCGCCCGGATCAGGACGAAACGGCGCATCACGGGTTCAGCCTCCGGTGGTGGGATCTGTCTGCGCCGCCGGGCGCGTTCACGACGATAACGGGCGCCGGACACTCACGAACCACCGGGTAACCCGCGCCACCGCACCCGTCGACGGTGGCGTCCCGGTGTTTCCGCCGTGTTCCGCACGCCGTCTCCCACCGGACACCACCCCGCGTCTACGCTTCGGCGCGTCATCTGCCGGGAACGGGGGCGGGGTTCGCCGTGCGTGCTCCCCGCGCCACCGAGGAGGTTCCATGGAAGACGTGCAGCAGCCCGGGCGCAGGGCGGTCCTGGGTGCGACGGTACTGGGGGCGGCCGGCGCCGCCGCGCTCGGCGCCGCGGCTCCGGCCGTGGCGGCCACCGCCCGGCCGGAGGGATCCCGGGGGCGCGGGCCGGACCGGCTGCCGGTGCCCGCCGTCATCGCCCACCGGGGAGCCAGCGGCTACCGGCCGGAGCACACGCTCGGCGCCTACCAACTGGCGCTCGACATGGGTGCGGACGTGATCGAGCAGGACCTCGTGCCGACCCGGGACGGTCACCTCGTGTGCCGGCACGAGAACGAGATCGGCGGCACCACCGACGTCGCCGACCGCCCGGAGTTCGCCGACCGCCGGACCACGAAGACCGTGGACGGCCGGGAGTTCACGGGCTGGTTCACCGAGGACTTCACCCTCCGGGAGCTGAAGACGCTGCGCGCGACCGAGCGCATCCCCCAGCAGCGGCCCGACAACACCCTCTACGACGGCCGTTGGGAGGTGCCCACGTTCGCCGAGGTGCTCGACTGGGCCGAGGCGGAGGGCCGTCGGCGGCGGCGCACCGTCTGGCTGCACGTCGAGACCAAGCACCCGAGCTACTTCCGCGGGCTCGGGCTCGGCCTGGAGGAGCGGCTGGCCCGGCTGCTGCGGGCGCACCGGCTGCACCGCCGGGGCGCGCCGGTGTTCGTCCAGTCCTTCGAGCCCAGCAGCATCCGGCGCATGGCCCGGCTCGTCGACACCCCCGGTGTCGTCCTGCTGTCCTCGGCCGGCTCCCGCCCCTGGGACTTCGTGGAGGCGGACGACCCGCGCACCGTGGCCGACCTGGTGACGGCCGAGGGGCTCGACTGGATCGCCTCGTTCGCCCGGGGCATCGGACCGACGCTGGACCTGATCCTGCCCCGGCGCCAGGACGGGAGCCTCGGCGATCCGACGACCCTGGTGCGGGACGCCCACGCGCGCGGGCTGGTGCTGCACCCCTACACCATGCGCAACGAGAACGCCTTCCTCCCCGCCGACTTCCGTCGCGGCACCGACCCGGGCGCCTACGGCGACGCGTTCGGGGCCCTGCGCACCTACTTCGGGACCGGGATCGACGGCCTCTTCACCGACCACCCCGACACCGCGCTGCTGGCGGCCGCCGACTTCCGTCGCGCGCGCGGCTGACCGGCCCGTTCCGGTGCGGGCGCGGACCGCACCGGAACGCCGGGCCGTTCCGGTGAATCGCAGGCGGGTCGGGAATCTCACAGGCGACTTGCGTACTGCGGCGTTCCCGCTGCCTGGGATGTCTGCGCAGAATGCTCCTGACGGAGGTTGGAGAACCCGGTCAGGGGGGAAGGGTGCGAGAGACAACCGGCGTCACCAGGGCAGCCCCGCCCGTCCGCGCGACCCTCACTCCCCGGCGCGGCGGGCTCGAGACACCAGAAAGAGGCGTGCGCACATGGGCATGAGCGTGACCATCTCTGCGGCGACCGGCCAGGACACCGAGCAGATCCTCAAGCTCCAGTACCTGTGCTACCAGAGCGAGGCGGAGCTCTACCGGGACTGGAGTATCGAGCCGCTGACCCAGACGCTGGAGGCGCTGCGCGACGAGTTGGCCGGCGGGGTCGTCCTGGTGGCCCGGCTCGGCGGGGAGGTCGTCGGTTCGGTGCGCGGCACCGTCGACGCGGAGGGCACCGCGCACATCAACAAGCTCGTCGTCCACCCCCGGCTGCAGCGCCACGGCCTCGGCGGCCGGCTGCTGGCCGCCCTCGAGGACCGCCTCGCGGGGGAGCAGGGCGCCCGTCGGTTCCGCCTCTTCACCGGCCACCGCAGCGAGGGCAACCTGCGGCTGTACCGGCGCTGCGGCTACGTCGCCTCGGGCACCGAGCGGGTCTCGTCCCGGCTGAGCCTCATCACCCTGGAGAAGGCCGCCGTGGCCGAGGCGTACACCACCAGCGCCTGACGCCGGCCGCGGCCGTCCCCGCTCCGCTCAGGACGCCGGGGACCGCCGCAGCCACCACAGCCCGACGACGGGCAGCACCAGGGGGATGAACAGGTACCCCATGCCGTAGGCCGACCACACGGTGGTGTCGGGGAACGCCTCCGGGTCGAACACGGACCACGTCCCGACCACGAGCACCCCGGCCAGCTCCGCCACGCACCCGGCCAGTGCCGTCCTGCGCGCCGTCTCCCCGCCGCGCACCAGGGCGACGGTGATGGCGCAGTACACGACGGCGGCCACGGCCGAGAGCGCGTAGGGCAGCGGGGCCTCGTCGAAGCGGGTCGCGATCTGGTAGGCCGAGCGCGAGGTGGCGCCCACGGCGAACACCGCGTAGAGCGTGACGAGCAGCCGTCCGGGGCCGGAGCCGATCCGCCCGCCCTCGGTGGCCGGGTCGACTCCGGGCCCTCCCGAACGCCGGGCGCGTGTCACCTCAGGCACCTCCGCCTCCCCAGATGTCGTAGAGCCGCACCTGCAGGACGGCCAGGACCACGGCCCCCGCGGCCACCGTCGCCGAACCCCAGCGGGTCCGTTCCGACAGGGAGAGGAACGCGACGGCCGGGATCGCACAGGCGCAGCCGACGAGGTAGGAGACGAAGACCACCGTGCCGTCGTCCGCCTCGGCACCGCCCGCGAGCCGGACGACGCCGACGACCAGCTGCGCCAGCGCGAGCAGCGTGACGACCGCCATGCCGGCGAAGTGCCAGTCCTTGGTGGGCTCGTTCCGGTAGGCCGCCAAGCCGCACCAGGCGGCCAGCGCGAGCGCGGCCACGGCGACCGCGACCGTCAGCGGGGTGAACATGGCAGCGACTTTACTGCGCTGCCCCGCTTCGGCCGATTCCGGGTGGTCCGCCGCGCCCCGACGGTCACGACGGCCGGCAGCGTTCGATGGCCGACGTGGTCTTGACCACAGGACGCGCCGCGCCCGAGACCCGGCCCGCCCTGCCGGTGCCGCCCTGCGGAACCGGCTGCGCCGCAGGTCAGAGCCGGTGCGGACACAGTGCTCCGCACGTCCCGCACCGGTCACGACCGCGCACGGAGACGTCCATTATCCGGACGGTTGTCTCTGCTGGTGGGACGATCGGGCGGCTGTCTGTTTGACTTGCCCCATGAGCACGACGCGCAGCCACCTTCACGTCACCGAGGCGATCTCCCTGCCCGGTGGCTGCTGCATGCGTCGAATGTGTGACCGCTGAGGGCCCCTGCCGAAGCAGCCTCGCGCCCCGAAGCGAGCCCGTGCGCACCGCCGTCTGACCAGCCCGCCCGACCCGCCGGGCACCCGGTCCGCACGCAGCCCGGCGCGCCTCCGCGCGCGCCGCCTTCAGCCACCGACACACCCCCGCACGCCCGCCCCGCACGGGTCCGGCGTGCCCGACAGTCACGGAATCCCAGTGATCACCACCACGGACCTGACGAAGGTCTACCGCACGCCCGACCGTGAGGTCACCGCCCTGGACGGGGTGAACCTGCACGTCAAGGAGGGCGAGGTACACGGCGTCATCGGCCAGAGCGGGGCCGGGAAGTCCTCCCTGATCCGCTGCGTCAACCTGCTGGAGACGCCTACCTCCGGCACGGTGACGGTCGACGGCCGCGACCTCACCGCCCTCGCCGGACGGGGTGCCCGCCCCTCCGCAGCCCTGCGGCAGGCCCGCAGCCGCATCGGCATGGTCTTCCAGCACTTCAACCTGCTCTCCTCGCGCACGGTCCGGGGCAACGTCGAGCTCCCCCTGGAGATCCTCGGCCTCGGGCGCGCCGAGCGCCGCCGCAAGGCGCTCGACCTCCTCGACCTGGTCGGGCTCGCCGGGCACGCGCGGGCCCATCCCGCCCAGCTCTCCGGTGGTCAGAAGCAGCGCGTGGGCATCGCCCGTGCGCTGGCCGGGGACCCCAAGGTGCTGCTGTCCGACGAGGCCACCTCCGCGCTCGACCCCGAGACCACCGCCTCCGTCCTCGCCCTCCTGCGCGATCTGAACCGGCAACTGGGCCTGACCGTCCTGCTCATCACCCACGAGATGGACGTCGTCAAGACCGTGTGCGACTCGGCCTCCCTCATGCGGGACGGGCGGATCGTGGAGTCCGGCACCGTCCGCGAGCTGCTCGCCACCCCCGGCTCGGCCCTGGCCGCCGCGCTGTTCCCCGTGGGCGGTCCGCTGCCCGAGGCCGGCGACCGCACCGTCGTGGACGTCACCTTCCACGGCGCGGCCACCGGGCGGCCACTGATCTCCCAGCTCGCCCGCACCTATCACGTCGACGTCTCCATCCTGGGCGCCGCGATGGACACCGTCGGAGGAGCACAGATCGGCCGCATGCGGATCGAACTGCCCGGCCCCTTCGGCGACAACGTCGTGCCCATCGGCTTCCTGCGCGAACAGGGCCTCGCGGTCGAGGTCGTCACGGACGCCGGGGCCGCACCGGACGATCCCCACGCGGCCGCCGCGCTGACCAAGGAGGCCTCCCGATGACCTGGACCCAGATGCAGCCCCTGCTGACCCAGGCGTGCGTCGACACCCTCTACATGGTCGGCTGGTCCACGCTGATCGCCGCGCTCGGCGGCGTCCCGCTCGGGGTCCTGCTCGTCCTGACCGACCGCGGCGGCATGCTGCGCAACCTCGCGGTGAACCGGGTCGTCGGGGCCGTCGTCAACGTGGGGCGCTCGCTGCCGTTCGTCATCCTGCTCGTCGCCCTGATCCCGTTCACCAGCGCGGTCGTCGGCACCTTCATCGGGCCGACGGCGGCCATCGTGCCGCTGGCGGTCGGCGCCGTCCCGTTCTTCGCCCGGCTCGTGGAGACGGCCGTCCGCGAGGTCGACCGGGGCCTGGTCGAGGCCGCGCAGGCCATGGGCGGCGGCACCGGCACCGTCGTCCTCAAGGTCCTCCTGCCGCAGGCGCTGCCCTCGCTCGTGGCCGGGCTGACCACCACCGTCATCGTGCTGATCGGCTACTCGGCGATGGCCGGCGTCGTCGGCGCCGGCGGCCTGGGCGATCTCGCCCACACCTACGGCTACCAGCGTTTCGAGACGACGCTGATGCTCGTCACCGTCGCCGTGCTCATCGCCCTGGTCACCCTCGTCCAACTGCTCGGCGACGCCGCCGTGCGGTTCCTCGGCCGCCGCGAACGCGCCGGCTGAGCCCACGCCCCCACCCGCCCCCCGCAGAGCCACCGCAGAACCACCGCAGAGAACCGCCACAGGCCCGAACTCTTCGTCGGGCAGGCGCCATCCGAAAGGGAGCACTCCTCGTGCGTACCACCACCATCGTCACCGCCGTCGCGGCCACCGCCGCGCTCACCCTCGGCCTCACCGCCTGCGGCACCGCCTCGGACCCCGGCAACGACGCCTCGGGTGACGGCGCGACGCTCACCGTCGCCGCCTCCGCGACCCCGCACGCCGAGATCCTGGAGTACGTCCGGGACCACCTGGCGAAGGACGCGGGCCTGGACCTCGAGGTCCGGGTGGTCAACGACTACGTCCTGCCCAACACCGCGACGGAGAGTGGCGACGTCGACGCCAACTACTTCCAGCACCGGCCCTACCTCGACGACTTCAACGCCAAGAACGACACGCACATCACCCCCGTCGCCGACGTCCACCTGGAGCCGCTCGGCCTGTACTCGAAGGACGCCGACGCCCTCGACGCCCTCGGGGCCGGGGCGACGATCGCACTGCCCAACGACACCACCAACGGCGGCCGGGCCCTGCACCTGCTCGCGGCGCACGGGCTGATCGAACTGGCCGACGGCGCGGGCCAGGACGCCACCGTCGCCGACATCGCCGACGCCGGGGGCCTGCGGTTCAAGGAACTGGAGGCCGCCACGCTGCCCCGCGCCCTCGGCGAGGTGGACGCCGCCGTCATCAACGGCAACTACGCCATCGAGGCCGGGCTGGCACCGGCCGAGGACGCCCTCGCGCTGGAGACCGCCGAGGGCAACCCGTACGCCAACTTCCTCGCGGTGAAGGAGGGCAACGAGGACGACCCGCAGGTGCGCACGCTCGCGGGGCTCCTCAACTCCGAGGAGGTGCGGGCGTTCATCGAGGACGAGTACGCGGGCTCCGTGGTGCCCGCCTTCGGCTCCGCGCGGGACTGAGCGGCGCGGCCCGCCGCCCGGAACCGCCCACCGGGCCGGTCTCTCACCCGTCGAGGGACCGGCCCGGCGCACGTCCGCGGCCATGCTGCATGCTGTGCAGATGACCCCGTCGGCACGGAGAGGCGCATGACTTCCAGTTTCCCGGACATCTCCATCAGTACGGACCGGCTCGTGCTGCGACCGTTCGAGGAAGCGGACATCCCCGCGCTCACCGACATGATGAACGACGACCTCGTCACCGCGTGGACGGACGTCCCGCACCCCTTCACCGAGAGCCACGCCCGGGACTGGGTCACCCGGCGTGCCCCGCTGAAGCGTTCCTGCGGGAGCGGCATCGTCCTCGCCGTCAGCGAGTTCCTCACCGGACGGCTCGTGGGCAGCCTGGAGTTGCGCAACACCGACTGGCGCACCGCGGCCACCGAGGTGCGCTACGTCGTCGCCCAGTGGGCCCGTGGCGAGGGGTACGCCGCGGAGACGCTGCTGGCGGTCTCCGGCTGGCTCTTCGGCCACCAGGGTTTCGCGCGCCTGGAACTGCGCACCGCCGCAGGCAACACCGCCGCCCAGCAGGTGGCCCAGAAGATCGGCTGCATCAGCGAGGGCGTCCTGCGCAACGCCGGGACGACGCGGGTGCGCACCGACGACCGCGGTGCCGGAGACCCGGAGGCGACGGGTGAGTGGACCGACGCCCGCACCGACCTCATCGTCTGGAGCCTCCTCCCCGAGGACGTCGACGAGACGGGCGAGGAGCCGCCCGCCGTCGTCGAGCGCACCCCCGCCGAGCCACGCGGGAGCCTCGGGTAATCTCATCGCGCCCGCCCATCGCCCCTCACCCCCGCAGGAGACCCGAAGCCGATGGCCGACCGTGTCACCGTGATCGGCTGGGACGGCTCTCCGCTGGGCGCCCCGGCCCGCGCCGCGCTCGGCGCCGCCACCCTCGTGGCGGGTGCCGCCCACCACCTCGACCTGCCCGACGTCCCGGCCGCCGCCGAGCGCGTCCGGCTCGGCAGCATCACGCTCGCCGCCCGCCGCGTCGCCCGGCACCGGGGCACCGCCGTCGTGCTCGCCGACGGCGACCCCGGCTTCTTCGGCGTCGTCCGCGCCCTGCGCGCCCCCGAGCACGGGCTGGAGGTCGAGGTCGTCCCCGCCGTCTCCGCCGTGGCCGCGGCCTTCGCCCGCGCCGGCATGCCGTGGGACGACGCCCAGGTCGTCGTCGCGGGCAGCCGGACCCTGCGCCGCGCCGTCAACGTGTGCCGCGCCCACCCCAAGGTGGCCGTCCTCACCTCGCCCGGCGCGGGGCCGGCCGAACTGGCCCTGCTCCTCGGCGACGTGCACCGCACGTTCGTCATCTGCGAGGAACTGGGCACCTCCCGCGAGCGCATGACGGTGCTGACCTCCGACAAGGTCGCCGACCACGTCTGGCGCGACCCCAGCGTCGTCATCGTCGTCGGCGGACACGGCGCGGGAGCGAGCACCGGCACCGGACAGGGCAGCGGGTGGATCGCCGGCCGGGAGCCGGGCTATCCGCGCGAGCACCGCGGCTGGGCGCTGCCGCGTCCGGTCCCCGGCGCCCCGGCCGCCCGCCTCACCACCGGCGAGTCCGCCCAGCTCCGGGCCGCCCAGCTGGCCCGCCTCGGGCCGCGCGCCGGAGACCTGGTGTGGGACATCGGGGCGGGCGGCGGCACCCTCGCGGTGGAGGCCGCCGGATTCGGCGCCGCCGTCATCGCCGTCGACCGCAACGCCGAGGCCTGCGCGCTCGCCACCGCCGCCGCCCGCGACCGGGGCGTCCAGCTCCAGGTCGTGCACGGCGGTGCCCCGCAGGTACTCGAAGACCTGCCCGAGCCCGACGTCGTCCGCGTCGGGGGCGGGGGCCTGCGGACGGTCACCGCCTGCGCCGACCGGCGGCCCGAGCGCCTCGTCACCCACGCCGGCAACCGCGACGAGGCCGAGGCACTCGGCCGGGTCCTGGCCGAGGCCGGTTACGCCGTCGAGTGCGTGCTGCTCCAGACCCTCGAACTGGACACGACCCGCTGGTCGGAGCGGGACCGCACCGTCGTCTTCCTGCTCGCCGGCACCCGGATGTGATCTGTCGCGGACAACCGTGACCAACCGGGGTCAGTCGCCCACCCCCGGCCGGTCGGCCCGGGCACGACCGGTAGGCTGACCGCCTGTTGTGCCGTCACCCTGAGTTGACGCTTTGTTCGGCAATGTACGGGTGACGACGGCGGGAGACGTGCCGCGCGCGGCGCATGCTCGTTCTCCCAGCGGGGGAGTCCCACGGGGACTCGAAGGAGCACTACCGATGGCGAGGGGTACGCATGACTGACACCGGCCAGGTCCCGGCCGAGGGACTGCCGGAGAACGCAGGCGCACAGCCGGAGCAGGCCCACACGCCCGCCTCCGGCACGTACACCTTCGCGGACCCGGCCGCCGGCGGCGCGGTGGGCGACGAGGACGACCAGCTGCTCATGCCCGGCGCGGTGGGCGCGTGGAACGAGTCCGTGCACTCCACCCCCGCCCAGCCCGTCCCGTCCGCCGCGCACCTCCCCGGCCCGCACGACACGGCGGGCGGCGGCACGGGCTACCAGGAGTACGCCCCGGCCCCCGAGTACGCCCACGGGCCGGAGTACGCCCCGCCGCCCGAGTACGCCCAGGGCCCCGGCCACACCGGCGGCCCCGTCGGCGGTGTCCCACGCCGTCCGCTGCACCTCGGCCCGCCGGTGCCCGAGCAGTCCGGTGCCGTCCGGTCGCTGGCCGACCGCGGCCCCACCCCCTCGGCCGCGGCCCCCGGCCCGGCCCCGGCCGCCGAGTACGCCGCACCGCCCGCGCCCGAGTACGACGCCCCGGGACACCCCGACGCGGGCCAGGTCGCCGGGGCCCCCGCCGAGGGCGGGTACGCCCCGGCGGTGGAGCAGCCGGCGCCCGGCTTCGAGCAGCAGCACGTCGCCACGCCCGTGCAGCCGGGGGCGTGGTCCGTCCCGGCGGACCAGGCACCCGGCGGTCAGCCGCAGCCGCAGCCGGACGCGGAAGCGGTGGGCCCCTACCCGCAGGCCCCCCCGCCGGGCCTCGACCCGGCCGCCGAGGCACACCCCGGCGGCGAGGCGTACGTCGGTCCGCAGGCCGAGCACGGTCCGCAGCCGCCCGAGCAGGTGGCGCAGCCCGAGCCGCAGGCCGAAGCGCCGGCCCCGGAGCCGTCCGCCGAGCCCGAGCCCGTGGCACAGCCCGTCGCGTCGGTCGAGGCCCCGGAGGTTCTTACGGAAGCCGCCGGCCCTGAGCCCGCCCCGATCGTGGAACAGCCGCAGGAGCAGGCCGTGTCTGCGGAGGAGCCGGCCGCCGAGCCGGCCGCCGTCGAGCCCGCCCCGGCCGAGCACCCGCAGGGACCGGGCCACCCGGACGCGACGGCCGAGGTCCAGGAGGCGGTGGAGGCCCCCCTCGCCGACGTGCCGCAGGAGCAGCCCGCCGCGCCCGAAGCCGTCGTTGCGCCGGAAGGCGTGCCCACGCCCGGGACCGAGGCGGCGCCCGCCGACACCCCCGGCGGTCCCACCGCCCCGCAGCCCGAGCCCGCCGCGCAGCCGGAACCGATCGTGGCGGAGACCGCCCACGAGGCTCCGGAAGCCCCCGAGGCCCCCGACGCCGTGCCCCCCGCGCCCGGCGACGTCCCGGCGGACGGGGCCGAGGCGGCCGCGCCCGTCCCCGACGCCGAGGCGGCCGTGCTCCCGGACACCGGGGCCGAGGCCGCCCCCGAGGCCGCCCCCGCCGCCGCGCCGCCGCAGCCCGAGCCGCCCCGGACCCCGCCGGCCCCCGGCTACCCGGACGCCGAACGCGAGGCCCTGCACAAGGTCATGCGCGAGCGCCGCGACATCCGCAACGGCTTCCGCTCCGACCCGATCCCGCACGAGGTGCTGCTGCGCGTGTTGGAGGCGGCCCACACCGCGCCGAGCGTCGGCCACTCCCAGCCGTGGGACTTCGTCATCATCCGCTCGGAGGAGACCCGCCGGGCGATGCACGAGCTGGCCGTGCGGCAGCGTGAGGCGTACGCCAAGTCGCTGCCCCGCGCCCGGGCCAAGCAGTTCAAGGAACTGAAGATCGAGGCCATCCTCGACACGCCCGTCAACATCGTCGTCACCGCCGATCCGACGCGCGGCGGGCGGCACACCCTCGGCCGCCACACCCAGCCGCAGATGGCGCCCTACTCCTCAGCGCTGGCGGTGGAGAACCTGTGGCTCGCCGCACGGGCCGAAGGGCTCGGCGTCGGCTGGGTGAGCTTCTTCGACGAGCGCGAGATGGTGACGGCGCTCGGCCTGCCGGAGCACCTGGAGGTCGTGGCCTACCTGTGCATCGGGTACGTCGACGCCTTCCCCGACGAGCCCGAACTCGCCCAGGCGGGCTGGTCCAAGCGGCGCCCGCTGTCCTGGGTGGTGCACGAGGAGGCCTACGGACGCCGGGTGCTGCCCGGCGGCGCGCCCAGCGACCTGCTGGCCGAGACGCTCGCGGGCATCCGTCCGCTGGACGCCAAGGCCCTCGGCGAGGCGTGGGAACGGCAGAAGCGCATGACCAAGCCGTCCGGCGCGCTCGGCATGTTGGAGATCATCTCCGCGCAGCTCAGCGGCCTGGCGCGCAAGTGCCCGCCGCCGGTCCCGGAGCCCGCCGCCGTGGCCGTCTTCGCCGGTGACCACGGGGTGCACGCCCAGGGGGTCACCGCCTGGCCGCAGGAGGTCACCGCCCAGATGGTGGCCAACTTCCTCGGCGGCGGCGCCGTCTGCAACGCCTTCGCGAACCAGGTGGGGGCCGAGGTGTGCGTGGTGGACGTCGGCGTGGCCGCCGAGCTGCCCGCCACCCCGGGGCTGCTGCCGCGCAAGGTGCGCCCGGGCACGGCCGACATCAGCGTCGGCCCCGCCATGGAGCGCGCCGAGGCCGTGCGGGCGATCGAGGTCGGTATCGAGACCGCCCGCGACCTCGTCACGGCGGGCAACCGGGCACTGCTCACCGGTGAGATGGGCATCGCCAACACCACCGTCTCCGCCGCCCTGATCTCGGCCTTCACCGGTACGGACCCGGCCGAGGTGACGGGCCGGGGCACCGGCATCAACGACGAGATGCACAGCCACAAGATCGACGTCGTCCGCCGCGCCCTGGAGCTGCACCGGCCCGACCCGGGTGACCCGATCGGCGTCCTCGCCGCGCTCGGCGGGCTGGAGCACGCCGCACTCGTCGGCCTCATCCTCGGCGGTGCGAGCCTGCGCACCCCGGTGATCCTCGACGGCGTCAGCGCCGGGGCCGCCGCCCTGGTGGCCCGCGCCATCGCACCGGAGGCGCTGGCCGCCTGCGTCGCGGGCCACCGCGGTGCGGAGCCCGGTCACGTGGTCGCCCTCACCAAGCTGGGCCTGCGCCCGCTGGTGGACCTGGACCTCCGGCTCGGCGAGGGCACCGGCGCCCTCCTCGCGCTGCCGGTCGTGCAGTCCGCCGCGCGCGCGATGCACGAGGTGGCGACGTTCGACGCGGCGGGTGTGACCGAGAAGGGCTGACCGGCCGACCAGGGCCGATGCCACACTCCCGTAACACCCGCCGTCTACGATGCTGCAGATACGCCGACCGCACCGTCGTGACCGACCGACGACGCCGCTTCACCGCCGCAGCGGCTCAGCACCACCGCCCGAGGAGCCGCACCGCCATGCCCGACACGCCCGCCTATCCCGTCGGACTGCGGCTGACCGGCCGCCGCGTGGTCGTCCTCGGCGGGGGTGGCGTCGCCCAGCGGCGGCTGCCCGCCCTCGTCGCCTCGGGGGCGGACGTCCTGCTGGTCTCGCCCTCCGCGACGCCCTCCGTGGAGGCCATGGCGGAGGCGGGTGAGCTGACCTGGGAGCGGCGCACCTACCGTCCGGGCGACCTGGCGGAGGCGTGGTACGCGCTCATCGCCACCAGCGACCCGGCCGCCAACACCGCCGCCTCCGCCGAGGCGGAGGCCCACCGGGTGTGGGCGGTGCGCAGCGACGACGCCGACGCCGCGACCGCGTGGACGCCCGCGACCGGCCGCAGCGAGGGCGTCACCGTGGCCGTGCTGACCGGCAGCGACCCGCGCCGCTCGGCGGCCGTGCGCGACGCCGTGGTCGAGGGACTGCGCGACGGTACGCTCGCCGCCCCCCAGTACCGGACCCGGACGGCCGGGGTGGCCCTGGTCGGCGGCGGCCCGGGCGACCCGGACCTCATCACCGTGCGGGGACGGCGGCTGCTCGCCGAGGCCGACGTCGTCGTCGCCGACCGGCTCGGGCCGCGCGACCTGCTGGACGAACTGCCCCCGCACGTCGAGGTCGTCGACGCCGCCAAGATCCCCTACGGCCGGTTCATGGCGCAGGAGGCCATCAACCAGGCCCTGGTGGCGTACGCCAAGGCGGGCAAGTCCGTCGTCCGGCTCAAGGGCGGCGATCCGTTCGTCTTCGGCCGGGGGATGGAGGAGATGCAGGAGCTGACGCGGGCCGGTGTGCCCGTCACCGTCGTCCCGGGCATCTCCAGCTCCATCAGCGTGCCGGGCGCCGTCGGCATCCCCGTGACGCACCGGGGGGTGGCGCACGAGTTCACCGTCGTCAGCGGCCACGTCGCTCCGGACGACGCCCGCTCGCTCGTGGACTGGCGCGCGCTCGCCGCCCTGCGCGGCACGCTCGTCCTGCTCATGGCCGTCGAGCGGATCGGCGCGATCGCCGAGGCGCTGATCTCCCACGGCCGGGACGCGGACACCCCGGTGGCCGTCGTCCAGGAGGGCACCATGGCCACGCAGCGCCGGGTGGACGCCACCCTGGCCACCGTCGGCGAGCGGGTGCGCGCCGAGGAGGTCCGCCCGCCCGCCGTCATCGTCATCGGGGACGTCGTCGCCGTCGGTCCGGACACACCGGACCCGGCACCGGGCCCGGGGACGCCGGGCGCCGGGGGCGGCGCACGTGGCTGAACCGGTCACCGTCGAGGACCCGGACGACCCCCGGCTGCACGACTACACCTCCCTCACCGACGTCGCGCTGCGGCGGCGCCGCGAGCCGGCCGAAGGGCTGTTCATCGCCGAGGGCGAGAAGGTCGTCCGGCGCGCCCTGGCCGCCGGGCACCCCATGCGTTCGATGCTGCTGTCCGCCAAGTGGGCCGGGCCGATGGGCGACGTCATCGAGACCGCCACCGCGCCGGTGTACCTGGTCAGCCCCGAGGTCGCCGAGCGGGTGACCGGCTACCACGTGCACCGGGGCGCGCTGGCCTCGATGGAACGCAACGCCCTGCCGCCCGCGGACGCCCTGCTCGGCGGCACCGACCGGGTCGCCGTCTTCGAGGACATCGTCGACCACGCCAACCTGGGGGCGGCCTTCCGTAACGCGGCGGCCCTCGGCGTGGGGGCCGTCCTCCTCAGTCCGCGCTGCGCCGACCCGCTGTACCGCCGTGCCGTGAAGGTCTCCATGGGCGCCGTCTTCCACGTGCCCTGGACGCGCCTGACGACCTGGCCGGACGACCTGGCCCTGCTGCGCCGCGCGGGCTTCGTCACCGCCGCCCTCTGCCTCAGCGAGCGGTCGGTCACCCTGGACGAGCTGGCCGCCCGGCGCCATCCGAGGCTCGCCCTGGTCCTGGGGACCGAGGGCGAGGGACTGACACCGGAGGCGCTCGCCGCCACCGACGCGCACGTGCGCATCCCCATGGACGCCGGGGTGGACTCCCTCAACGTCGCCGCGGCCTCGGCCGTCGCGTTCTACGCCACCCGCTCGTCCCGCTGATCACCCCGGCGCCGCCGCCCCCGAGGGCGCGACGGCCGTCGGGACGGGCTCGGGGGCCGAGCTCGGCGCGTGCCCGCCCCGCCCCTGGCAGCCCTGCACCACCGCGATACCGAGCGCCACGAGCAGCGTGACCGTCACGAAGACGACCAGGCGCTGCCGCATGAGTCTGCGGTCCGGGCCACCGCCGCGCGCGGGCGGGCGCGGCGGGCGACGCTGGGCGCGGCGGGGCCGCCGCGCGGGACGGTCGCCGGCCGTGCGCCGCTCCGACGCGGGCCGACGGCCCGGGCCGTCGCCCGGGGGCGTCCTCCGACGGGGCCCCGGCGGACCCGGCCGGCCACCCTCCGCACCGGCCCGCGGTGCCCCGTCGTGCCCGTGCCCGTGTCCGTGTCCGGCCCCGGGCACGGCGCGCGGCGGAGGAGTGCGGCGTTCCCCCGCCCGGCCGCCGTCCTCCGCCGGGCCACCGCCGCGCGGGGTCGGTCGGGGCGTGGGGCGCGGCGTGGGGCGGGGCGTGGGCCCGACGCCCCGGTCGCCACGCGCGGGCACGGGGTCCGCGGCCCGCCGGACCGCCGGGCGCGGAACCGGTGTCATGCCCTCCGGCAGCCCCCGGGCCTCGCGGGCGGCGATCTCCTTGAGCCGGAGCGAGAGCTGGGCCGTCGTCGGCCGTTCCGGGGCGGTCTTGGCCAGACAGGCGTACACGATCGGGGCCAGCGCCGGCGGCACCGTCTGGAGCTGCGCCTCCTCGTGCACGACGCGGTAGAGCATCACCTCGGAACTGCCGTGCCCGAAGGGGGAGTCGCCGGTGGCGGCGTAGGCCAGCGTCGCGCCGAGGGAGAAGACGTCGGTCGCCGGGGTCACGCCCGCCCCGCGCACCTGCTCCGGGGCGAGGAAGCCGGGGGAGCCCACGGCGGTGCCCACGTGGGTGAGGGTGCTCGCGCCCGTGGACCAGGCGATGCCGAAGTCGATGATGCGCGGACCCTTGGGCGAGAGGAGGATGTTGGACGGCTTGAGGTCCCGGTGGACGACGCCGGCCTCGTGCACCGCGACCAGGCCCTCCGCCAGCGCGGCCCCGATCGCGGCGACTTGCGCCGGGGGCAGCGGCCCGCCCTCGTTCACCTTGTCGTGAAGCGACGGCCCGGGTACGTACTGGGTGGCGAACCACGGGCGGTCCGCCTCCAGATCGGCGGCGACGAGGCGGGCCGTGCAGCCCCCGCGGATGCGACGCGCCGCCGAGACCTCCCGGGCGAAGCGGGAGCGGAACTCCTGGTCCTCGGCGAGGTCCGGCCGGATCACCTTCAGCGCGACCCGCTGGCCGCGCCGGTCCGAACCGAGGTAGACGACGCCCATGCCGCCCGCGCCCAGCCGCCGGTGGAGCTTGTACGAGCCGACGACTCGCGGGTCCTCACGTCGGAGCCGCATCATCGCCATGTCCCTTCCCCTACCTCCGGTGGGGAGGCCCCACATGCCGATCCGTTGACGGTCCACAGCTTACGGACTGGCGCCTCCGCACGCCGCAAGGCCGCGCACTCGGCGTGGACACGTTGCCGGCGCCGCCGAGGTGGCAATTCGGTTGCGTGGCGGGGGAGCTGACGGCGCCGCCGCACCGGGATCCGGTCAACTTCACGCGCGAGGAGGGCATCTGACGTGGCACCAGTCAACGTCCCGAGCGTCGGCCGACTCCGTGACGGTGAACGGCCGCCGTGCGCGGGGTCGTCGCCCCTCTTCGGCGCCGGACGGCCGGGGTGACCGAGGTCACCACCGGGACGGACGGACGGCACCGGACCCCTGGGGGACACCCCCGGTACGGGCGGGGCGCGTCTCCACCCTGGGGAGTAGGACGCGGTCCGTGGGCTCCTCCTGCGGGATGCCCTCCGTTCGGTACGCCGGCATGACGCCCCGGCCCGCCGTGGCGCCTAGTTTGGAGGCAAGCGGCGGGTGCTGCACTCGTCCCCCGAGGTCACCCACCCGCCGCCCTCGATCACGACGGGAGCTGAGTATGGCGAGCACGGCGGGACGCGCGGTCCTCCGGGCACCGGGACGACGGCCGGAGGCCTACCTCCGGCGCGCGGCCGGTGCGGCCGGTGTGCGGACCCGGCCCTCGGGGACGCGGCATCCTCTGGTGGCCGCGGCCATGGTCATCCCCCTCGCCCTGTGCCTCGCCGTGCTCTTCGGCGGCGTGGAGGCCGTGATCACCCAGGCGTCGTCCGTGGCAGGAATGCTGGGGCGCTGAACAGGCGCTCCGGACCCGGGAGAGCGGCCCGGGTTGGGGATTTCCTGACCGACCCCGTGGGGACGGGGGTGCGGCGGACGGCACGCGGGCCCGGGCGGTCATCGACCGCCCGGGCCCCGCGACGTCGACGGCCGTTTCACCGCGCGGGCGCGGTAGGAAACGCGCGGGCGCACCTGCGGCACCATGCGGCTGACGACGAACGCCCCCGGACCACGAGAGGGCCGGGGGCGTTCGGGCGGTGGACGATACTGGGATTGAACCAGTGACCTCTTCCGTGTCAGGGAAGCGCTCTCCCGCTGAGCTAATCGTCCGGGCGGTCCGTTGCCGGACCGGTGCGCGATACTGGGATTGAACCAGTGACCTCTTCCGTGTCAGGGAAGCGCTCTCCCGCTGAGCTAATCGCGCGGGCGGTCCGTTGCCGGACCAGTGGACGATACTGGGATTGAACCAGTGACCTCTTCCGTGTCAGGGAAGCGCTCTCCCGCTGAGCTAATCGTCCATGGAGGTGGAGACGGGATTTGAACCCGTGTAGACGGCTTTGCAGGCCGTTGCCTCGCCTCTCGGCCACTCCACCAGGAGCGCGGGGGCCGATGAGTGCAGCCCCCACTGTCCGAGCGGACGACGAGATTCGAACTCGCGACCCTCACCTTGGCAAGGTGATGCTCTACCAACTGAGCCACGTCCGCAGGTGCCTCCGGGGCCGTTGTGGCGGCCCGGCGACGTGTTGAACTCTAGCGGATTCCCGGGCCAGCTCAAATTCCGTTCACCCAGCGTGCCCGCCCTAGACTCGAAGGCGTGCTCGAATCCGTACCCCTCGCCCGCTTCGGCGCCCTCGTGGCCTCCGACCTGCGGGATGTCACCGACGACCCGCAGGCGCTGGAGTCCAGCGGCTGGTGGGCCGTCGTCGCCGACTTCGAGGGACGCCTGCTGTGCGCCCGCTTCGGCGACGTGCGGCGCGCGCCCGCCGCCGTGCCGCCGGCCCCCTGGCGGGGTCCGCGCCGGGGGAGCTGGACGTCGTCCCTGGACCGCGTCGCCTACACCGGCGCCGTCGCCCGCATCCGGGAGCACATCGCCGCCGGGGACGTCTACCAGGCGAACCTCTGCCGCGTCCTCGGCGCGCCGCTGCCCGACCCGGACGCCGCCGACATCGACGCGCTCGGCGGCCGGCTCGCCCTCGGCAACCCGGCGCCGCACGCCGGGACCGTCCGGCTCCCCGCCCACGGCGTCGAGGTGGCGACGGCCTCACCCGAGCTGTACCTGCGCCGCACCGGGCGGACGGTCCTGTCCGGGCCCATCAAGGGGACGGCCCGCACCGAGGACGGACTGCTGGAGAAGGACCACGCCGAGAACGTCATGATCGTCGACCTCGTCCGCAACGACCTGGGCCGGGTGTGCGCCTCCGGCAGCGTCACCGTTCCCGCCCTGTGCGCCGTCGAACAGCATCCCGGGCTCGTGCATCTGGTCTCCACCGTGCGGGGGGAGCTGGCCGGCGGCGCCGGCTGGCCGGAGCTCCTCGCCCACACCTTCCCGCCCGGTTCCGTCACCGGCGCCCCCAAGTCCAGCGCCCTGCGGATCATCCGCTCCCTGGAGCCGGTGCCACGCGGCCCGTACTGCGGAGGGGTCGGCTGGGTCGACGCCGACCGTGGCACGGGCGAGCTGGCCGTGGGCATCCGCACCTTCTGGATCGACCGCACCGCCCCCGGGGGCGCCGTCCTGCGCTTCGGCACCGGCGCCGGCATCACCTGGGGTTCCGACCCGCAGGGCGAGTGGGCGGAGACGGAACTCAAGGCCGAGCGCCTCCTGGCGGTAGCGTCGGGGGCACACGAGCACATCGCAACGGGAGGTAGGCCGTGACGCTGATCTGGCTGGACGGCAGGCTGCAGGACGCGGACAGCGCGCGGGTGTCGGTCTTCGACCACGGGCTCACCGTGGGCGACGGCGTCTTCGAGACCGTCAAGACCGTCCACGGACGCCCCTTCGCCCTCACCCGGCACCTGCACCGCCTGGCCCGGTCCGCCCGGGGGCTGGGCCTGCCGGAACCGGACCCGGACGAGGTGCGCCGCGCCTGCGCCGCCGTCCTCGACGCCTCCTCCGTGCCGCTCGGGCGGCTGCGCATCACCTACACCGGCGGCGTCTCCCCGCTCGGCTCCGACCGGGGCGATGCCGGGCCCACCCTCGTCGTGGCCCTCGGCGAGGCCCGCCGCAGGCCCGACACCACGGCCGTCGTCACCGTGCCCTGGACGCGCAACGAGCGCGGCGCCCTCACCGGCCTGAAGACGACCTCCTACGCCGAGAACGTCGTCGCGCTCGCCCACGCGCACCGGGCCGCCGCCTCCGAGGCGCTGTTCGCCAACGGCAAGGGCGCGCTGTGCGAGGGCACCGGTTCCAACGTGTTCGTCGTGCTCGACGGCGAGCTGTACACGCCGCCCCTGGCCTCGGGCTGCCTGGCCGGCATCACCCGCGAGCTGGTCATCGAGTGGAGCGGGGCCCGGGAGGCCGAACTCCCCATGGACGTCCTGGAGCGCGCGCAGGAGGTCTTCCTGACCTCGTCGCTGCGGGACGTGCAGGCCGTCCGCCGCGTCGACGGCCGTGAGCTCCCGGAGGCGCCCGGCCCCGTCACCACCAAGGCCATGCGGGCCTTCGACGAGCGCTCCGGCGCCGACCTCGACCCCTGAGGGTGCGCCCGGGCCCGGCACCGGGTAGAAATCTGCGATGACCACCACGCTGCGCCCGACCGGGGCCGAGACGCAGGCGGCCGACGGCGGCCGATCCCGCACCTATGCCGTCTGCGTGAACGGCCGCCCGGTCGGCGGCGTCCGGCTCGCCACCGCCCCGCCGCCGCTCGCCACCGGCTTCGTCCGCGAGCTCACCGTCGACCCCGCCGAGCGGCGCCGGGGCCGGGCCACCGTCGCCGTCCTGGCCGCCGAGGAGATCCTGCGCGGCCAGGGCTGCCGCCGCGTCCGCACCGAGCTGCCCGCCGACGCCGAGCCCGCACGGCGGCTCGCCGCGTCGCTCGGGTACCACGAGAGCAACCGGCATCTGGCCAAGGAGCTGACCGCCCCCCCGCCGGCCCTGCCCCCGGGCAGCGTCGACCGCCGCATGTCGGAGGAGGATTTCGCGGCCTGGCAGAGCGCGGAGAAGGCCCGCTACGCCCGCACCTGGGCCCGGGAGGGACTCGACGCGGCCGAGGCGGCCGCCAAGGCCGACCACGACCACGCGGCGTACCTGCCCGACGGCCCGCGCACGCCGGGCTCCGTCCTGCGCGTCCTCGCGCACGACGGGGTCGACGTGGGCACGCTGTGGCTCGCCCCGGACGGACCCACCGGCGCGGGCGCCTACCTGTACACGGTCCGGGTGGAGCCGGGGCACCGGGGGAAGGGCCACGGCCGTACGCTGCTGCGCGTCGCGGAACGGGAGTGCCTGGCCGCGGGCGTCCCCGTGCTGACCCTGAACGTCTTCACGGCCAACACCACCGCCCTCGGCCTCTACACCTCACTCGGCTACCGCGCGACGCACCACCACTACGCGAAGCAGCTCCTCTAGCCCGCCCGGCTGCCTGGCCGCGGCAGCCGTGCCTCAGCCGCGCCCCAGCAGCCGGTCGGCGGTCTCCTCGATCCGCTCGCGCAGGCCCTCCTGGCTTCGGCCGCCGTCGAGCCGCCGCCCGTCGATGACGTAGGTGGGCGTGCCGGTCACGCCCAGTGCCTTGCCCTCGGCCTGGTCGGCGTCGACCGTGAGCAGGTGGCGGCCGTCGATGAGCGCCGTGTCGATCTCCTCGGCGTCGACGCCGGTCTCCTTGGCCACCTCCAGCAGCACCGGCTCCCCGCGCCCGCGCAGCTCGGCCGTCCGGGCCAGCAGCGCCCGGACGTACTCCTCCCCGCGCCCCTGCGCGTAGGCCTCCTCGGCCGCCTGCGCCGCCGCGTACGCGTGCCGGTTCTTCGCGAGGGGGAAGTGCCGGAACCGGATGTCCAGCCGCTGCCCGTAGCGCTCCCGCAGCCGGTCGACGTCGCCGAGGGCGGTGTGGCAGTCGGGGCACTGGAGATCGATCCAGGCGTCGAGGACGGCGACGGCGGCCGGGGTGTCTGTCATGCGGACAGTCTGTCAGCCGGGCCGGGCCCGAGGTCCCGCGGAGGGCGGGGTCGGGTGCAGGATGGAGACATGCTGACCGTCACCGTGTGCGCCGCACTCTCCGCAGCCGGGCTGGCCGTGTCGTTCCTGACCGCCTGGCGCCGCCGCTTCGTCGCCGCCACCCGGATCGCGGCGATCTCCCTCCTGCCGATCGGGCTGGCCCTGTCCGGGCTGCTCGGCATGTTCGGGGACGTCGCCCGGTCCATCGGCTCGTGGGCGGCGGACCTCGTCCTGGATCCGGGTGTGTGGATCGGCTTCGGTGTCCTGGCCGTGTCGGTGGTGCTGTACGTGGTGGCCCACGTCGCCGGCGGCCGTTCCGCGCGCCGGGGCCGGGCCCCCGAGGCCGCCGGTGGGGCCCCGGCCGCCGGGTCCGGCCGTGCGGCGGCTCCGGTCGAGGGCCGCAAGCCGGGCGGGCGGACCCCGTCGCAGGGAGGCGGCGACGACTTCTCGGACATCGAGGAGATCCTCAAGAAACACGGGATCTGACGAACTGTCGGTCCTCTCGGGCGTGTTGAGGCCCCGCGGGGGCGACCCTGGGCGATCATCGCGGCGAGATGCCGTACTTCCCGCCCCACTCCGCACCGCCTGCCCCGCCGAACCCTTCCGAGCCGGCCGCCCCGCCCCCGGACCCCGAGCCGCGCGGCTGCCTGTTCGCCCTCTCCCAACCGCCGCTCATGCTCTTCCTGGCCGTGATCGGAGCCCTGCTGCTGATCACCGCCGTGCACGACCTCTTCGTCCTCTGACGCCCGCCCCGGCCCGGTGGGACCGGCCCGGCTCAGCTTCCGGCGGCCTCCCGCTGCCGGGCCCGGTAGGCGGCCACGTGGAGCCGGTTGCCGCAGGTGCGGCTGTCGCAGTAGCGCCGGGAGCGGTTGCGCGAGAGGTCGATGAAGGCGCGTCCGCAGTCGGGGGCGGCGCACCGGCGCAGCCGCTCGCGCTCACCGGCGACGAGCAGGAAGCCCAGCGCCATCCCGCCGTCCGCCGCGAGGTGGTCGGCGACGGAGGCGCCCGGCGCGAAGTAGTGCACGTGCCAGTCGTGGCCGTCGTGGTCGGTGAGCTGCGGGGTGGTGCCCGCCTCGGCGACCAGTGCGTTGACCAGTTCGGAGGCGGTCCGCACGTCGTCGGCGGCGAAGATCCGGCCGAGCTGGTCCCGTACGCGGCGCACCGCCGCCACGTCCTCGCCGGTCAGCGCCTCCACGCCGCTGAAATGGTTGCGCCGCACGTAGGCACGCAGTTCCTCCACGTCACGCAGCGTGTCGGGCGAGCCGGAGTCCGGCGCGGTGTTGAGCAGGTCGACGACCACGTCGAGCGCGTGCCGGGTGTCGTGGTTGATCAGCACGGTCGGTCGCTCCCCAGGCCGGTGTACACGTCTGTACCCATCGTCCGTCATCGCCGGACCGCCTCGCGACGGTTCCTGAGCGTCATTGACCGGAGACTCTAGCTGGTCGTGGACACGCCGATGCCGCCGCCACAGGCAGCTGCGGCGGCGGCATCGGTGTTCCGCGCGGTGGAGCGGTCCGCGCCGTCGCCCCGAGTCGGACGGCACGGAGTCGGGGGCCTCAGCTCTCCGCGAGGATCTGGGAGAGCTCCGTGTCGAGGTCGAAGTGACGGTGTTCGGTGCCGGGAGGGACGGCGGCGTCGGTCCGCTTCAGGAACGACTCCAGCGCCCGCGCGGGCGCTTCCAGCAGGGCTTCGCCCTCCGGGGAACTGAGGGCGATGCAGACGACGCCCTGCCCGTGGCTTCGGGAGGGCCAGACACGGACGTCTCCCGTACCGGTGGGCCGGTGCAGGCCCTCGGCGAGGAGATCGCGGGCGAAAACCCACTCGACGGTCTCCTCGGCGCCGGTGTGGAAGGTCGCATGCACGGCGTAGGGGTCGGCCGTGTCATACCGCAGGCCCGCGGGAACAGGCAGGGAGGACTCGCTCGATACAACGAGGCGCAGGTGCAGCTCGCAGCTGACCGTGGTGTTCATAAGCGCCAGGGCCTTTCGCTCAGTGTGCGCTCGGGGGTTCGCACGTCGGCGCAATCGACATGCCACCTACCGGCCGGTTGTAAACCCCTCTGACCGTTTTGTGCCGCTTCATGTCATTCGTACAGCGGATTGGTGGTTCGCGCCATTCGTCCATCCCAGTGAGTGGAGGGGGCGGTCCCGGGGGTTCGCCAGACCGGTCCCGGCCCGTGGTCGTCCATGGTCATCCGGGCCACTGACATGGGGTAATGTTGGCGCCGCAGCGCGGGCGATTAGCTCAGCGGAAGAGCGCTTCGTTCACACCGAAGAGGTCACTGGTTCGAACCCAGTATCGCCCACCGCCTGCCCGGGCCCGGGAGCACCACGCTTCCGGGCCCGTGGTGTCGGCCCGTACGGCGCCGTACGGTTTGGTGGAAGTCTCGCGGCGCCTGTATGGTTCTCTCCGTGCCGCAGAGCACCGGGGGCGATTAGCTCAGCGGAAGAGCGCTTCGTTCACACCGAAGAGGTCACTGGTTCGAGCCCAGTATCGCCCACTCCGGCAAGCCGGTCCGTCCGAGACGGACCGGCTTTCGTGCGTCCGGGCCCCCGCCGGCCCCGGAACCACTTCGCGTCCCCACCCGGCGGCTCGGTACGATTCGGGCCTGCCCCCGGCGTCCGCCCGGGCAGGCCCCGCAGAGCCAAAGGAGAGATCCGGTGTCCGATGTCCGCGTGACCGTCCAACGCGATTCCGAGCGGGAAGAGCGCGTGGTGACCACGGGCACGACGGCCGCCGCACTCTTCGAGGGGCAGCGCTCCGTCGTCGCCGTGCGCGTCGGCGGACAGCTGAAGGACCTCGCCCACGTGCCGGCGGACGGCGACGTCGTCGAGCCCGTGGAGCTCTCCAGCCCCGACGGCCTGGACATCCTGCGGCACTCCACCGCGCACGTCATGGCGCAGGCCGTTCAGGAGCTCTTCCCGGAGGCCAAGCTCGGCATCGGCCCGCCCATCAAGGACGGCTTCTACTACGACTTCGACGTCGAGCACCCCTTCCAGCCCGAGGACCTCAAGCGCGTCGAGAAGAAGATGCAGGA
The DNA here is from genome assembly GCF_037911585.1 of Streptomyces sp. GSL17-111. Taxonomy (NCBI): domain Bacteria; kingdom Bacillati; phylum Actinomycetota; class Actinomycetes; order Kitasatosporales; family Streptomycetaceae; genus Streptomyces; species Streptomyces sp. GSL17-111. The sequence goes on from NZ_JBAJNS010000001.1 coordinate 5,522,056, forward strand.
GATCATCAAGCGCGGTCAGCGCTTCTCCCGGCGCGTCACCACCGACGAGGACGCCCGTGCGGAGCTGGCCGGGGAGCCCTACAAACTTGAGCTGATCGGGCTCAAGGGCGCGGCCGCCGAGGCCGCCGAGGGGGCCTCCGCCGAGGTCGGCGCCGGTGAGCTCACCATCTACGACAACCTGGACGCCAAGACGGGCGAGCTGTGCTGGAAGGACCTCTGCCGGGGCCCGCACCTGCCCACCACCCGCCTCGTCCCGGCCTTCAAGCTCATGCGCTCGGCCGCCGCGTACTGGCGGGGGAGTGAGAAGAACAAGCAGCTCCAGCGCATCTACGGCACCGCCTGGCCGTCCAAGGACGAGCTGAAGGCGTACCTGGAGTTCCTCGCGGAGGCCGAGAAGCGCGACCACCGCAAGCTCGGCGCCGAGCTGGACCTCTTCTCGGTGCCGGAGGAGCTGGGCTCCGGGCTCGCGGTCTTCCACCCCAAGGGCGGCATCGTGCGCCGCGTCATGGAGGACTACTCGCGCAAGCGGCACGAGGAGTCGGACTACGAGTTCGTCAACACGCCGCACATCAGCAAGGAGGGCCTCTTCGAGACCTCCGGGCACCTGCCCAACTACGCCGAGTCGATGTTCCCGCCCGTGGAGTTCGAGGGGCAGAACTACCGCCTCAAGGCGATGAACTGCCCCATGCACAACCTGATCTTCAAGGCGCGCGGGCGGTCCTACCGGGAGCTGCCGCTCCGGCTGTTCGAGTTCGGCACCGTGTACCGCTACGAGAAGTCCGGCGTCGTGCACGGCCTGACCCGGGCGCGCGGCTTCACCCAGGACGACTCGCACATCTACTGCACCACCGAGCAGATGCCGGGCGAGCTGGACGGCCTCCTCACCTTCGTCCTGGACCTGCTCCGCGACTACGGCCTCGGCGACTTCGAGCTGGAGCTGTCCACCCGCGACGACTCCGAGAAGTTCATCGGCGAGCCCGAGGAGTGGGAGGAGGCCACCGCCGCCCTGCGCGCGGCGGCCGACAAGCAGGGCCTCGCCCTCGTCATGGACCCGGGCGGCGCCGCGTACTACGGGCCGAAGATCTCCGTCCAGGCCCGGGACGCCCTCGGCCGCAGCTGGCAGATGTCCACGATCCAGGTGGACTTCCAGCAGCCCAAGCGCTTCGAGCTGGAGTACACGGCGGCGGACGGCTCCCGGCAGCGGCCGGTGATGATCCACCGCGCGCTGTTCGGTTCCATCGAACGGTTCTTCGCGGTGCTGCTGGAGCACTACGCCGGGGCGTTCCCCGCCTGGCTCGCCCCCGTGCAGGCCGTCGGCATCCCGATCGGCGACGGCCACGTGCCCTACCTGGAGGAGTTCGCCGCCCAGGCGAAGAAGCGCGGGCTGCGGATGGAGGTCGACTCCTCCTCGGACCGGATGCAGAAGAAGATCCGCAACGCCCAGAAGGCCAAGATCCCCTTCATGGTCATCGCCGGTGACGAGGACGTCGCGAACGGTGCCGTGAGCTTCCGCTACCGGGACGGCTCGCAGAAGAACGGCATCCCGCAGGACGAGGCCCTCGCGGAGATCGCCCTCGCCGTCGCCGAACGCGCGCAGGTCTGACCCGCCGCACGCCCGCGCCCGGGCCCCGCACCCGCGCGGTGCGGAGGCCCGGCTCCTCGGCGCTCCCCCGACCACACGCCGCCGGGGGAGCACGCCATATGCTGGCCCGCATGAGCAGCGAGCCGGAACAGCAGATCGGGGTCGGGGCGCCGGACGCGTTCCAGCGTCTGTGGACGCCGCACCGCATGGCGTACATCCAGGGCGAGAACAAGCCGTCCGGGCCGGGACCCGCCGACGGCTGCCCGTTCTGCCACATTCCGGAGAAGAGCGACGAGGACGGACTCGTCCTCGCCCGTGGCGAGCACGTCTACGCGGTGCTCAACCTCTACCCGTACACCGGCGGCCACTGCATGTCCGTCCCCTACCGGCACGTCGCGGACTACACGGACCTGACGGCCGCCGAGACCCTGGAGCTCGCGGAGTTCACCAAGCGGGCGATGACCGCGCTGCGTGTGGCGTCCGGGGCCCAGGGGTTCAACATCGGCCTGAACCAGGGCGCCGTGGCCGGGGCGGGGATCGCCGCCCACCTGCACCAGCACGTCGTCCCGCGCTGGGGCGGCGACACGAACTTCATGCCCGTCGTGGGGCACACGAGGGTGCTGCCGCAACTGCTCGCCGACACGCGGAACATGATCGCCGAGGCGTGGCCGACCTCTTGACGCCCCCGCCCCCGGCGGCCCGGCACCCGGGCCGCCGCCCGGGGCTCAGAGGCCGTACTCGTCGGCGTTCGTCGGCGTGTGTGCCTGGACCGCGCCGCTCAGGAACGTGGAGCGGCTGCCGAACTTCTCGGTGTCCACGCCGTTGTCCTCCAGGACCTTGATCGCCGCCGCGTGCACCACCCGCAGGACGGGTGTGGCGGCGCGCAGGGCGTCGTCCGCCATGAAGCGGTGCCGCCAGGGCTGGTTGGCCCAGGTGTGCCGCAGTCCGAACGGCTCGGGCAGGGCCAGCTTGCCGCCCAGGAAGTCGAGCACGGGCGGGAACCAGGTCAGCGGTGCCCGGGCGGTCAGCCGCACCACCTCCGCCGTCTCCACCAGGGGCAGCGGCACCGTCTTCGTCTCCCAGAACCTGACGTGCTTGGCCACCTCCTTCTCCTTCGGCGACGGCTTCGTGGTGAACAGCGGGTGCACCGGGCCGAGCGCGTGGCCGGTGACCTCGATCCGCAGCGTGTGGTGGAGCACGGTCACGCTGATCATCATCGTCAGGACGAGCTGGCCGTCCCACAGCACGAACTGCACGCCCAGGTAGTGGCGGTTCCCGCTGCCGAACTGCTGCTCGTTGCAGATCCGCTGGATCTCGAAGTCCTTCACCTGGAAGGACTCCACCTCCTGGCCGTCCGGCCGGGCCACCTCCTTCGCGCCCTCGCCGACGGGGGCGACGACCCAGTGCCGTATCGACGGCTTGGGGAAGCCGCCGGTGTGCAGCGGCGTCCGCTCCAGCATCCGCAGCCGGTCCTCGATGGCCCGCACGACGTCCCAGCTGCGGAACGGGTTGATGTCGTCCACGCCCTCGGCGGGCCGGAGGTCCTCGGCCAGCTGCCAGCTGCCCCAGCGCGTGCCCATGCCGAGTATGCCCTTGGGCCCGGCGTAGAAGACGACGTTGCTGCTCTGCTCGGCCGCGACCTTCGTCAGCGCCTGCCGCAGCTTCTCCGCCTCCTTGTCGTTCGGGTCCTGCGGGACCGCTTCGGGGATACGGGCCCCGACCCCGCCGCCCAGGAGCGACGACCAGAAGCCGCGCAGGTCCTTCGCGTAGTTCTCGCAGATCCGTTTCGCCCACAGCCAGCCGACCACCGGGGCGACGAGCATGGCCAGCAGGTACAGCCCCAGGATGCCGCCGACCGGCAGCGCCACGGCCACCACCAGCACGAGGGCGGCCAGCGCCAGCAGCGCCACCACGCCGAGGGCCCCGGCGCGCCGGTTCTGCGCGCCCGCCATGGTCCGGCGGAGCTGGAACCCGGCCAGCCACAGCAGGACGCCCGGCAGGAACAGCAGCCCGAACAGGGCCATCACGAGCGTCAGCTTCGCGTCGCGGGCCCTGCGGATGCGGGTCGCGGCCAGGCAGTGGTCGACGACGACGCGCGCGTCCGTCCCGAAGGACTGCACGAGCGGCTTGCGACCGCCGCCGAGCATCCGCACCCGCACCGCGCGCGAGAACGCCTCACCCAGGTTCGGCTCGAACAGCGAGAGCTTGGGCGCCTTCACGCTGGTCGCCTCGTTGGCCTCGACGAGCGGCTTCACCGGGCCGTCGCGGTAGGCCGCCGAGGCGAGCGCGTAGGTGGCCGCCGTCTGACCGGTGTCACCGCTCAGCGGGACCTGCGCCCCCAGGCTGAAGTCCACCTCCACGCCCAGCTTGCGGTCGTCGAAGCCTGCCACACCTGCCCCCACTCCTGTCCGCGCGTCGGGCCACTGGGCCCGATCCCCACCGAGGCGGGCCGCGAAACATCTGTCGGAGTGTCAGCGTATCGGTGATCAGGCCGCGTTCGCCGCGCCTTCCCGGAACCGGGTCGCCACCGGCGGCGGCATCGGCTCGTGGCGGACATGGGCGCGGGTGAACCGCCCGCCGCCGTGCGAGAGGGACCGCAGGTCGACGGCGTAGCGGCTGAGCTCCAGTTCGGGCACCTCCGCCCGGACGCGCGTCATGGTGCCGGCGCTCTGCTCGGTGCCGAGGACCCGGCCGCGCCGTCCCGCCAGGTCGCTCAGCACGGCGCCCACATGGTCGTCCGGCACCTCGATCGTCAGCTCCGCGAAGGGCTCCAGCAGGAGGACGGAGGCCGCCGCGGCGGCCTCCCGCAGCGCGAGGGCCCCGGCCGTCTGGAACGCGGCGTCGGAGGAGTCGACCGAGTGCGCCTTGCCGTCCAGCAACGTGACCCGCACGTCCACCAGCGGGTTCCCGGTCACCACCCCGCGCGCCGCCTGGCTCCGGACGCCCTTCTCCACCGACGGGACGAACTGGCGCGGCACCGCGCCCCCCACCACCTCGTCGGCGAACTCCAGGCCCGAGCCGGCCGGCAGCGGCTCGACGCGGAGCTCGCAGATCGCGAACTGTCCGTGCCCGCCCGACTGCTTGACGTGCCGCCCGCGCCCCGTCGCCGGCGCCGCGAAGGTCTCCCGCAGCGCGACGCGGTGCGGCTCGGTGTCCACCCGCACCCCGTAGCGGGTGCGCAGCCGCTCCAGCGCCACGTCCCGGTGCGCCTCGCCCAGGCACCACAGCACCACCTGGCGCGTGGCGGCGTTGTGCTCCAGCCGCATCGTCGGGTCCTCCGCGACGAGCCGGGCGAGCCCCTGGGACAGCTTGTCCTCGTCCGCCCTGCCGTGGGCCCGGACGGCGACGGGCAGCAGCGGGTCGGGCAGCTCCCACGGCCGCATGAGGAGCGGGTCCCGGCGGCCGGAGAGCGTGTCCCCGGTCTCGGCCCGGGACAGCTTCGCCACGCAGGCCAGGTCCCCGGCGACGGCGTGGCTCAGCGGCCGCTGCTGCTTGCCGAAGGGGGACGTCAGGGCGCCCACCCGTTCCTCGACGTCGTGGTCCTCGTGGCCCCGGTCGGCGAGGCCGTGCCCGGAGACGTGCACCGTCGTGTCCGGCCGCAGCGTGCCGGAGAAGACGCGCACCAGGGAGATCTTCCCGACGTACGGGTCGGAGGAGGTCTTCACGACCTCGGCGGCCAGCGGACCGTCCGGGTCGCAGGACAGCGGCGGGCGCGCGGCCCCGTCCGGGCCGGTCACCTCCGGCGGTGGGTGCTCGGCGGGGGTGGGGAAGCCCCCGGTGACCAGCTCCAGCAGTTCCAGTGTGCCGAGCCCGTGCCGGGCGCCGGGCGGTGCGGGAGCGGCGGCCAGGACCGGGTGGAAGACGCCGCGCGCCACGGCCTTCTCCAGATCGCGCACGAGCGTCCCGAGGTCCACCTCCTCGCCGCCGAGGTAGCGGTCCATGAGGGTCTCGTCCTCGCTCTCGGCGATGATGCCCTCGATCAGCTGGCCGCGTGCCTCCTCGATCCGGGGGCGCTCCGCGTCCGTCGGCCCCCGCTCGTCGCGCCGACCGTCACCGTACGCGTACACCCGTTGCGACAGCAGCCCGATCAGCCCGGTCACCGGGGCGTGCCCGTCCGCCCCGGGCGTGCCGTGCACCGGCAGGTACAGCGGCAGGACGGCGTCGGGGTCGTCGCCGCCGAACGCCTCCCGGCACTGCCGCGTCATGTCACCGAAGTCGGACCGGGACGCGTCCAGATGGGTGACGACGATGGCCCGGGGCATCCCCACCGCCGCGCACTCCGCCCAGATCGCCCGCGTGGGGACGTCCACCCCGTCGGCGGCCGACACCACGAAGAGCGCCGCGTCCGCCGCCCGCAGCCCGGCCCGCAGCTCCCCGACGAAGTCGGCGTATCCGGGCGTGTCGAGCAGGTTGATCCGGACGCCGTCCCACTCCAGGGGCACCAGGGAGAGCTGCACCGAGCGGTGCCGGCGCTGCTCGATCGCGTCGTGGTCGGACAGGGCGGCGCCGTCCTCCACCCGGCCGGCGCGCTGCACGGCACCCGTGGCCAGGGCCAGCGCCTCGACCAGGGTCGTCTTCCCGGCTCCGCTCGGCCCGACGAGCACCACGTTGCGCAGGGCACCGGGGTGCTCGGGAGCCGTCGCCCTGCCGGCGGACCCCGGGGGTGTGTGCGCCTTGTCGCCCATGACGTCCCGCCTCTTGCGCTCGAAGGTCGGCAGCGTGCCGTTTCGAGCTTCGCACCGGCGCCCGGGCCCGTCCATACGGCACCGGCCCGCCCGTCGGCCTACCGCCGGGTACCGAGGGGTGATCCGTGCGCGGCCGGGGCCCGGGCGCTGGCTACGATGGGGCGGCCGGTGGCAGGAGAGGCCGCCGGACCGCATCGACCTCCGGGACGACCATGCTGAACAAGTACGCGCGTGCGTTCTTCACGCGTGTCCTCACCCCGTTCGCCGCGCTCCTGCTGCGCTGGGGGGTGAGTCCGGACACCGTCACCCTCGTCGGCACGGGCGGCGTCGTGGCCGGTGCGCTGGTCTTCTTCCCGCTCGGGGAGTTCTTCTGGGGCGTCGTCACCATCACGTTGTTCGTCTTCTCCGACCTCGTCGACGGCAACATGGCCCGGCAGCTCGGCCGCAGCAGCCGCTGGGGGGCCTTCCTGGACTCCACCCTCGACCGGGTGGCCGACGCCGCCGTCTTCGGCGGCCTGGCGCTGTGGTTCGCCGGGAAGGGGGACAGCGTCCTGCTGTGCGCGCTGGCGATCTTCTGCCTCGCCAGCGGCCAGGTCGTCTCCTACACCAAGGCACGCGGCGAGAGCATCGGCCTTCCGGTGAACGTCAACGGTCTCGTCGAGCGGGCCGAACGCCTCGTCATCACCCTCGTCCTCACCGGCCTCGCGGGGCTGGCCGGGTTCGGGGTGCCGCACATCGACGTCCTGCTGCCCGCCGCCCTGTGGATCGTCGCCGTGGGCAGCCTCGTCACGCTGGTGCAGCGCGTGGTGACCGTGCGCCGCGAGGCCGCGGAGGCCGACGCCGCCGACGCCGCGGCCCCGGCGAACGGCACCGACCGGGGGAGGGGGAACCCCGCATGAGGGAACGACTCGCCGACGGGCTCTACGGACTCGGCTGGACGGCCGTCAAACGACTTCCGGAGGGCGTCGCCGTCCGGCTCGGGCGCCGCGTCGCGGACACCGCCTGGAAGCGGCGCGGGCAGGGCGTGCGGCAGCTGGAGGCGAACCTGGCGCGCGTGGTGCCGGACGCCTCCCCGGAGCGGCTGGCCGAGCTGTCCCGGGCCGGTATGCGCTCCTACCTGCGCTACTGGATGGAGTCCTTCCGGCTGCCGGCGTGGAGCCGGGAGCGCATCGCCGCCGGGGTGACGATCGAGGACGTGCACCGGCTGACGGAGCCCCAGGAGCGCGGCCAGGGCGTCGTGCTCGCCCTGCCGCACCTGGGCAACTGGGACCTCGCCGGCGCCTACGCCACCACCCACCTCGGGATGCGGCTGACGACCGTCGCCGAGCGGCTGAAGCCCGAGTCCCTCTACGACCGGTTCGTCGCCTACCGCGAGTCCCTCGGCATGGAGGTGCTGCCGCACGACGGCGGCACGCCCTTCGGCGTCCTCGCCCGGCGGCTGCGGGCGGGCGGCGTCGTCGCCCTCGTCGCCGACCGCGACCTGTCCGCGTCCGGTGTCGAGGTGACGTTCTTCGGCGAGCGGACCCGGATGCCCGCCGGGCCGGCCCTGCTCGCCCAGCAGACGGGCGCGCTCCTGCTGCCGGTCAGCCTGTGGTTCGACGACACCCCCGTGCTGCGCTGCCGGGTGCACCCCGCGATCAGGGTGCCGGAGAGCGGCACGCGCAAGGAGCGGGCCGCCGTGATGACCCAGGACCTCGCCGACGCCTTCGCCGAGGGCATCGCCGCCCACCCCGAGGACTGGCACATGCTGCAGCGGCTGTGGCTCGCCGACCTGCCCCCGCGCGACCTGCCCGACGGTACGGGCGCACGCCCGGGAACGGAGCGCCGGTGAGGATCGGCATCGTCTGCCCGTACTCCTGGGACGTCCCCGGCGGCGTGCAGTTCCACATCCGCGACCTGGCCGAGCACCTGATCCGTCTCGGACACGAGGTGTCGGTGCTCGCGCCCGCCGACGACGAGACCCCGCTGCCGCCCTACGTCGTCTCCGCCGGGCGCGCCGTCCCGGTGCCCTACAACGGCTCGGTGGCCCGGCTCAACTTCGGGCTGCTGTCCGCCGCCCGGGTGCGCCGCTGGCTCGCCGACGGCGACTTCGAGGTCCTGCACATCCACGAGCCCGCCGCCCCCTCGCTCGCCCTGCTGGCGTGCTGGGCGGCCCGGGGCCCGATCGTCGGCACGTTCCACACCTCCAACCCGCGCTCGCGGGCGATGATCGCCGCCTACCCGATACTCCAGCCGGCGCTGGAGAAGATCAGCGCCCGCATCGCCGTCAGCGAGTACGCGCGGCGCACCCTCGTGGAGCACCTCGGCGGGGACGCCGTCGTCATCCCCAACGGCGTCGACGTCGGGTTCTTCGCCGACGCGGAGCCCAAGCCGGAGTGGCAGGGCGACACGATCGGCTTCATCGGCCGCATCGACGAGCCGCGCAAGGGGCTGCCGGTGCTGATGCGCGCCCTGCCCGCCGTCCTGGCGGCGCGCCCGCAGGCCCGGCTGCTCGTCGCCGGGCGCGGCGACGAGAAGGAGGCCGTCGCCTCGCTGCCGGTGGCGATGCGTGAGCGGGTGGAGTTCCTCGGCATGGTCAGCGACGAGGACAAGGCGCGCCTGCTGCGCAGCGTCGACGTCTACGTCGCCCCCAACACCGGTGGGGAGAGCTTCGGCATCATCCTGGTCGAGGCGATGTCCGCCGGGGCCCCGGTGCTCGCCAGCGACCTGGACGCGTTCGTGCAGGTGCTGGACGGCGGCCGGGCCGGTGAGGTCTTCGCGAACGAGGACGCGGACGCCCTGGCGGCGGCGGCCGTGCGGCTCCTGGCCGACCCCCTGCGGCGCAAGCACCTGACCGAGCGGGCGGGCCGGCACGTGCGCCGCTTCGACTGGTCCACGGTCGGGTCGGACATCCTGGCCGTCTACGAGACCGTGACCGAGGGCGCCGGCGCCGTCGCGGCCGACGACCGGTCCCGCACCTTCCGGCTGCGCGGCTGACCCCCAGTAGGGTGAGCGGTCGTGACTGCTCTCGCCTGGATCATCTGGACCACCGTCGCGCTGGTGCTCGTCGGCCTGTACCTGAGCTGGACGGCCGGCCGGCTGGACCGGCTGCACGCCCGCATCGACGCCGCCCGGGCCGCCCTCGACGCCCAACTGCTGCGCCGGGCCTCGGTCGCCCAGGAGATCGCCACCGCCGGCGTCTTCGACCCGGCCGCCTCGATGCTCCTCTACCAGAGCGCCCATGACGCCCGGCTCGCGGCCGAGGAGCAGCGGGAGATGGCCGAGAGCGAGCTGACCCAGGCGCTGCGCGCCGTCTTCGCCGACGCGGAACAGGTGGAGGCCGTCCGCGCCGCGCCCGGCGGAGAGGAGTCCGCCGACGAGCTGGCCGCCGCCGTGCGCCGGGTGCCGATGGCACGGCGCTTCCACAACGACGCCGTCCGCGCGGCGCGCGCCCTGCGCCGCCACCGCACGGTGCGCTGGCTGCGGCTCGCCGGGCACGCCCCGTTCCCGCTGGCGTTCGAGATGGACGACGGCCCGCCGGAGGCCCTGGTGGACCGCGCGAACGGCAACGGCCCGGGCCACTGAGGCCGAAGCGGGCCACTGCCCCCGGATTGGCCCTTTCCCGACGGGCCCCCGGCGGGCTTTTATCAATCGTGGAGCACGCTCGGCCACGAAGTGGACCTGACGGCCGGGCGGGCGGCGAACCGAACGGGCCTACGATGGTTCCGGCGGCCGCCGGCCGTCGTCCGTCACACAGCGCCGCAGCGCTTCAGCGCCGTCCGCACCGTCCGTGCCGCCGGCGCGGGTCCGTTCCAGCGGCCCGACCGGCGCGGCCGTGACGGCCGTCGTCGGCCGAGCCCGTGCAGTTCCTGTCGTCGTACCGTCGAGTGAGGTCAACCGTGTCCAGCACGTCTCCCAGCACATCCACCGGCCCCGAGACCGGCACCGCGCGCGTCAAGCGCGGCATGGCCGAGCAGCTGAAGGGCGGCGTGATCATGGACGTGGTCACGCCCGAGCAGGCGAAGATCGCCGAGGACGCCGGTGCTGTCGCGGTCATGGCCCTGGAGCGTGTCCCCGCCGACATCCGCAAGGACGGCGGCGTGGCCCGCATGTCCGACCCGGACATGATCGAGGGCATCATCGACGCCGTCTCCATCCCGGTCATGGCGAAGTCGCGCATCGGCCACTTCGTGGAGGCCCAGGTCCTGCAGGCCCTCGGCGTCGACTACATCGACGAGTCCGAGGTCCTCACCCCGGCCGACGAGGTCAACCACAGCGACAAGTTCGCCTTCACCACGCCCTTCGTCTGCGGCGCCACCAACCTCGGTGAGGCCCTGCGTCGGATCGCCGAGGGCGCGGCCATGGTCCGCTCCAAGGGCGAGGCCGGCACCGGCAACGTCGTCGAGGCCGTGCGGCACATGCGCCAGATCAAGGGTGAGATCGCCCGGCTGAAGGGCCTGGACAACCACGAGCTGTACGCCGCCGCCAAGGAGCTGCGCGCGCCCTACGAGCTCGTCGCCGAGGTGGCGGAGCTGGGCAAGCTGCCCGTCGTGCTCTTCTCCGCCGGTGGTGTCGCCACCCCCGCCGACGCCGCGCTGATGCGCCAGCTCGGCGCCGAGGGCGTCTTCGTCGGCTCCGGCATCTTCAAGTCCGGCGACCCGGCCAAGCGCGCCGCCGCGATCGTGAAGGCCACCACCTTCTACGACGACCCGAAGATCATCGCCGACGCCTCCCGCAACCTGGGCGAGGCCATGGTCGGCATCAACTGCGACACCCTTCCCGAGTCGGAGCGCTACGCCGGCCGCGGCTGGTGAATGACCGCGTCGTGACGACGGCGTCGTGACGGCCGCGTCGTGACAGCCGTCCCGTGACCGGGCGGCCCGGGCCCACGCGGCCCGGGCCGCCCGCCACACGTTGTGAGAGGTACCCCGTGAGCAACACCCTCATCGGTGTCCTGGCCCTCCAGGGCGACGTCCGTGAGCACCTCGCCGCGCTGGAGGGCGCGGGCGCGACGGCGTGCGCCGTTCGGCGCCCCGAGGAGCTCGCCGCCGTCGACGGCCTGGTCATACCCGGCGGCGAGTCCACCACCATCTCCAAGCTGGCCGGGATCTTCGGCCTGCTGGAGCCCCTGCGCGAGCGGGTCCGGGCGGGGATGCCCGCCTACGGCTCCTGCGCGGGCATGATCATGCTGGCGGACAAGATCCTCGATCCGCGCTCCGGCCAGGAGACCGTCGGCGGCATCGACATGATCGTCCGCCGGAACGCGTTCGGCCGGCAGAACGAGTCCTTCGAGGCCGCGCTGGAGGTGACGGGTATCGAGGGCGGTCCGGTGCAGGGCGTGTTCATCCGGGCGCCGTGGGTGGAGTCCACCGGTGCGCGGGTGGAGACGCTGGCCGCGATCGACGGGCACCCCGTCGCCGTCCGCCAGGGCAACCTGCTGGCCACCTCGTTCCACCCCGAACTGACCGGCGACCACCGGGTGCACGAGCTGTTCACCGCGATGGTGCGCGCCGAGCGTTGACGCGACGGCGGTAGGATCGGCGCGTTGTACATCCGTTGGTGACTGTGAAGGAGCAAGGCTGTGTCCGGCCACAGTAAGTGGGCAACCACCAAGCACAAGAAGGCCGTGATCGATGCCAAGCGCGGCAAGCTCTTCGCCAAGCTGATCAAGAACATCGAGGTCGCGGCCCGGATGGGCGGCGCCGACCCGGACGGCAACCCCACGCTCTACGACGCCATCCAGAAGGCGAAGAAGCAGTCGGTCCCCAACAAGAACATCGACAGCGCGGTCAAGCGCGGCGCGGGTCTTGAGGCCGGTGGCGCCGACTACGAGACGATCATGTACGAGGGCTACGGACCCAACGGCGTCGCCGTGCTGATCGAGTGCCTGACGGACAACCGCAACCGCGCCGCCTCCGACGTCCGCGTCGCGATGACCCGCAACGGCGGCTCGATGGCCGACCCGGGCTCCGTCGCCTACCTCTTCCACCGCAAGGGCGTCGTGATCGTCCCCAAGGCCGAGCTGACCGAGGACGACGTGCTCGGCGCGGTGCTCGACGCCGGCGTCGAGGAGGTCAACGACCTCGGCGAGTCCTTCGAGGTGCTCAGCGAGGCGACCGACCTCGTCGCCGTCCGCACCGCCCTCCAAGAGGCCGGCATCGACTACGACTCGGCCGACGCCAACTTCGTCCCCACCATGCAGGTGGAGCTGGACGAGGAGGGCGCGAAGAAGATCTTCAAGCTCATCGACGCCCTGGAGGACAGCGACGACGTCCAGAACGTCTTCGCCAACTTCGACGTCCCGGACGAGGTCATGGCCAAGGTCGACGCCTGATCCGCCCGGCGGGAGCAGCGGCGGCGCGACGGGCCGCACCGGAGGGAGCGACACTCCGGTGCGGCCCGTCGCGCTGTCGGTACCGGCCGCTACGCTGCCGGGCAGGTGTCCGAAGATCGACGGGCAGGACCGGAAGGGGAGTGGGCGCGTTGCGCGTGCTCGGGGTGGACCCGGGGCTCACCCGCTGCGGCGTGGGCGTCGTGGACGGGACGGCGGGCCGTCCGCTGCGGATGGTCGCCGTCGGCGTCGTGCGCACACCGGCCGACGCCGAGGTGCCGCAGCGGCTCGTCGGCATCGAGCGCGGCATCGAGGAGTGGCTGGACGAGCACCGGCCCGAGGCCGTCGCGGTGGAGCGGGTCTTCAGCCAGCACAACGTGCGCACGGTCATGGGCACCGCGCAGGCCAGTGCCGTCGCCCTGCTGTGCGCCGCGCGGCGCGGGCTGCCCGTCGCCCTGCACACACCCAGCGAGGTGAAGGCGGCCGTCACCGGCAGCGGACGCGCCGACAAGGCGCAGGTCGCCGCGATGGTGACGCGGCTGCTGCGGCTGGACGCGCCGCCCCGTCCGGCCGACGCGGCGGACGCCCTCGCCCTCGCCATCTGCCACATCTGGCGCGCCCCCGCGCTCACCCGCCTCCAGCAGGCCCGGCGCCTGCACTCCGCGAAAGGCCCCGTCCGATGATCGCGTTCGTCCAGGGTTCCGTGGCCGCGCTGGCCCCCGACAGCGCCGTCGTCGAGGTCGGCGGTGTCGGCATGGCACTCCAGTGCACCCCCGCGACCCTCGCCGGGCTGCGCGTCGGCGAACCGGCCCGGCTGGCGACGTCGCTGGTCGTGCGGGAGGACAGCCTCACGCTCTACGGCTTCGCGGAGGACGACGAACGGCAGGTCTTCGAGCTGCTCCAGACCGCCAGCGGCGTCGGTCCCCGCCTCGCGCAGGCCATGCTCGCGGTCCACCGGCCCGACACCCTGCGGCGCGCCGTGGCCGCCGGGGACGAGAAGGCCCTGACCGCCGTGCCCGGCATCGGGAAGAAGGGCGCGCAGAAACTGCTGCTGGAGCTGAAGGACCGGCTCGGCGCACCGGTGGGCGGCCCGGCCGGGCCGCCGGCGGGCCCGGCGGCCGGCGCTCCGAGCCCGTGGAGCGACCAGCTGCACAGTGCGCTGCTCGGCCTCGGCTACGCCGCGCGGGAGGCGGACGAGGCCGTGGCCGCCGTCGCCCCGCTCGCCGAGGAACAGGCGGCCGACGGCGCGCAGCCGCAGGTCGCACGGCTGCTGCGGGCCGCACTCCAGACCCTCAACCGCACCCGCTGACGCGCCCGGCGCCGAGGCCACAGGAGAGAGCTACGAGCATGACCTGGGACGACCACCGCGCAGAGCCGCCCGCCGACCCGGCCGGTGACGCCCATCCGCACGCGTCCGACCGCCTGGTGGGGGCGGGCGCCGACTCCGAGGACAGCGCCGTCGAAGCGGCGCTGCGGCCCAGGTCGCTCGCCGAGTTCGTCGGCCAGCCCACCGTGCGCGAGCAGCTCGACCTGGTGCTCACGGCCGCCCGGCAGCGTGGTGCCACGGCCGACCACGTCCTGCTCTCCGGCGCCCCCGGCCTGGGCAAGACGACCCTTTCCATGATCATCGCGGCTGAGATGGGCGCCCCCATCCGCATCACCTCCGGGCCCGCCATCCAGCACGCGGGCGACCTCGCCGCGATCCTCTCCTCCCTCCAGGAGGGCGAGGTCCTCTTCCTCGACGAGATCCACCGGATGTCCCGGCCCGCCGAGGAGATGCTCTACATGGCGATGGAGGACTTCCGGGTCGACGTCGTCGTCGGCAAGGGGCCGGGCGCCACCGCCATCCCGCTCGAACTCCCGCCGTTCACCCTGGTCGGGGCCACGACGCGGGCCGGGCTGCTCCCGCCCCCGTTGCGGGACCGCTTCGGCTTCACCGCGCACATGGAGTTCTACGAGCCGGCCGAGTTGGAGCGCGTGGTCCACCGCTCCGCCCGGCTGCTGGAGGTGGAGACGGACGCCCCGGGCGCGGCCGAGATCGCCTCGCGTTCCCGGGGCACCCCCCGCATCGCGAACCGCCTGCTGCGCCGGGTGCGCGACTACGCGCAGGTCAAGGCCGACGGCTTCGTCACCCGGGAGATCGCCCGGCAGGCCCTCGCGGTGTACGAGGTCGACGATCGCGGGCTGGACCGGCTGGACCGCTCGGTCCTCCAGGCCCTGCTCAAGCTGTTCGGCGGCGGCCCGGTCGGCGTCTCCACCCTGGCCGTGGCGGTGGGGGAGGAGCGGGAGACCGTCGAAGAGGTGGCCGAGCCGTTCCTGGTCCGCGAGGGTCTGTTGGCCCGCACACCCCGGGGCCGCGTGGCCACCCCGGCGGCCTGGGAGCACCTGGGACTGACGCCTCCGCGGTCCGTGCCGCCGTCCGCGACGCCGTCCGGGCAGCGCGGATTGTTCGAAGGATGAGACCTTCGGATTTCGTCAGGACCGGAACCCGGGTGCCATGCTGGACGTTGTTCCACCGGTGGGGCCTCGCCTAGACTCCGCCGATGCCGCCCCTTCGGCCGGCGCACCCATCCATACCCCCCCAGGTCGTTCGCGGCCTTGCAAAGGACACTCTTCCGCCGTGGATATCGCATTTCTCCTCCCCCTGGTCATCCTGATCGGCTTCATGTTCGTGATGACGCGCTCGGCCAAGAAGAAGCAGCAGCAGGCCATGCAGATGCGTGACCAGATGCAGCCGGGCACGGGCGTCCGCACGATCGGCGGCATGTACGGCCGCGTCAAGGAGGTCGGCGACGACACGGTGCTCCTTGAGGTCGCTCCCGGTGTGCACACTCTGTACGCGAAGAACGCCGTCGGGGCCGTCCTTGAGGACGAGGAGTACGACCGCATCGTGAACGGCACCCCCGAGGCGGACGAGGACGCACCCGTGGTGCCGGACGACGCCTCCTCCCTGACCGCTCACGAGGCTTCCGCCGAGACCACCACCGATGAAAAGATCGGCCTCGGCAAGGAGAGCGGCCCCGACCACGCCGCTGACGAGGCCGGGGAGCCCAAGGACGAGACCAAGCGCGACGGCGACGACGGCCAGAAGTAGCCACACCCGCCGCCGGACCTGGCCGGTCCGGCGGCGTCGCACGTTCCGCACACCACTTCGCGTGCCGCGCGGTGACCCCGCGCGCGGGCGGCTGGACAGGGAGAATCGACAAGGTGGCAACACCGCAGAAGCGCCGGAGGTCCCCACGGGCGCAGGGGAAACCATGGCGCGCGCTGACGCTCATCCTGGTACTCACGGCGCTGCTCACGGGCGGGATGTTCCTCTCCGGGGCGACCACGCCCCGGCTGGGCATCGACCTCGCGGGCGGCACGAGCATCACGCTCACGGCCGTGGACCAGCCGGGGAAGAAGAGCGCGGTCAACGAGGCCAACATGAACACGGCGGTGTCGATCATCGACCGCCGTGTCAACGGTCTCGGCGTCTCGGAGGCCGAGGTCAAGACCCAGGGCGACCGCAACATCATCGTCAACATCCCGCGGGGCACCGACGAGAAGCAGGCGCGTGAACAGGTCGGCACCACCGCCGAGCTGGGCTTCCGCGCCGTGCTCAACGCCGTCCCCGCCGGCGCCCCCGCACCGGAGCCGAGCACCTCCCCCTCTCCCGGCGCCGATGCGGAGGAAGCCGAGGAAGCCGAGGAAGAGGCCGGGACGGAGGACGAGCAGCAGCCGGACGGCGAGGAGTCGCCGCAGGAGCAGGCCACGGAGCCCGGGAACGACGAGGCGTCGGGCGAGCCGGAGCCGCAGGGCGGCCGGAACGGCCCGGTCACCGACGAGTCCCCCTCGCCCGACGCGAGCGCCCCCGCCGAGGAGGAGCAGCCGGAGGAGAGCCCGGAGCCGCCAGCCGAGGACGCCGACGCGGCCCAGCTGGCCCAGCGCCTTCAGGAGCTCGACTGCTCGACCCCGGAGGCCCGCGCCGAGGCCGGCCAGGCCGTGGCGGCCGCCGAGTCCGACGAGCCGGTCGTCGCCTGTGACCGGGAGGGTGCCTCCAAGTACGCGCTCGGCCCCGTCGAGGTGCCCGGCACGCAGGTCGAGGGCGCGGACGCCCTCTTCGACCAGCAGCGCGGCATCTGGCTCGTCACCATGGACTTCACCGACGGCGGCGGCAAGAAGTTCGCCGACGTCACCGAGCGCATCTCCGCTCTGCCCCAGCCGCAGAACCAGTTCGCGATCACCCTCGACGGCGAGGTCGTCTCCGCGCCGTCGGTCTCCTCGCGCATCGGCGGCGGCCAGGCCGAGATCACCGGCAGTTTCAACCAGGAGTCCGCCTCCGACCTGGCCAACGTCCTGAAGTTCGGCGCGCTGCCGATCACCTTCGAGGAGGCGAACGTCCTGACGATCTCGCCGTCGCTCGGCGGGGAGCAGCTCAAGGCCGGTCTGATCGCGGGAGCCATCGGCCTCGCCCTGGTCGCGATCTACCTGATCTTCTACTACCGGGCGCTGGCCATGGTCGCCATCGGCAGCCTGCTCCTCATGGGCGGGCTGACGTACGTGGTGATGTCGCTGCTCGGGCCGGCGATCGGCTTCGCGCTGAGCCTGCCGGCCGTCTGCGGTGCCATCGTCGCCATCGGCATCACGGCGGACTCGTTCATCGTCTACTTCGAACGCATCCGCGACGAGGTGCGCGAGGGCCGGTCCGTGCGACCGGCGATCGAACGGGCCTGGCCCCGCGCCCGGCACACGATCCTCATCTCCGACGTCGTCTCCTTCCTGGCCGCCGTCGTGCTGTTCTTCGCGGCCGTCGGCTCCGTGCAGGGCTTCGCCTTCGTGCTCGGCCTGACCACGCTGCTCGACGTCGTCGTGGTCTTCCTGCTGACCAAGCCGCTGACGAGCCTGCTGGCCGCCCGGCCCTTCTTCGGCAGCGGCCACCCCTGGTCCGGGCTGGACCCCAAGCGGCTGGGAGCCCAGCCGCCCATCCGCGGACGCCGCCGGGCGTCGAGCACGGTCGAGCCGAAGGAGGCCTGAGATGTCCCGCATCGGTGCGCTCGGCGCCAAGCTGTACCGCGGCGAGGCCGCCTACGACTTCGTGGGCCGCCGCAAGCTCTGGTACGCGATCTCCCTCCTCCTGATCGCCATCTCGCTGGCGGGCCTGGGCGGCAAGGGCCTGTACATGGGCGTGGAGTTCCAGGGCGGAGCCGTCTTCACCACCCCGCCCACCCAGGCCTCCATCGAGGAGGCCCGGACGATGGCCGAGGAGGCCACCGGGAACGACGCACGGGTGCAGCGGCTCGGCAACGACGCCCTGCGCATCACCGTCACCGGGCTGGACAACGACGCGTCCAACGCCGCTCGCGGGGAGCTGGCCGAGGGGCTCGGCCTGGAGGCCGGCGACCTGGACGCGCAGCTGGTCGGTCCCAGCTGGGGCGACCAGATGACCAGCAAGGCGCTCACCGGCATGGTGATCTTCCTGGTCCTCGTCAGCGTGTACCTGGCCATCACCTTCGAGTGGCGCATGGCGGTCGCCGCCCTCACCGCCCTCCTGCACGACCTCGTGATCACCGTCGGCGTGTACGCGCTGGTGGGATTCGAGGTCACGCCGGGCACGGTGGTCGGCGTCCTGACGATTCTCGGATACTCGCTCTACGACACCGTGGTCGTCTTCGACAAGGTCAACGAGAACACCAGCACGCTGAACAAGCAGAACCGCTGGACGTTCCCGGAGCTGGCCAACCGCGGGCTCAACGCGACGCTCATCCGCTCGGTGAACACCTCCGTCGTGGCGCTGCTGCCCGTCGGCGCCCTGCTGATCATCGGCGCCGGGCTGCTCGGCGGCGGCATGCTCAAGGACATCGCCCTGTCGCTCTTCGTGGGCCTCACCGCCGGTACCTACTCGTCGATCATGCTCGCGACCCCGGTCGTCGTCGACCTCAAGAAGCGCCAGCCCGAGGTGGTCCGCCACGACCGCCGGGTGCTGTCCAAGCGCCGTGACGGCACGGCCGGCGGCGAGGACACCGACGAGGCGGCGGACGCCGGGAGCGACGACGCGCACGCCGGGTCCTCCCAGAACAACGGCAACGCCGGAAGCTCGGAGCAGCACGCCGCCGACGACGCCGGGCCCACCGAGGCGCAGGAGGCCGCCGCCGTCGGCGCTCCCCGGCCGCGGGCCCCCCGGGACGGCCGCGGCAGCAGCGGAACCAGGAAGCGGCGGTGACGGACATGAGCGGGACGACGGTGCCGCAGCGGGCCGACGGACTGTCCGAGCTGCTCCTCAGCCGCATCCGCGACGTACCGGACCACCCCGAGCCCGGGGTGATGTTCAAGGACATCACCCCGCTGCTCGCCGACCCGGTGGCCTTCGCCGCCCTCACCGACGCGCTCGCCGCCCGCTGCGCGGAGCTGGGCGCCACGAAGGTCGTCGGGCTGGAGGCGCGCGGGTTCATCCTCGGCGCGCCGGCGGCCGTCCGCGCGGGTGTGGGCTTCGTGCCCGTCCGCAAGGCGGGCAAGCTGCCGGGGGCGACGCTCGGCCAGGCCTACGACCTGGAGTACGGCAGCGCCGAGATCGAGATCCACGCGGAGGACCTGCGCCCCGACGACCGGGTGCTCGTCGTCGACGACGTCCTGGCCACCGGCGGGACGGCCGAGGCGAGCGTCCACCTGCTGCGGCGCTCCGGTGCCGCGGTGGCGGGCGTCAGCGTCCTGATGGAGCTGGGTTTCCTCGCGGGCCGCACCCGCGTGGAGGCCGCGCTCGACGGCGCTCCGCTCGACGCCCTGGTCACGGTGTAGCGGGCGCGGCGGCGGCCCCGGTCACCGGCGCGGCCCGTCCCCGGCGTGGCTCGATACCATGGCAGTCCGACCGTTCCCTGGCCGGACCGTCCGAGGAGAGCTCTTGCCAGACGAGGCCCAGCGACTCACCGCCGCCCAGCGGCGGGACACGGGTGCCCCGGCGCGGCCGGACACCGCCGCCGCGCAGCGCCCCGAAGCGGAGGCCCGGCCCTCGGGCGGCGCGGACGCCCCGTCCGCGCCGCGGCCGGAGCCGGGCCAGGGCGACCGTCCGAAGTCCGGGTCCGCCGCCCGGACGGGCGCCACGCCGACGCGGGCCATCTCCGGCGTCTCGGGCCGCTACGGCTCCTCCAACCGGGTGAGGGCCCGGCTGGCCCGCCTCGGCGTGCAGCGCTCCACCCCGTACAACCCCGTCCTGGAGCCCCTGCTGCGCATCGTGCGCGGCAACGACCCGAAGGCCGACACCGCCACGCTGCGGCAGATCGAGCGCGCCTACCAGGTCGCCGAGCGGTGGCACCGGGGCCAGAAGCGCAAGAGCGGCGACCCGTACATCACCCACCCCCTCGCGGTGACGACCATCCTCGCCGAGCTCGGCATGGACCCGGCGACGCTCATGGCCGGGCTGCTGCACGACACGGTCGAGGACACCGAGTACGGCCTGGACACCCTGCGCCGCGACTTCGGTGACCAGGTCGCCCTCCTCGTCGACGGCGTCACCAAGCTGGACAAGGTGAAGTTCGGCGAGGCCGCGCAGGCCGAGACCGTCCGCAAGATGGTCGTCGCCATGGCCAAGGACCCGCGCGTCCTGGTCATCAAGCTCGCCGACCGGCTGCACAACATGCGCACCATGCGCTTCCTGCGCCGCGAGAAGCAGGAGCAGAAGGCCCGCGAGACGCTGGAGATCTACGCCCCGCTGGCCCACCGGCTGGGCATGAACACCATCAAGTGGGAGCTGGAGGACCTCGCGTTCGCGATCCTCTACCCCAAGATGTACGACGAGATCGTGCGGCTCGTGGCCGAGCGCGCCCCCAAGCGCGACGAGTACCTCGCCACCGTCATCGACGAGGTGCAGGGCGACCTGCGCGGCGCGCGTATCAAGGCGACCGTCACCGGCCGCCCGAAGCACTACTACAGCGTCTACCAGAAGATGATCGTGCGGGGCCGGGACTTCGCCGAGATCTACGACCTGGTCGGCATCCGCGTCCTCGTCGACACCGTCCGCGACTGCTACGCGGCCCTGGGCACCGTGCACGCGCGGTGGAACCCGGTCCCCGGGCGGTTCAAGGACTACATCGCGATGCCCAAGTTCAACATGTACCAGTCGCTGCACACGACGGTCATCGGGCCCGGCGGTAAGCCGGTGGAACTCCAGATCCGCACCTACGACATGCACCGGCGGGCCGAGTACGGCATCGCCGCGCACTGGAAGTACAAGCAGGAGGCCGTGGCCGGTGCCTCCAAGGTCCGCACGGACGTGCCCGGGCGCGGCAGGGGCGGCAAGGACACCGTCAACGACATGGCCTGGCTGCGGCAGCTGCTGGACTGGCAGAAGGAGACGGAGGACCCGGGCGAGTTCCTGGAGTCCCTGCGCTTCGACCTCTCCCGCAACGAGGTCTTCGTCTTCACGCCCAAGGGCGACGTCATAGCGCTGCCCGCCGGTGCGACGCCGGTGGACTTCGCCTACGCCGTGCACACCGAGGTCGGCCACCGGACGATCGGCGCCCGCGTGGGCGGCCGTCTCGTCCCGCTGGAGTCCACGCTCGACCACGGCGACACCGTGGAGATCTTCACCTCCAAGGCCCCCGGAGCCGGGCCCTCGCGGGACTGGCTCAACTTCGTCAAGTCGCCCCGGGCCCGGAACAAGATCCGTGGCTGGTTCTCCAAGGAGCGCCGCGACGAGGCGATCGAGCACGGCAAGGACGCCATCGTCCGGCAGATGCGCAAGCAGAACCTGCCGATCCAGCGCATCCTCACCGGCGACTCGCTCGTCACCCTGGCCCACGAGATGCGTTACCCCGACATCTCCTCGCTCTACGCGGCCATCGGCGAGGGCCACGTCACCGCGCAGAACGTCGTCCAGAAGCTCGTGCAGGCGCTCGGCGGTGAGGAGGCCGCCAACGAGGACATCGCCGAGACGGCACCCCCGCTGCGCCGCCGCACCAAGCGCCGGGCCACGGCCGACCCCGGCGTCATCGTCAAGGGGACCGAGGACGTCTGGGTCAAGCTCGCCCGCTGCTGCACGCCCGTCCCCGGCGATCCGATCATCGGTTTCGTGACGCGGGGCAGCGGCGTCTCCGTCCACCGCGCCGACTGCGTCAACGTCGACGCCCTGGCGCGGGAGCCGGAGCGGATGCTGGAGGTGGAGTGGGCACCGACGCAGTCCTCGGTCTTCCTCGTCGCCATCCAGGTGGAGGCCCTGGACCGCTCGCGGCTGCTGTCCGACGTCACGCGGGTCCTCTCCGACCAGCACGTCAACATCCTGTCCGCCGCCGTGCAGACCTCCCGCGACCGGGTGGCCACCTCCCGCTTCACCTTCGAGATGGGCGACCCCAAGCACCTCGGCCACGTGCTGAAGGCGGTACGCGGCGTGGAGGGCGTCTACGACGTCTACCGCGTCACCTCCGCCCGCCGGCCGTAGGTACGGCGAAGGCCCCGGCACCCGCCGGGGCCTTCGCCGTACCGCGCCGGGCGGTCAGCCGCCGAACTCCTGGAGGCCCTTGAGGGCCTGGTCCAGCAGGGCCTGGCGGCCCGCGAGCTCCTTCTCCAGCTTCTCCGCCTTCGCGGTGTTGCCGGCCGCCCGCGCCGCCTCCACGTCGGCGCGCAGCGCGTCCACGGCGTCCTGGAGCTGGCCCGTGAGCCCCGCCGCCCGCGCCCGCGCCTCCGGGTTCGTGCGGCGCCACTCGGCCTCCTCGGCCTCCTGGATCGCCTGCTCCACCGCCCGCATCCGGCCCTCGACGCGCGCCCGTGCGTCCCGCGGCACGTGCCCGATCGCGTCCCAGCGCTCGTTGAGGGAACGGAACGCCGACCGCGCGGCCTTCAGGTCCGTCACCGGCAGCAGCTTCTCCGCCTCGGTGGCCAGCTCCTCCTTCTTCGTCAGGTTCTCCCGCTGCTCGGAGTCGCGCTCCGCGAACACCTCGCCACGGGCCTGGAAGAAGACGTCCTGGGCCGCGCGGAAGCGCTGCCACAGGTCCTCCTCGTGCTCCCGCTGCGCGCGGCCCGCCGCCTTCCAGTCCTGCATCAGCTCCCGGTACCGGGCGGCCGTGGCCCCCCAGTCCGTCGAGCCGGACAGCGCCTGCGCCTCGGTGACCAGCTTCTCCTTGCGCTGCCTGGCCTGCTCCCGCTGCGCGTCCAGCGCCGCGAAGTGCGCCTTGCGCCGCTTGGAGAACGCCGACCGGGCGTGGGAGAAGCGGTGCCACAGCTCGTCGTCGGACTTCCGGTCCAGCCGGGGGAGGCCCTTCCAGATGTCGACCAGGGCGCGCAGCCGCTCGCCCGCGGCCCGCCACTGCTCGCTCCCGGCCAGTTCCTCGGCCTCGGCGACGAGCTTCTCCTTGGCCTCCCGGGCCTCCTCGGCCTGTCGGGCCTTCTGGGCCCTGCGCTCCTCCTTGCGGGCCTCCACCCGGGTGGTCAGGGCGTCCAGCCGGGTGCGGAGGGCGTCGAGGTCACCGACCGCGTGGTGGGCGTCCACCTGCTCGCGCAGGTGCGCGATCGCGGTCAGGGCGTCCTTCGAGGACAGGTCGGTGGTCTTCACCCGGCGCTCCAGGAGGCCGATCTCGACGACCAGGCCCTCGTACTTGCGCTCGAAGTACGCGAGGGCCTCCTCGGGGGAGCCGGCCTGCCACGATCCGACGACCTGCTCGCCCTCGGCCGTCCGCACGTAAACGGTCCCCGTCTCATCGACGCGGCCCCACGGGTCGCTGCTCACAGCGCCTCCTCCACATGACACCGGCGGGGCACCGTGCGCCCCCGGCATCGTCCACGGTTGTCGTCCGGCATCCGATGTTCACCGTGCTGGTCACCTGGCCGGAGCAGGTGCCCTGCACAACGCCAACATAGGCGACCGGCGGCCGGGCTGTCCCGGTCCCGCACGGGTGATCTGGCCGGGCCCTCAGCTTTCCCGGACCGTGGCCTCGTCGATCACCACGGTGGCGTTCGGAACGGTGGCCTGGATCTGCGGGTCCACGGTCGAACCGGCGTCCGCGATCTTCTCCAGGACGTCCATGCCGTCGGTGATCTCCCCGAACGGTGTGTAGTTCGGTGGGAGCTCGCTGTCCTGGTAGACGAGGAAGAACTGACTCCCGCCGCTGTCCCGGCCCTCGTCCGTCTGGGCGTTGTAGGTGTTGGCCATGGCGACCGTGCCCGCCGGGTAGACCCCGCCCTCGACCTTCGGGTCCTCGAGGTTCTCGTCCGGGATGGTGTAGCCGGGGCCGCCCTGGCCGGTGCCCGCCGGGTCCCCGCACTGGAGGACGAAGATGCCCTGGTCGACCAGGCGGTGGCAGCGCGTGTGGTCGAAGTAGCCTTCCCCGGCGAGGAAGTCGAAGGAGTTCACCGTGCGCGGGGCCCGCTCGGCGTCCAGCGCGATCTCGATGTCGCCGCAGGTGGTCGCCAGCCGCATGGTGTAGGAGGCGTCGGTGTCGACCGACATCTCAGGCTCCTTCTCCCACTGCTTGCCGTTCGGCTCGCCCTCGGCGGGCTCCTCGCACGGGTCCGGCGGCGGCGTCTGCGCCACGTCCTCGGGCTGCTTCTCAGGTTCCCCCTCGAAGACGCCGGCGGCGACGGCCACCGCGCTGCCGCCGAGCGCGAGCACCAGGACGCCGGCGACGACCCCGTTCCGCAGCCGCCGCCTGCGGCGGGCGACGGCCTGCCGCTGCTCCCGGCGCTGCTGCTTCCGCCGTGCGAGCTGTCTGCGGCGCTGCTCCTTGGTGACCACGGTCTTCTCCTTCGGGCCGTGCGGGGGTGATGCGGCCTGTGGGTGCCCTGACCTGCCGCCGCCCGTACCGTATACGGGTTCGCGGCGGCACCGGCGGCGCCGGTAGGCTCGGGGCGGACACTTCCCGACCGCCGGACGACTGAAGGACGATCGTGCTCATTGCCGGGTTCCCCGCCGGGGCCTGGGGGACCAATTGTTATCTGGTCGCCCCCGCCGCCGGTGAGGAGTGCGTGATCATCGACCCTGGCCACCAGGCCACCGCGGGCGTCGAGGAGGCCGTCGCCAAGCACCGGCTCAAGCCGGTCGCCGTCGTCCTCACCCACGGGCACATCGACCACGTGGCCTCCGTGGTGCCGGTCTGCGGGGCGCACGACGTCCCCGCCTGGATCCACCCGGACGACCGCTACATGATGAGCGACCCGGAGAAGGCGCTGGGCCGCGCCATCGGGCAGCAGCTCATGGGCGAGCTGACCGTGGGGGAGCCGGACGACGTGCACGAGCTGACCGACGGCGCCCGGCTGAGCCTTGCGGGCCTGGAGCTGACCGTCGCGCACGCGCCCGGCCATACCCGGGGGTCGGTGACCTTCGGCATGCCCGAGCAGGCGGACATCCCGCCGGTCCTCTTCTCGGGCGACCTGCTGTTCGCCGGCTCCATCGGACGCACCGACCTGCCCGGTGGTGACTCCGCCGAGATCCTGCGGTCGCTGGCACGTGTCTGCCTGCCGCTGGACGACTCGACGGTGGTCCTGTCCGGGCACGGCCCCCAGACCACCATCGGCCGCGAGCGCGCGACGAACCCCTTCCTCCGGGAGGTCGCCGCCGGCCACGGAGCCGACGACATCACGGCTCCACGACGAGGAATGTGAACCAGACTTCCGTGAGCACCTTTTCCGCCCCCAAGGGCACGTACGACCTGATCCCGCCGGACTCGGCCGACTTCCTCGCCGTCCGCGAGGCCCTCTCCGCCCCGCTGCGGCGCGCCGGGTACGGCTACGTCGAGACGCCGGGCTTCGAGCAGGTGGAACTGTTCGCGCGCGGTGTCGGAGCGTCCACCGACATCGTCACCAAGGAGATGTACACGCTCACCACCAAGGGCGGCGACGAGCTGGCCCTGCGGCCCGAGGGCACGGCCTCCGTCCTGCGCGCCGCCCTCCAGGCCAACCTGCACCGGGGCGCCCTGCCGGTGAAGCTGTGGTACTCGGGCTCCTACTACCGCTACGAACGGCCGCAGGCGGGCCGCTACCGGCACTTCTCGCAGGTCGGCGCGGAGGCCCTGGGCGCCGAGGACCCGGCGCTGGACGCCGAGCTGATCATCCTGGCCGTCGACGCCTACCGGTCGCTGGGCCTGCGGAACTTCCGCCTGCTGCTGAACTCTCTCGGGGACGCCGCGTGCCGTCCCGCCTACCGGGCCGCCCTCCAGGACTTCCTGCGCGGCCTCGACCTGGACGAGGCGACCCGCGAGCGCATCGAGATCAACCCGCTGCGGGTGCTCGACGACAAGCGGGAGGCCGTCCAGCGGCAGCTGACCGGCGCGCCGCTCATGCGGGACCACCTGTGCGAGGACTGCGCGGCCTATCACGAGCGGGTGCGCACGCTGCTGACGGCGGCGGGCGTCGCGTTCGAGGACGACCCGAGGCTGGTGCGCGGCCTGGACTACTACACCCGCACCACCTTCGAG
This sequence comes from Streptomyces sp. GSL17-111, assembly GCF_037911585.1. Classification (NCBI taxonomy): domain Bacteria; kingdom Bacillati; phylum Actinomycetota; class Actinomycetes; order Kitasatosporales; family Streptomycetaceae; genus Streptomyces; species Streptomyces sp. GSL17-111. The sequence continues at coordinate 5,548,009 of NZ_JBAJNS010000001.1, forward strand.
TTCGTGCACGACGGCCTCGGTGCCCAGTCGGCCGTCGGTGGGGGAGGCCGCTACGACGGCCTCTCCGAGATGATCGGCGGCCCGGCGCTGCCCTCGGTGGGCTGGGCGCTCGGCGTGGACCGCACGGTCCTGGCCCTGCGCGCCGAGGGCGTGACGCTGCCCACGCCCTCGCTGACGGACGTCTACGCCGTGCCGGTGGGCGAGGAGGCACGCGGCGTCCTGTTCGGGGTGCTCACCGAGCTGCGCCGGGCGGGCGTCGCGGCCGACTTCGCCTACGGTGGCAAGGGGCTGAAGAACGCGATGAAGTCGGCGGGCCGCTCCGGGGCGCGGTACGCCCTGGTCCTCGGGGAGCGGGACCTGGCCGAGGGCGTCGTCCAGCTCAAGGATCTCGACAGCGGTGAGCAGACCCCGGTGGCGCTCTCTTCCGCCGTGGCCGAAATCCGGGCGAAACTGAGCTGACACCTGGCTCGTTGGGCCACAATGAGCAGCAGACCTCAGACGATGGGACGACGAGCGCCATGATGACCCAGACGGCACCCCGCGCCCAGGACGGCACCGAGGACGACCGGCCCGGCCCGGCCACGATCGCGGCGGGCCGGGTCTACGCCTGGCTGCTCGTCGTGACGGGCCTGGCGGGCCTCCTGGCCGCCTGGGTCATCACGCTGGACAAGCAGAAGATCCTGGAGGCCAAGGCCGTCGGGGAGACGTTCACCCCCGGCTGCAGCCTCAACCCGATCGTCTCCTGCGGCAACATCATGGAGAGCGACCAGGCCGAGGCGTTCGGTTTCCCGAACCCGATGCTCGGCCTGGTGATGTTCGGCGCGGTCGTCACGATCGGCGCGGCGGCGCTCGCCGGGGGGCACTTCCGGCCGTGGTTCTGGCGGAGCCTGCTCGGCGGCACGTTCTTCGGCGTGGCGTTCTGCACCTGGCTGATGTACCAGTCCCTGTACAACATCAACTCCCTGTGCCTGTGGTGCTGCCTGGCCTGGGTCGCCACGCTCACGATGTTCTGGGCCACGCTCGTGCACACCGTGCGCCACCGGCTCGTCCCCGCCCCGGAGGGTCTGCGGAACGTCCTGCTGGAGTTCCCCTGGGTCTTCCCGGCCGCGCACACCGGGATCATCGGCATGCTGATCCTCACCAAGTGGTGGGACTTCTGGCTCGGCTGAGCCCGCTCGCCGCCCGGGGCGGCGCTGTCAGTGGGGTGACTTAGGGTTTCCAGGGTGGAGCCCGACCTGTTCACCGCCGCCGCCGAGGAACGCCAGTCCAAGGACCCCGCCGCGAGCCCGCTCGCGGTGCGGATGCGTCCGCGCACGCTGGACGAGGTGGTGGGCCAGCGGCACCTGCTGCGGCGCGGCTCCCCGCTGCGCCGGCTGGTGGGGGAGGGCGACGGCGGCCCGGCCGGAGCCTCGTCGGTCCTGCTCTGGGGGCCTCCGGGGACGGGGAAGACGACGCTCGCGTACGTCGTCAGCAAGGCCACCGACAAGCGATTCGTCGAGCTGTCCGCCATCACGGCGGGGGTCAAGGAGGTCCGGGCCGTCATCGACGGCGCCCGCCGCTCCTCGGGCGCGTACGGCAAGGACACCGTGCTGTTCCTGGACGAGATCCACCGCTTCTCCAAGGCCCAGCAGGACTCCCTGCTGCCCGCCGTGGAGAACCGCTGGGTGACGCTCGTCGCCGCCACCACGGAGAACCCGTACTTCTCGGTGATCTCGCCGCTGCTGTCCCGCTCGCTGCTGCTGACGCTGGAGCCGCTCACCGACGACGACCTGCGGGGGCTGATCCGCCGGGCGCTGGCCGACGAGCGCGGGCTCGCCGCCGCGCTCACCCTGCCCGAGGAGGCCGAGGCGCACCTGCTGCGCATCGCCCAGGGGGACGCCCGGCGCGCGCTGACCGCCCTGGAGGCGGCGGCGGGCGCGGCGCTGGCCAAGGCCGAGTCGGAGATCACCCTGGCCACGCTGGAGGAGACGGTCGACCGGGCCGCCGTGACGTACGACCGCGACGGGGACCAGCACTACGACGTGGCCAGCGCCCTCATCAAGTCGATCCGTGGTTCGGACGTGGACGCCGCGCTGCACTACCTGGCCCGCATGGTCGAGGCGGGCGAGGACCCCCGGTTCATCGCGCGGCGGCTGATGATCTCCGCCAGCGAGGACATCGGCCTGGCCGACCCGAGTGCCCTCCAGACGGCCGTCGCCGCCGCCCAGGCGGTGGCGATGATCGGATTCCCCGAGGCGCGCATCACCCTCGCCCAGGCGACGATCGCCCTGGCCCTCGCGCCCAAGTCCAACGCCGCCTACAAGGCGATCGACGCCGCGCTGGCCGACGTCCGGGCCGGGAAGGCCGGGCCCGTGCCGACGTACCTGCGGGACGGCCACTACGGCGGTGCGAAGAGGCTCGGCCACGGCGCCGGCTACCAGTACCCGCACGACCTGCCCGGCGGCGTCGCCGCGCAGCAGTACGCGCCGGACGCCGTGCACGGCGCGCGCTACTACGAGCCCACGCGGTACGGCGCCGAGGCCCGCTACGCGGACGTCGCCGCCCGCGTCCGCGCCCGGCTGCGGGGCGAGGAGGGGTCCGGGGAGGGCTGAGCGGCGACCGGCGGGCGCGGGCGGGCCCGGTCGCCTACGCGCTCTCGGCCGCGTCGAAGAGGCCGTGCATCGCGCGCCGCAGCCCGGCGACGTCGGCCACGGGCCGGGGGAACGGGAAGTGGACGTCGAACGGCTCGCCCGCCGCGCCGGCCGGGGCGTGGTAGCGCACCCGCAGCCCGAAGCGGTCCAGCGCGAGCGGCACCGCGTGCAGGGACGCGGCGGCGCAGCCGGGGTCGCGCTCGCCGAGCAGGGCGCACAGCCCGCCCACGCGGTCGCTGTGGGCGGCGGCGAGGTGCTGGAGGAGGTCGGCCTCGTGGCGGGCCAGGGGGTCGGGGCGGGCGGCGGCGAACTCCTCGGGTTCGACGTGCCCCTCGCCCCACAGGTCCTCCACGACGGCCTCGCCGAACTCCAGGCGCAGCGTCATGCGCTGCGGCGCGCCGCCGGGCGGCTCGGGCGGCAGCCGGTCGGCCAGCAGCCCTTCGGCGAGGGCCAGGTCGTCGCCGCGCACCGCCGTCAGCCAGCCGCCGATCTGCGCGTGTCCGCGCACGCGCCGCGGCACGGAGACGGGGGCGACGTCCGTGATGTCCATCACGGCGACGACGTCGTCGTCCTGCGCGTGGGCGGCGGCCCGGGCGGCCGAGGACTCGGCGCTGACCAGGACGAAAACGTCCCCGTCGGGGGAGACGGCGCGGGCCAGCGGCAGGGTCGAGCCCAGCCCGCCGGGCTCGGCGCCCGGAATGGCCAGGACGGCGGATACGCTGGAGTCCACGAGGGTACGTACGCGCTCGGCCGCACAGGGTCGGCCGGCGCTTTCTTCCGCGGGACGCGGCTGACCCGCCGCGGCGTCGTCATCGGTGCCGGGCAGGGGGATCCCAGGTCGAAACACAGCGTTCTCCTCCGCTAAGGTAAGCCTCACCTAACTTACACGGAGGTTCGTTCAACGTGAACCAGTCGCGTCCCAAGGTCAAGAAGTCGCGTGCGCTCGGTATCGCGCTGACCCCGAAGGCCGTCAAGTACTTCGAGCAGCGCCCCTACCCGCCGGGGGAGCACGGCCGCGGCCGCAAGCAGAACAGTGACTACAAGGTCCGTCTGCTGGAGAAGCAGCGGCTGCGGGCCCAGTACGACATCAGCGAACGCCAGATGGTCCGTGCCTACGACCGCGCTCGGAAGGTCGACGGCAAGACGGGCGAGGCGCTCATCGTCGAGCTGGAGCGCCGCCTGGACGCGCTCGTCCTGCGGGCGGGTCTCGCCCGCACCATCTACCAGGCCCGCCAGATGGTCGTGCACGGCCACATCGCGGTCAACGGCCGCAAGGTCGACAAGCCGTCGTTCCGGGTCCGCCCGGACGACGTGGTCATGGTCCGCGAGCGCAGCCGCGAGAAGTACCCGTTCCAGGTGGCCCGCGAGGGCGGTTACGCGACGGACGGCGAGACCCCGCGCTACCTGGAGGTCAACCTCCAGGCCCTGGCGTTCCGCCTGGACCGCGACCCGAACCGCAAGGAGATCCCGGTCATCTGCGACGAGCAGCTCGTCGTCGAGTACTACGCCCGCTGACGGCCCCCGGCCCCGGGTGACCGGTCACAGCCCCGCCCGCCGCGGACGTCGCGGCGGGCGGGGCTGTGCCGTCCCCGCCGGGCGTGCCCCGTCGGCCCGGGCGGCGCCCCGCAATGCGGTACGGGAGGCCGGGTCCGGCGCGATAAGGTCGGTGCCTTGGACGTGAACCCGAGGGAAGCGGTGCAGCTGTGTCCGGTGGTGAGGTGGCCGGCCTCCTCGTGGCGGTCTTCTGGGCGATCCTGGTGTCGTTCCTCGCCGTGGTGCTGGTGAGGCTCGCACAGACGCTGAAGGCGGCCACCAAGCTCGTGACGGGCGTGACGGAGCAGGCCGTGCCCCTGCTGGGCGAGGCCTCGGCGACCGTCCGCTCCGCGCAGTCGCAGCTCGACCGGGTGGACGCCATCGCCACCGACGTCCAGGAGGTCACGGCCAACGCCTCCGCGCTGTCCTCGACCGTCTCGACGACCTTCGGCGGCCCGCTGGTGAAGGTCGCCGCCTTCGGCTACGGCGTCCGCCGAGCGCTCGGCCGCACCGGCGGGACGCCCGGGAAGGCGCCCCGGACGGTCGTCGGCCGACGCGTGCCCGGAGCCCGGCGCGGCCCCCGCCCGCGCCGGGGTGGAAAGGACTGAGTCACCCATGTTCCGCCGTACGTTCTGGTTCGGCGCCGGCGCGGCCGCCGGTGTCTGGGCCACCACGAAGGTCAACCGCAAGCTGCGCAGCCTGGCTCCGGAGTCGCTGGCGGCCCGCGCCGCCGACAAGGCGGTCGACACCGGGCACCGACTCCGGGAGCTGGCGATCGACGTCCGGGCCGGGATGACGCAGCGCGAGCGCGAGCTGAACGAGGCGCTGGGGCTCGCGAACGACCCCGACGCACCGGCGCCGACGTACCTGTCCGCCGCCCCGAGCCCCCGGGTGCTGCCCGGGGGCCGTCCGCAGGCCGAGCACGGCCTGCCTCACCGAACGACCGGAAAAGAGGACCACTGATGGAGTCGGCTGAAATCCGCCGCCGCTGGCTGAGCTTCTTCGAGGAGCGTGGGCACACCGTCGTGCCGTCGGCGTCGCTGATCGCGGACGACCCGACGCTCCTCCTGGTCAACGCCGGCATGGTGCCGTTCAAGCCCTACTTCCTCGGTGAGGTCAAGCCGCCCTTCGACCGGGCCGTCAGCGTGCAGAAGTGCGTGCGGACCCCGGACATCGAGGAGGTCGGCAAGACCACCCGGCACGGCACGTTCTTCCAGATGTGCGGCAACTTCTCCTTCGGCGACTACTTCAAGGAAGGGGCCAGCAAGCTCGCCTGGGAGCTGCTGACCTCCTCCGTCGCCGACGGCGGCTACGGGCTGGACCCGGAGAAGCTGTGGATCACGGTCTACGAGGACGACGACGAGGCCGAACGCATCTGGCGCGACGTCGTCGGCGTCCCCTCCGAGCGCATCCAGCGCCTGGGCAAGGCCGACAACTTCTGGTCGATGGGCGTACCCGGACCCTGCGGCCCGTGCTCGGAGGTCAACTACGACCGGGGCCCGGAGTTCGGCGTCGAGGGCGGACCGGTCGTCAACGACGAGCGCTACGTGGAGATCTGGAACCTGGTCTTCATGCAGTACGAGCGCGGCGAGGGCACGGGCAAGGAGGACTACCCGATCCTCGGTGACCTCCCCGCCAAGAACATCGACACCGGCCTCGGCCTGGAACGCCTGGCGATGATCCTCCAGGACGTGCCGAACATGTACGAGACGGACACCCTGCGCGTCGTCATCGACAAGGCCACCGAGCTGACGGGCGTGCGCTACGGCGCCGCCCAGGACAGCGACGTCTCGCTGCGCGTCGTCGCCGACCACCTGCGCACCTCGGTCATGATGATCGCCGACGGCGTCACCCCGGGGAACGAGGGCCGCGGCTACGTCCTGCGCCGCATCATGCGCCGCGCCATCCGCAACCTGCGCATCCTCGGCTCCCAGGAGCCGGTCGTCGGCGCGCTGGTCGACGTCGTCATCGAGACGATGGGCCTGCAGTACCCGGAGATCGTCACCGACCGCCGGCGCATCGAGACCGTGGCCCTCGCCGAGGAGGCCGCCTTCCTCAAGACGCTCAAGTCCGGCACCAACATCCTGGACACCGCCGTCACCGAGACCAAGGCCAAGGGCGGCTCGGTGCTCTCCGGCGACCAGGCGTTCCTGCTTCACGACACCTGGGGCTTCCCGATCGACCTCACCCTGGAGATGGCCGCCGAACAGGGCCTCTCCGTGGACGAGGGGGGCTTCCGCCGGCTGATGCAGGAGCAGCGCGACCGGGCCAAGGCCGACGCGCGGGCCAAGAAGACCGGCCACGCCGACCTCTCCGCCTACCGCCAGGTCGCCGACGCCGCCGGGGTCACCGAGTTCACCGGGTACCTGCACACCGAGGGTGAGGCCACGATCGTCGGCCTGCTCGTCGGTGGTGTCCCCGCGCCGGCCGCGCACGAGGGCGACGAGGTCGAGGTCGTCCTGGACCGCACGCCCTTCTACGCCGAGGGCGGCGGGCAGCTGGCCGACACCGGCCGCATCCGGATCGACAACGGCGCCGTCATCGAGGTGCGCGACGTCCAGCAGCCGGTTCCGGGCGTGAGCGTCCACAAGGGCGTCGTCCAGGTCGGCGAGGTGACGCTGGGGTCGGCCGGGCACTGCGTCATCGACGTCGTGCGCCGCCGGGCCATCGCCCGGGCCCACAGCGCCACCCACCTGACCCACCAGGCCCTGCGGGACGCGCTCGGGCCCACGGCCGCCCAGGCCGGCTCGGAGAACGCCCCGGGCCGCTTCCGCTTCGACTTCGGCTCGCCGACCGCCGTGCCGGGCACGGTGCTCACGGACGTCGAGCAGAGGATCAACGAGGTGCTGGCGCGGGAGCTGGACGTCACGGCCGAGGTCATGTCGATGGACGACGCCCGCAAGCAGGGCGCCATCGCCGAGTTCGGCGAGAAGTACGGCGAGCGCGTCCGGGTCGTGACGATCGGGGACTTCTCCAAGGAGCTGTGCGGCGGTACGCACGTGCACAACACCGCCCAGCTCGGCCTCGTCAAGCTGCTCGGGGAGTCGTCCATCGGCTCCGGCGTGCGTCGCGTGGAGGCGCTGGTCGGGGTGGACGCCTACCAGTTCCTGGCCCGGGAGCACACCGTCGTCTCGCAGCTGACCGAGCTCGTCAAGGGCCGCCCCGAGGAGCTGCCGGAGCGGATCTCCGGCATGCTCACGCGGCTGCGGGACGCCGAGAAGGAGATCGAGCGGTTCCGCGCCGAGAAGGTGCTCCAGGCCGCCGCCGGGCTCGCCCAGGGCGCCCAGGACGTGCGCGGGGTCGCGTTGGCCTCCGGCCGGGTGCCCGACGGGACGACCGCCGACGACCTGCGCAAGCTCGTGCTGGACGTGCGGGGCCGCATCCCGGGGGACCGGCCCGCCGTCGTGGCGCTGTTCAGCGTCGTGGCCGGGCGGCCGCTCACCGTCATCGCCACCAACGAGGCCGCCCGGGAGCGCGGGCTCAAGGCCGGTGACCTGGTGCGGACCGCCGCCAAGACCCTCGGGGGCGGCGGTGGCGGCAAGCCCGACATCGCCCAGGGCGGCGGCCAGAACGCGGCCGCCGTGGACGAGGCGCTGGCCGCCGTGGAGCGGCAGGTCGGCGAGAGCCTGGCCGGTGTCTGACATGCGCCGTGGCCGTCGGCTCGCCGTCGACGTCGGGGACGCCCGGATCGGGGTCGCCTCGTGCGACCCCGACGGGCTCCTCGCCACCCCGGTCGAGACGGTGCCCGGCAAGGACCGGCCCGCCGCGCAGCGTCGGCTCGCCCGGCTCGTCGCGGAGTACGAGCCGCTGGAGGTCCTCATCGGCCTGCCGCGCTCGCTCGACGGCCAGGAGGGTCCGGCGGCGGCCAAGGTGCGCGCCTTCGCCCGGGAGACGGCCCGGGTCGTCGCACCGGTGCCCGTGCGGCTGGTCGACGAGCGGATGAGCACCGTCACTGCCGCCCAGGCCATGCGGGCGTCGGGCGTGAACGCGAAGAAGGGTCGGTCCCGGATCGACCAGGCGGCGGCCGTGGTGATCCTGCAGAGTGCCCTGGAGACCGAACGGGTGTCAGGACGGGCGCCGGGGGAGTGCGTCGAAGTGGTTGTCTGATCGCCGTACGGTAACGTTCCGCGCGATGCGGCGGCCTCCGGGACGTTCGACCGTCGTACGATCACGGGCACGTTGCCGAAGCGCGGCATAGGGGATCGATGACTGAGTATGGCCGGGGCCCAGGCTCCCAACCGTGGCACCCCGAGGAGCCCCCGTACGGGGACCGGGAAGGGGACGGCGGTGCTCACCCGGGCGGCTGGGACGCCTACGGCGCTCAGCCGCAGTACCCTCAGCAGCCCGACCCCTACGGCGGCTGGCACGACCCGCACGCCGCCACCGGCGGTCCGTACGACCAGCTGCCCGCCGACCCGTACGGCGCGCCCTCGGCGTACCCGGCCTACTACCCGGCGCCGGACGCCTACCCCCCGCCGCAGCCGCAGCAGGGTTACGGGACCCCGCCGGGTCAGGGTTACGGGACCCCGCCCCCGCACGGCTACGACGCCCCGCCGCAGTACGGGGACGTCGGCCGGCACGACCCGTACCAGCAACAGCAGTACCAGGAACAACAGCAGTACCAGCCGTATCAGCAGTACGACGAGCACCACGGCCCCCCACCCGCACACCCCGGCGCGGAGCACGAACAGGCAGGGGAGCGCGGCCCGGACGACGGCGGAGCGGACCGCCTCGACGTGCCGTCCTCCGGGGCCGCCGGGGAGGACGGCCCCGAGGAGACGGCGCCCGCAGTCCCCCGCCGGGGCGGCGGCCACCCGGGCGACGAACGGGATGACGAACCGGGCGAGGAGCCCTCCACCCGCGCCGGACGCCGGACGGCCAAGGGCCGGCGTAACGGCGCCCGGCGCAAGAACCGGATGGCCTGCCTGGTCGTCGTGCTGGTCCTGGTGGGCGGGGCGGCCGGGGCCACCTACGCCGGCTACAGCTTCTACCAGAGCCGTTTCGCCGCCGCGCCCGACTACTCCGGTTCCGGTTCCGGCACCGTCCAGGTCGAGATCCCCCCGGGCGCGCTCGCGGGCGACATGGCCAAGATCCTCGCGGCGGCGGACGTCGTGAAGAGCTCGGGGGCCTTCGTCGAGGCCGCCGACGCCAACGAGGCGTCCAAGTCGATCCAGCCGGGCATCTACAGCCTGCGCAAGCAGATGTCGGCGGCCGAGGCGCTCGAGCTGATGCTCGACCCGGCCAGCCAGACGGGCCTGATCGTCCCCGAGGGGCTCCGCGCGACCCAGATCTACGCACTCGTCGACGAGCAGACCGGCTCACCGGAGGGCACCACCGAGGAGATCGCCGAGTCGGCCGACCTGGGCCTGCCCGCCTGGGCCGAGGGCAACGTCGAAGGGCTCCTCTTCCCCTCCAAGTACTCCGTGAGCGAGGGCTCCGACCCGGAGGCCGTGCTGAAGGAGATGGTGGAGCGCGCGAAGTCCGAGTTCGAGAAGGTCGACCTGGAGGGGCAGGCCGCGCAGGTCGACAAGACCCCCTACGAGGTGCTCATCATCGCCTCCCTCATCCAGGCCGAGGCGCAGGAGAAGGACGACTTCGCGAAGGTCTCCCGGGTGGTCTACAACCGCCTGAAGCCCGGCAACACCGCCACGAACGGCAAGCTGGACTTCGACTCCACCATCAACTACGCGCTCGACCGCTCGACGCTGGACGTCTCGGTCGGGGACACCGGCCTCGACCACCCCTACAACACCTACAAGCACGCGGGCCTCCCGCCGGGCCCGATCGACAACCCCGGCCACCAGGCCATCGAGGCGGCGCTCAACCCGGAGGACGGGGAGTGGCTGTACTTCGTGACGGTCAAGCCCGGCGACACCCGCTTCACCGAGACCTATGAGGAACACCAGGAACACGTGAAGGACTTCAACGCGGAGCAGGCCAAGAAGCGGGCGGAGGAGGACGAGTGAGCACGGGACCCGCACGCGCCGCCGTCCTCGGCTCGCCCATCGCGCACTCGCTCTCCCCGGTGCTGCACCGCGCCGCCTACGCCGAACTCGGGCTCGACGACTGGAGCTACGACCGGTTCGAGGTGGACGAGGCCGGGCTGGCCGCCTTCCTGGACGGGCTCGGACCCGGCTGGGCCGGCCTGTCGCTGACCATGCCGCTCAAGCGGGCGGTCATCCCGCTGCTGGACGAGGTGAGCGCGACGGCGGCGGCCGTGGAGGCCGTCAACACGGTGGTGTTCACCGGCTCCGGCCGTCGGCGCGGCGACAACACCGACATCCCCGGGATGATCGCCGCCCTGCGCGAACGCGACGTCGCCCAGGTGCCCGAGGCCGCCGTGCTGGGCGCGGGGGCCACGGCCTCCTCCGCGCTCGCCGCCCTGGCCCGGGTCTGCTCCGGCACGGTGACGGCGTACGTCCGAAGCCCGGAGCGGGCCGCCGAGATGCGGGTGTGGGGCGAGCGGCTGGGCGTGGCCGTCCGCACGGCTCCCTGGGAGCGGGCGGCGGAGGGCCTGGCGGCGCCGCTGGTGGTCGCGACGACGCCGGCCGGGGCGACGGACGCGCTGGCGGGCGCCGTGCCCGACGCCCCCGGCACGCTGTTCGACGTGCTGTACGAGCCGTGGCCGACGCGGCTGGCCGCCGCCTGGTCCGGCGCCGGGGGCGGGGTCGTCGGGGGGCTGGACCTCCTCGTCCACCAGGCGGTCCTCCAGGTCGAGCAGATGACCGGACGCGCGCCCGCGCCGCTGGCCGCCATGCGCAAGGCGGGCGAGGCGGCCCTGCGGGGCTCCTGAGCCGTCCGGGTACTGGACCGGCCGCTGACCGTGACCGCCGTCCGTGGGAGGATCGGGGTAAGCACTGGCGGAGTGAGGAGCACCGTTGAGCAGGTTGCGCTGGCTGACCGCGGGGGAGTCGCACGGACCCGCACTCGTCGCGACACTGGAGGGACTGCCCTCCGGAGTCCCGATCACCACGGAGATGGTGGCGGACGCACTCGCGCGACGGCGGCTCGGATACGGCCGCGGCGCGCGGATGAAGTTCGAACGGGACGAGGTCACGTTCATCGGCGGTGTCCGCCACGGTCTCACCCTGGGCTCGCCGGTCGCCGTGATGGTCGGCAACACCGAGTGGCCCAAGTGGGAGAAGGTGATGGCCGCCGATCCCGTCGACCCGGAGGAGCTGGCCGCGCTGGCCCGCAACGCGCCGCTCACCCGGCCCCGGCCCGGCCACGCCGATCTGGCCGGCATGCAGAAGTACGGCTTCGACGAGGCCCGTCCGGTGCTGGAGCGCGCCTCGGCGCGGGAGACCGCGGCCCGCGTGGCGCTCGGTACCGTCGCCCGCTCCTACCTGAAGGAGACGGCGGGCGTCGAGATCGTCTCGCACGTCGTGGAGCTGGGCGCCGCCCGCGCCCCCCGGGGCAGCGTCCCCGTCCCCGCCGACGTGGAGCGGCTGGACGCCGATCCGGTGCGCTGCCTGGACGAGGCGGCGAGCACGGCGATGGTCGCCGAGATCGACCAGGCCCACAAGGACGGCGACACCCTCGGCGGCGTCGTGGAGGTCGTCGCACACGGGGTGCCCGTCGGGCTGGGCAGCCACGTCCACTGGGACCGGCGGCTGGACGCCCGGCTGGCGGGCGCGCTCATGGGCATCCAGGCCATCAAGGGCGTCGAGGTCGGCGACGGCTTCGACCTGGCCCGCACGCCGGGTTCCCAGGCGCACGACGAGATCCTCACCACGCCCGAGGGCATCCGCCGCGCCTCCGGCCGTTCCGGCGGCACCGAGGGCGGCCTGACGACCGGCGAACTGCTGCGGGTGCGGGCCGCGATGAAGCCGATCGCCACCGTGCCCCGCGCGCTGGCCACCGTCGACGTGTCCACCGGGGAACCGGCGCAGGCGCACCACCAGCGCTCCGACGTGTGCGCCGTGCCCGCCGCCGGCATCGTGGCCGAGGCGATGGTCGCCCTCGTCCTGGCCGACGCTGTCGCGGAGAAGTTCGGCGGGGACAGCGTCACGGAGACGCGGCGCAACGTCCGCGGCTTCCTCGACCACCTGGCGATCCGGTGAGCGGCCCGGCCGTCATCCTGGTCGGGCCGATGGGCGTGGGCAAGACCACGGTCGGCCGCCTGCTGGCCGACCGGCTGGGCGTCGGCTTCCGCGACACCGACGCGGACATCGTCGAACAGGCGGGCAAGCCGGTCGCCGACATCTTCCTCGACGACGGCGAACCGCACTTCCGCGCCCTGGAACGGGAGGCCGTCCGCTCGGCCGTCGAGACCCACGCGGGGGTGCTCGCGCTCGGCGGCGGCGCCGTCATGGCCGACGAGACCCGCGCTCTGCTCACCGGGCGGCCCGTCGCCTTCCTGGAGATGGAGGTCGGCGAAGCGGTCCGGCGCGTCGGCCTGGACGCCCCGCGTCCGCTGCTCGCCATCAACCCGCGCCAGCAGTGGCGCACGCTGATGGAGGAGCGCCGCCCGCTGTACACCGAGGTCGCCCGCGCGGTGGTCCCCACCGGGGGCCGCACGCCCGAGCAGGTCGCGGACGACGTCCTGGACGCCCTGGAGCTGAGGAAGGCATGACCACCGAGACCCCCACCCGGATCACCGTCGCGGGCACCGGACACGACCCCTACGACGTGCTCGTCGGACGCCGGCTGCTGGCCGAACTGCCCGGGCTCATCGGGCCGCAGGCCAAGCGTGTCGCGGTGCTGCACCCCGAGGCGCTCGCCGAGACGGGCGAGGTGCTCCGGCAGGACCTGGCCGAGCAGGGCTACGAGGCCATCGCGATCCAGCTCCCCAACGCGGAGGAGTCCAAGACGGCCGAGGTCGCCGCGTACTGCTGGAAGGCGCTCGGCCAGACGGGCTTCACCCGCACCGACGTCGTCGTCGGCGTCGGCGGGGGCGCGACGACGGACCTCGCCGGGTTCGTCGCCGCCACCTGGCTGCGCGGCGTGCGCTGGATCGCCGTGCCCACGACCGTGCTCGGCATGGTCGACGCGGCCGTGGGCGGCAAGACCGGCATCAACACCGCCGAGGGCAAGAACCTGGTCGGCGCCTTCCACCCGCCCGCCGGAGTGCTGTGCGACCTGGCGGCCCTGGAGTCGCTGCCGGTCAACGAGTACGTGAGCGGGCTGGCGGAGGTCATCAAGGCGGGCTTCATCGCCGACCCGGTCATCCTGGACCTCATCGAGCGGGACCCGCAGGGCGCCCGGCGTCCCGACGGCCCGCACGCCACCGAGCTGATCGAGCGGTCGATCCGGGTGAAGGCGGACGTCGTCTCGGCCGACCTGAAGGAGTCGGGGCTGCGGGAGATCCTCAACTACGGTCACACGCTCGCCCACGCCATCGAGAAGAACGAGCGCTACAACTGGCGGCACGGTGCGGCCGTCGCCGTCGGCATGGTCTTCGCCGCCGAACTGGGCCGCATCGCCGGGCGGCTGGACGACGCCACCGCCGACCGGCACCGCAGCGTGCTGGAGGCCGTCGGTCTGCCCGTCACCTACCGGGGCGACCAGTGGCCCAAGCTGCTGGAGACCATGAAGGTCGACAAGAAGACCCGGGGGGACCGGCTGCGCTTCATCGTCCTGGACGGGCTGGGCCGCCCGGCCGTCCTGGAGGGCCCCGACCCTGCCATGCTGCTCGCCGCCCACGCGGAGATCGCGCGGTGAGCGGGGCACCGCGCCGGGTGCTGGTCCTCAACGGGCCGAACCTCGGCCGGCTGGGCTCGCGCGAGCCGGACGTCTACGGCTCCACCAGCTACGCGGGGCTCGTGAGGGAGTGCACCCGGCTCGGCGCCGAGCTCGGCTTCACCGTGGAGGTCCGCGAGACCAACGACGAGGGCGAGATGGTCCGCTGGCTGCACGAGGCGGCCGACGACGCGATCCCCGTCGTCATCAACCCCGGGGCGTTCACGCACTACTCGTACGCGATGCGGGACGCCGCCGCGCAGCGCACGGCACCCCTCATCGAGGTGCACATCTCCAACCCCTACGCGCGGGAGAGGTTCCGCCACACCTCCGTCATCGCGGCCGTCGCCAGCGGAACGGTCGCGGGGTTCGGCATCGGGTCCTACCGGCTCGCCCTGCGGGCCCTGGCCGAACAGACGGACTGACCGGGGCGGGCACTTTCCGGCCCGGCCCGGCCGTTCACACCCTGGCCGACGGCACGGCCCCGAAGGCGGTACCGTGCGGTGAACTGACCGGTGGGCGCGCGGAGATCGCGCCTGTGGACGACGGAGTGGTACCGGATGCAGCAGTACGCGGGGTCCGCCCAGGGCGGCCACCGTCCCGTTCCCCCCGGGCCTCTGCCGCGTCCGGCGCATCCGCCCGCCCCCGTCCGGGGGCCCGGCTGGGCCGGCCCGCCGCCGCACGGCGCGCCCCCCGGCGTCCCGCCGCACCGCCCGGCCCCGCCGCACCCGGCGCCGCCCGGCCCCGCGCCGGCTCCGCCGAGCCCCGCGCCGGCTCCGCCGCCCCGGCGGCCCGGCGGGGGCTCGCACCCCGCACCTCCTCCGCCGTCCGAAGGCACCGGCCAGATCCGGCTGCCCGTCGGCGCCCCCGTACAGATCCCGACACCGCCACCCGAGCCCGCGCCGGGGGCGGCCCCCGGCGGCTGGCCGCCGGACGCCACCCAGGTGCCCGTGGCGGTGCTGCTGATCGGCCCGGCCGGTGCGGGCAAGACGACCGTCGCCCGGCACTGGGCCGAGCGCCGCCGCGTGCCGACCGCGCACATCAGCCTCGACGACGTCCGCGAGTGGGTGCGCTCCGGTTTCGCCGACCCCCAGCAGGGCTGGAGCGACGGCTCGGAGACGCAGTACCGACTGGCCCGCCGCACCTGCGGCTTCGCCGCGCGCAACTTCCTCGCCAACGGCGTCTCCTGCATCCTCGACGACGCCGTCTTCCCCGACTGGCCCGTCGTCGGCCTCGGCGGCTGGAAGCGTCACGTCGGGCCCGGGCTCATCCCCGTGGTCCTGCTGCCGGGGCTCGACGTCGTCCTCGAACGCAACGCCGAGCGCAGCGGCAACCGGCGCCTCGCCGACGAGGAGGTGGCCCGCATCCACGGGCGGATGGCCGGCTGGTACAGCAGCGGCCTCCCCATCATCGACAACACCCGGCACGACGTGGAGACTACCGCCCGCCTGCTCGACGAGGCCGTGGCGCGCAGCCTCGCCAGCCCGCCCGCCTGGTAGCGCGGGCCCGGCCGTGCGGGCGGGGCCGGATCACCCCGTCCGGCCCCGTGTGAGCGGCCGGGGGCGCCGGGGACCCGTACGCTCAGGGGCATGTCCGAGGTGCACATGGCCCGACGCTCCCGGTTGCGGGAGCGGCCCACGGTGTCCGGCGCGGGCGACGGCACGGCCCTGCTGGTCTCCACGCCGGCCAATCTCCGCTACCTCACCGGGTGCGCGCCGCCCGGCGCGGTGCTGCTGCTGGACCCGGACGGCCACGACACCCTGCTGACCCGCTCCGACACGGTGCCGCCGCCCGGCCTCGGGGACGGCTCCGACGCCCTGCGCGTCCGGTCGGTGCCCCCGCCGGCGGGGGACCCGGTGGTCACCGCGGGCGAGATCGCCGCCCGGGGCCGGGCCGGGACGCTCGCCGTGGAGGAGCACCACCTCACCGTCGCCCGGCACCGCGCCCTGGCCGCCGCGGCGCCCCGGCTGCGGCTGAGCGACCTCGGTCCGGCCGTCGAGCAGCAGCGGCTGGTCAAGGACGAGGAGGAGATCGCGGCGCTGCGCATCGCCGCCGAGATCACCGACCAGGCCCTGGGGGAGCTCCTGGAGTCGATCCTCGTCGGGCGGACCGAGCGTCACCTCGCGCTGGAGCTGGAGCGCCGGCTCATCGACCACGGCGCCGACGGGCCGGCCTTCCCCACCTGCGTGGCCACCGGGCGTCACTCCGGGCTGGCCGACCACGTCCCCACCGACCGCCGGGTGGAGGAGGGCGACTTCCTCACCGTGCGGCTGGGTGCGTCCTACCGTGGCTACCGCTGCCGCATCGGCCGCACCTTCGTCATCGGCACGGCACCGGCCGACTGGCAGATCCGGCTGTACGACCTGGTCTTCGCTGCCCAGCGGGCCGCCCGCGAGGCACTGGCGCCCGGGGTCCAGTTCCGGGAGGTGGACCGGGCGGCCCGTCAACTCCTGGACGCGGCGGGCTATGCGGAAGCCCTCGGTCCGGCCGTGGGGGGAGGGATCGGACTCGAAATCGGAGAGGACCCGGTTCTGTCGCCCGAGGGCGTGGGTAAACTGGACGCTTGTGTGCCGGTCACCGTCGAACCGGGGGTTCACCTCCCCGGCAGGGGCGGTGTCCGGATCGATGACACACTCGTCGTCCGCTCGCAGTCGGACGGCGGGCCGGAGCTACTCACCATCACGACCAAGGAGCTGCTGGCTCTGTAGCGTCCCGGCCGGGCCCACGGGGCCGGGGCGGGCCTTGGTTCCAAGCAGCGTCTGTAGGAGATTCCGCCACCGTGGCCACCACGAACGACCTGAAGAACGGCATGGTGCTCAAGCTCGACGCGGGCCAGCTCTGGTCCGTTGTCGAGTTCCAGCACGTCAAGCCCGGCAAGGGCCCTGCCTTCGTGCGCACCAAGCTGAAGAACGTGCTGTCCGGCAAGATCGTCGACAAGACGTTCAACGCCGGCACGAAGGTCGAGACCGCCACCGTCGACCGCCGCACGATGCAGTTCTCGTACATGGACGGCGAGTACTTCGTCTTCATGGACATGGACACCTACGACCAGCTGCACGTCGACCGCAAGACCGTCGGCGAGGCCGCGAACTTCCTCATCGAGGGCTTCGAGCCCACGGTCGCCATGTACGAGGGCGAGGTGCTCTTCGTCGAGCTGCCCGCCTCCGTCGAGCTCGTCATCGAGCACACCGAGCCCGGTGTGCAGGGCGACCGCTCCACCGGCGGCAGCAAGCCCGCGCGGCTGGAGACCGGTTACGAGATCGGCGTGCCGCTGTTCATCACGACCGGTGAGAAGATCAAGGTCGACACCCGTTCCGGCGAGTACCTCGGCCGGGTGAACAGCTAACCGTGGCCGCTCGCACGAAAGCACGCAAGCGCGCCTTCCAGATCCTCTTCGAGTCCGACCAGCGGGGCGCGGACGTCGCCTCGGTCCTGGCCGACTGGGTCCGGCACGCCCGCAGCGACACCCGGCAGCCACCGGTGAGCGAGTACACGATGCAGCTCGTCGAGGGGTACGCGCGCCACGCGGACCGCATCGACGAGCTGATCTCCTCGCACTCCGTGAGCTGGACGCTGGACCGCATGCCGGCCGTGGACCGGAACCTGCTGCGGCTGGGCGCCTACGAGCTGCTGTGGGAGGACGGGACGCCGGACGCGGTGGTGCTCGACGAGTGCGTGCAGCTCGCCAAGGAGTTCTCCACGGACGAGTCGCCGTCCTTCATCAACGGCCTTCTCGGTCGGCTGAAGGATCTCGGCCCCACGCTGCGCGACTGAAGAGCCCCGCTTCCGCCGAAAGGCCCCCGCGACACCCGAGGACATCGGGGTGGCGGGGGCCTCTTCCGTCGCTGCGGTCCCTCTCCCTCGCTGCGGACGCGGGGCCGTCAGAACACCTCCGCCCCACCCCCCCCGGCTGGGCGGGGGAGCGGGGCGGAGGTGACGTTTCTTCGGCTACCCGGCCGTCACGCGTCCTCGTGCGCGACCGCACGGCGGGCGTCCGCGTCCAGCACGCCCCAGCTGATGAGCTGCTCGGTCAGCACCGAGGGCGACTGGTCGTAGATGACGGCGAGGGTGCGCAGGTCGTCCTGACGGATCGAGAGCACCTTGCCGTTGTAGTCCCCGCGCTGGCTCTGGATCGTCGCGGCGTACCGCTGCAGCGGACCGGCCTTGTCGGCCGGGACGTGCGCGAGGCGCTCCAGGTCGAGGACGAGCTTCGGCGGCGGCTCGGCCGCGCCGCCGGGCGTGCTGCCCGGCAGCAGCTCCTGCACCGGGACGCCGTAGAAGTCCGCCAGCTCGGCGAGGCGCTGCACGGTCACCGCGCGGTCGCCGCGCTCGTACGAGCCCACCACGACCGCCTTCCAGCGGCCCTGGGACTTCTCTTCGACGCCATGGAGGGAGAGGCCCTGCTGGGTGCGGATGGCCCGGAGCTTGGCACCGAGCTGTTTGGCGTATTCGCTGGACATGTGGCTCCCCGGAAAGAGGCGTTGGTAACTCACTGTGAGGTTACGCAGCGTAATGTACGGCGTCAAGCCGAGGATGTCGACCACCTGGGCCCCAGACGCCTCACCCGTCCCAACGGCCCCCGCTGACCAGCGCGAACGCCGATCCGCAACCCCGCCGAGCCCAGGGGGCCGTCCGGGGGCTGCCGGCGTCACCCGATACCCGGCCTGCTACCGTGGAGCGGCACGATCCAGGCGTCCTTTAAGGCCCGTCCCGTGAGGCGGGGAAGGAGGTCCTTTACCCATGGGTAACACGGACAACACCGGCAGCAGCGCCACCCGCGCCGACGGCGCTCCCGGCCGTCCCGTCCTCGAGGGACCGGACATCGCGCGGGTCCTCACCCGCATCGCCCACGAGATCGTCGAGCGCGCCAAGGGCGCGGACGACGTCGTGCTCCTCGGCATCCCGACCCGTGGCGTCCACCTGGCGCAGCGGCTCGCCGCCAAGCTCGCGGAGATCACCGGGCGGCCCACCCCGGTCGGCTCGCTGGACATCACGATGTACCGCGACGACCTGCGGCTGCGCCCCGCCCGCGCCCTCGCCCGCACCGAGATCCCCGGCGACGGCATCGAGGGCGCCCTCGTCGTGCTCGTCGACGACGTGCTCTTCTCCGGGCGCACCATCCGCGCCGCCCTCGACGCCTTGGGCGACCTCGGCCGGCCCCGTGCCGTGCAACTCGCCGTCCTCGTCGACCGGGGCCACCGCGAGCTGCCCATCCGCGCCGACTACGTGGGCAAGAACCTGCCCACGTCCCTGCGCGAGACCGTCCGCGTCCAGCTCGCCGAGGAGGACGGCCGCGACGGCGTGCTGCTCGGTCTGCGCGAGGCCGCAGCGGCCGACGACGAGCGCTAGCACCCACCCGCGCCCGAGCACCGCCGCCCCCGCCGGGCCGCCGCCGGCGGGCCCGCCCGCACGCCCCCGCACCCCGGCACGCCCGCCCTCACCCACGGAAGGCAACAGATGGAGCGCCATCTCATCTCGGCCGCCGATCTCACCCGCGACGACGCCGTCCTCGTCCTCGACACCGCCGAGGAACTGGCCCGACTCGCCGACCGACCGATCAAGAAGCTGCCGACGCTGCGGGGCCGCACCGTCGTCAACCTCTTCTTCGAGGACTCCACCCGGACCCGCATCTCCTTCGAGGCCGCGGCCAAGCGGCTCTCCGCCGATGTGATCAACTTCTCGGCCAAGGGCTCCTCGGTCTCCAAGGGGGAGTCGCTCAAGGACACCGCCCTGACCCTGGAGGCGATGGGCGCGGACGCCGTCGTCATCCGGCACCACGACTCCGGAGCGCCCCACCGCCTGGCCACCTCCGGCTGGATCGGCGGCTCCGTCGTCAACGCGGGCGACGGCACGCACGAGCACCCCACCCAGGCCCTGCTGGACGCCTTCACCCTGCGTCGGCGCCTGGGAACGGGCCGGGGCGGCGACCTCGGCGGGCGCCGCGTGACGATCGTCGGCGACATCCTGCACAGCCGCGTCGCCCGCTCCAACGTGCACCTGCTGAGCACGCTCGGAGCCGAGGTCACCCTCGTCGCCCCGCCCACCCTGGTCCCGGTCGGCGTCCACGCCTGGCCGTGCGAGGTCTCCTACGACCTGGACGCCGTCCTCCCCACGTCCGACGCCGTGATGACGCTGCGCGTCCAGCGCGAGCGGATGAACGCCGCCTACTTCCCCACCGAGCGTGAGTACGCCCGCCGTTACGGCCTGGACGGCGGCCGCATGGCGCGGATGCCCGGGCACGCCCTGGTGATGCACCCCGGGCCGATGAACCGGGGCATGGAGATCACCGCCGACGTCGCCGACTCCGACCGGTGCACCGCCGTGGAGCAGGTGACCAACGGCGTCAGCACCCGCATGGCCGTCCTGTACCTGCTGCTCGGGGGAGCCGCGCTGGGCGGCGCACCCACCGAGCACGCCGCCGAGAACAGCGCTGAGGAGAACACGTGAACACCGAGAAGATCCTGATCCGCGGCGCCCGCGTCCTCGGCGGCCCCGCGCGGGACGTCCTCGTCGACGGCGAGACGATCGCCGAGGTCGGCACCGGACTGTCCGCCGACGGCGCGCGCGTCGTCGAGGCGGAGGGCCAGGTCCTCCTGCCCGGCCTGGTCGACCTGCACACCCACCTGCGCGAGCCCGGCCGGGAGGACTCCGAGACCGTCCTCACCGGTACGCGGGCCGCCGCCCGTGGCGGCTTCACCGCCGTGCACGCCATGGCCAACACCTTCCCCGTCGCGGACACCGCGGGCGTCGTGGAGCAGGTGTGGCGGCTGGGCCGCGAGTCCGGCTACTGCGACGTGCAGCCGGTCGGCGCCGTCACCGTGGGCCTCGCCGGGAAGCAGCTCGCCGAGCTGGGCGCCATGCACGAGTCGGCCGCCGGTGTCACCGTCTTCTCCGACGACGGCAAGTGCGTCGACGACGCGGTGATCATGCGGCGCGCCCTGGAGTACGTCAAGGCGTTCGACGGCGTCATCGCCCAGCACGCCCAGGAGCCCCGGCTGACCGAGGGCGCCCAGATGAACGAGGGCGTGGTCTCCGCCGAGCTGGGGCTCGGCGGCTGGCCGGCCGTCGCGGAGGAGTCCATCGTCTCCCGCGACGTGCTGCTCGCCGCGCACGTCGGCTCCCGCGTGCACATCTGCCACCTGTCGACGGCCGGCTCGGTGGAGATCGTGCGCTGGGCCAAGTCCAAGGGCTGGAACGTGACCGCCGAGGTCACCCCGCACCACCTGCTGCTGACCGACGAGCTGGTGCGCTCCTACGACCCCGTCTACAAGGTGAACCCCCCGCTGCGCACCCAGGACGACGTCCTCGCCCTGCGCGCGGCCCTCGCGGACGGCACCATCGACTGCGTCGCCACCGACCACGCCCCGCACCCGCACGAGGACAAGGACTGCGAGTGGGGCGCCGCCGCCATGGGCATGGTCGGTCTGGAGACCGCGCTGTCCGTCGTGCAGCACACCATGGTCGACACCGGGCTGCTGGACTGGGCGCAGGTCGCCGAGCGGATGTCGTTCCGCCCCGCCCGCATCGGCCGGCTCACCGGTCAGGGCCGTCCCGTCTCGGCGGGTGAGCCCGCCAACCTCACGCTGGTCGATCCGGCATACCGTGGTCGGGTGGACCCCGCGGGTTTCGCCTCCCGCAGCCGCAACACCCCCTACCGGGGCAGCGAGCTGCCGGGCCGCGTCACCCACACCTTCCTGCGGGGCCGGGCCACGGTGACCGACGGAAAGCTGGCGTGAACGTGAACGTACTGACCCTCCTCGCCGACGCCGCGCCCGAGGCGGAGCGCCGCTCGCAGGAGGTGACCGACTGGGCCGCCCGCATCGGCTGGACCGTCGGCCTCCTTCTGGTCATCGCGCTCGTGTACTGGCTGATGCGTGAGGGCTGGAAGTGGCGCGCCACGCTCCAGCACGACCTGCCCGAGCCCGCCGCCGTCCCCGAGCGGGACGGTGCCGCGCGGCTCACCCTGGACGGCCGCTACCACGGCTCCACCACCGCCGGGCAGTGGCTCGACCGCATCGTCGCCCACGGCCTGGGCACCCGCAGCCGCGTCGAGCTGACGCTGGACGACGCGGGGCTCACCGTGCTGCGCCCCGGCGCGCGGGACTTCTTCGTCCCCGCCGACGCCCTGCGCGGCGCCCGGCTGGACAAGGGGATCGCCGGCAAGGTCCTCACCGAGGGTGGCCTGCTGGTGATCACCTGGCAGCTCGGCGAGCGCACCCTGGACTCCGGCTTCCGGGCCGATCACCCCGCCGAGCACGCGGCGTGGGTCGAGGCGGTCGAGACTGTCGCGGCCGTCACCACCGAAACCGGCGACAGTGCCGTCGCCGCTCAGCACGACCGGGAAGGCGCATGATGACGACCTCCACCCGCAAGCCCGCACCGGCGCCCGCCGTGCTCGTCCTGGAGGACGGCCGCGTCTTCCGTGGCCGTGCCTACGGCGCGGTGGGCGAGACGTTCGGCGAGGCCGTGTTCTCCACCGGCATGACCGGCTACCAGGAGACCCTCACCGACCCGTCCTACCACCGGCAGGTCGTCGTCATGACGGCCCCGCACGTGGGGAACACCGGCGTGAACGACGACGACCCGGAGTCCCGGCGCGTCTGGGTCGCCGGGTACGTCGTCCGCGACCCCGCCCGCGTCCCGTCCAACTGGCGCTCGGTGCGCACGCTCGACGAGGAGCTGGCCGCGCAGGACGTCGTCGGCATCAGCGGCGTCGACACCCGCGCCCTCACCCGCCACCTGCGCGAGCGCGGCGCCATGCGCGTGGGGATCTTCTCCGGCGACGCCGTGGACACCGACGCCGCGCTGCTGGCGAAGGTGCGGCAGGCCCCGCAGATGAAGGGCGCCGACCTGTGCGGCGAGGTCGCCACCGACGCCCCCTACGTCGTCCCGGCGATCGGCGAGAAGCGCTTCACGGTCGCCGCCGTCGACCTCGGCATCAAGGGGATGACCCCGCAGCGGATGGCCGAGCGGGGGATAGAGGTCCACGTCCTGCCGGCGACGTCCTCGGTGGAGGACCTCTACGCCGTCGCGCCCGACGGGGTGTTCTTCTCCAACGGCCCCGGTGACCCGGCCACGGCCGAGCACCCCGTCTCGCTGGTCCGGGCCGTTCTGGAGCGCGGCACGCCGCTGTTCGGCATCTGCTTCGGCAACCAGCTCCTCGGCCGGGCGCTCGGCTTCGGCACCTTCAAGCTGAAGTACGGGCACCGGGGGATCAACCAGCCGGTGCAGGACCGTGCGACCGGCAAGGTGGAGATCACCGCCCACAACCACGGCTTCGCCGTC
This sequence comes from Streptomyces sp. GSL17-111, assembly GCF_037911585.1. Lineage (NCBI taxonomy): Bacteria > Bacillati > Actinomycetota > Actinomycetes > Kitasatosporales > Streptomycetaceae > Streptomyces > Streptomyces sp. GSL17-111. The sequence goes on from NZ_JBAJNS010000001.1 coordinate 5,571,138, forward strand.
GACGCGCCGCTCGACGGACCGTCCGACACCCCCTACGGCCGGGCCGAGGTCAGCCACGTCTGTCTCAACGACGACGTCGTCGAGGGGCTGCGGCTGCTCGACCGTCCGGCCTTCAGCGTCCAGTACCACCCCGAAGCGGCGGCCGGTCCGCACGACGCCGCCTACCTGTTCGACCGCTTCGTCTCCCTGATGGAGGGCCAGCGTGCCTAAGCGCACCGATATCCAGTCCGTCCTGGTCATCGGCTCGGGCCCGATCGTCATCGGTCAGGCCGCCGAGTTCGACTACTCCGGCACCCAGGCGTGCCGCGTCCTGAAGGCCGAGGGCCTGCGGGTCGTCCTGGTCAACTCCAACCCGGCCACGATCATGACCGACCCGGAGATCGCCGACGCCACCTACGTCGAGCCGATCACCCCCGAGTACGTCGAGAAGATCATCGCCAAGGAGCGGCCCGACGCCCTGCTGCCCACCCTCGGCGGGCAGACCGCGCTGAACACCGCGATCTCCCTGCACGAGGCCGGCACCCTGGACAAGTACGGCGTCGAGCTGATCGGCGCCAACGTCGAGGCCATCAACAAGGGCGAGGACCGCGACCTGTTCAAGGACGTCGTGGAGGCCGTCCGGACGAAGATCGGCCACGGCGAGTCCGCCCGCTCGGTGATCTGCCACTCCATGGACGAGGTGCTCGCCGGGGTCGAGGGGCTCGGCGGCTACCCGGTCGTCGTCCGCCCGTCCTTCACCATGGGCGGCGCGGGCTCCGGCTTCGCGCACGACGAGGACGAGCTGCGGCGCATCGCCGGGCAGGGCCTCGCCCTCTCGCCGACCACCGAGGTCCTCCTGGAGGAGTCCATCCTCGGCTGGAAGGAGTACGAGCTGGAGCTGATGCGCGACAAGCACGACAACGTCGTGGTCGTCTGCTCCATCGAGAACTTCGACCCGATGGGCGTGCACACCGGCGACTCCATCACCGTCGCCCCGGCGATGACGCTCACCGACCGCGAGTACCAGGTCCTGCGGAACATCGGCATCGCCGTCATCCGCGAGGTGGGCGTGGACACCGGCGGGTGCAACATCCAGTTCGCCGTCAACCCCGAGGACGGCCGGGTCATCGTCATCGAGATGAACCCGCGCGTCTCCCGCTCCTCCGCGCTCGCCTCCAAAGCCACCGGCTTCCCGATCGCGAAGATCGCCGCCAAGCTGGCCGTCGGGTACACGCTGGACGAGATCCCCAACGACATCACCGAGCAGACCCCGGCATCCTTCGAGCCGACACTCGACTACGTCGTGGTGAAGGCGCCCCGGTTCGCGTTCGAGAAGTTCCCGCTCGCCGACTCCACGCTGACGACGACCATGAAGTCCGTCGGTGAGGCGATGGCGATCGGCCGCAACTTCCCCGAGGCGCTGCAGAAGGCGCTGCGCTCGCTGGAGAAGAGGGGCAGCCAGTTCGACTTCGTCTCCCCGGTGGGCGACAAGGACGCGCTGCTCGCCGAGTCCGGCCGGCCGACCGACGGGCGCATCAACACCGTGATGCGGGCCATCCGGGCCGGAGCGAGCCCGCAGGAGGTCTTCGACGCGACGAGGATCGACCCCTGGTTCACCGACCAGCTGTTCCTGATCAAGGAGATCGCCGACGAGGTGGCGCAGGCCCGGCTGCTGACCCCCGAGGTACTCGCCGAGGCCAAGCGCTACGGCTTCTCCGACGCCCAGATCGCGGCGATCCGCGGCCTGCGGGAGGACGTCGTGCGCGAGGTCCGGCACGCGCTCGGCGTCCGGCCCGTCTACAAGACCGTCGACACCTGCGCCGCCGAGTTCGCCGCCCGCACCCCGTACTTCTACTCCTCCTACGACGAGGAGACCGAGGTCGCACCGCGCGAGAAGCCGGCCGTCATCATCCTCGGCTCCGGCCCGAACCGCATCGGCCAGGGGATCGAGTTCGACTACTCCTGCGTCCACGCCTCCTTCGCCCTCGGCGCGGCCGGCTACGAGACGGTGATGGTCAACTGCAACCCGGAGACGGTCTCCACCGACTACGACACCTCCGACCGGCTGTACTTCGAGCCGCTCACCCTGGAGGACGTCCTGGAGATCGTGCACGCCGAGACGCAGGCCGGGCCGGTGGCCGGCGTCATCGTGCAGCTCGGCGGTCAGACGCCGCTCGGCCTGGCCCAGGCGCTCAAGGACAACGGCGTCACCGTGGTGGGCACCCCGCCCGAGGCGATCCACGCCGCCGAGGACCGGGGCGCCTTCGGCCGGGTCCTGACCGAGGCCGGACTGCCCGCACCGAAGTACGGCACCGCCTACTCCTTCGACGAGGCCAAGGCCATCGCCGCCGGGATCGGCTACCCCGTGATGGTCCGGCCGTCCTACGTGCTGGGCGGGCGCGGCATGGAGATCGTCTACGACGAGCCCTCCCTGGGCGCCTACCTGGAGCGGCACGCGGGCCTCATCTCCGAGCACCCGGTGCTGATCGACCGCTTCCTCGACGACGCCATCGAGATCGACGTCGACGCCCTCTACGACGGCCAGGAGCTCTACCTCGGCGGCGTCATGGAGCACATCGAGGAAGCCGGCATCCACTCCGGCGACTCCGCCTGCGCCCTCCCCCCGATCACGCTGGGCGGCCACGACATCAAGCGGCTGCGGGCCTCCACCGAGGCCATCGCGCACGGGGTGGGCGTCCGGGGGCTGATCAACATCCAGTTCGCGATGGCCGGGGACATCCTCTACGTCCTGGAGGCCAACCCGCGCGCCTCGCGCACGGTGCCCTTCACCTCCAAGGCGACCGCCGTGCCGCTCGCCAAGGCCGCCGCCCGCATCTCACTGGGCGCGACCGTCGCCGAGCTGCGCGCCGAGGGCCTGCTGCCCGCCGAGGGCGACGGCGGCACGCTCCCGCTGGACGCGCCGATCTCCGTCAAGGAGGCCGTCATGCCCTGGACCCGCTTCCGGGACGTGCACGGCCGGGGCGTGGACACCGTCCTCGGCCCGGAGATGCGCTCCACCGGCGAGGTCATGGGCATCGACACCGTCTTCGGGTCCGCCTACGCCAAGAGCCAGGCGGGCGCCTACGGTGCGCTGCCCACCAAGGGGCGCGCGTTCGTCTCGGTCGCCAACCGCGACAAGCGTTCGATGATCTTCCCCGCCCGTGAGCTCGTCGCCCACGGCTTCGAGCTGCTCGCCACCTCCGGCACCGCCGAGGTCCTGCGCCGCAACGGCATCAGCGCCACCGTGGTGCGCAAGCAGAGCGAGGGCGAGGGCCCGAACGGTGAGAAGACGATCGTGCAGCTCATCCACGACGGCGAGGTGGACCTCATCGTCAACACCCCCTACGGGACCGGTGGCCGGCTCGACGGCTACGACATCCGCACCGCCGCCGTCGCCCGTGCGGTGCCCTGCCTGACCACGGTCCAGGCCCTCGCCGCCGCCGTCCAGGGCATCGAGGCCCTCGGCCGGGGCGAGGTCGGCGTCCGCTCCCTCCAGGAGCACGCCGAGCACCTGCACGCGGCACGCGGCACCCGCTGAGCCGCGCGGCGGTCGCGGGTGCGGGGCGACGTCCCCCGCACCCGCGACCGTCCCGGCGCCCCCGTCACCCGAAGCCTGATCCCCGCCACCCGCCACCCGCCACGCGAAGGCACCCACCGGCATGTACCGCCTCCTGTTCGACCTCCTCCTCCGCCGCCTGGACCCGGAGAAGGCCCACCACCTGGCCTTCGGCTGGATCCGGGCGCTCGCCCGCGTCCCCGTCCTGCGCACGTTCGCCGCCGCCTACCTCGCGCCCCGCCACCGCGACCTGCGCCTCGTCGCGCTCGGCCGCCGCATGCACGGACCCTTCGGGCTCGCGGCGGGCTTCGACAAGAACGCCGTCGGCATCGACGGGCTGACGATGCTCGGCTTCGACCACGTGGAGATCGGCACGGTCACGGCGGAGCCGCAGCCCGGCAACCCGCCCCGGCGGCTCTTCCGGCTGGTGCCGGACCGCGCGCTGATCAACCGCATGGGATTCAACAACGAGGGCTCGGCCGCCGTGGCGGAGCGGCTGGCCGCCCGCGCCGCGACGCGTCCGCCCTTCCGCGCGCTCGTCGGCGTCAACATCGGCAAGACGAAGGTCGTGCCCGAGGAGGAGGCCGTCGCGGACTACGTGACCTCCACGGAGCGGCTGGCCCCCCACGCCGGCTACCTCGTCGTCAACGTCTCCTCGCCGAACACGCCGGGGCTGCGCAACCTCCAGGCCACCGAGCAGCTGCGCCCGCTGCTGACGGCGGTCCGCGCGGCCGCCGACCGCGTGACGGACGGCCGCCGGGTGCCGCTGCTGGTCAAGATCGCCCCCGACCTGGCCGACGCGGACGTCGACGCCGTCGCCGACCTGGCCGTCGAGCTCGGCCTGGACGGGATCATCGCCACCAACACCACCGTCGCCCGCGAGGGGCTCGGCCTCACCTCCCCGGAGCGGCTCACCGGCGAGGCGGGCGGCCTCTCCGGCGCACCGCTGCGGGAACGCTCGCTGGAGGTGCTGCGCCGCCTCTACGCCCGCGTGGGGGACCGGCTGACCCTCGTCGGCGTCGGCGGCATCGAGAACGCCGACGACGCCTGGGAGCGCATCCTCGCGGGTGCCACCCTGATCCAGGGCTACAGCGCCTTCGTCTACGAGGGGCCGCTGTGGCCGCGCCGCATCCACCGGGGGCTGGCCGCTCACCTGGCCGCCAGCCCGTACGCGACGCTCGCCGACGCCGTCGGCGCCGACACCCGCACGTCCGGAAGCCGGGAGACCGCGTGAGCGCCACCGCCGAACCGACCGGGAGCCCCGCCCCGGCCCTGTCCCCCGAGCCCTTCGGCGCGCGGCTGCGCCGGGCCATGGACGAGCGCGGGCCGCTGTGCGTGGGCATCGATCCGCACGCCGCCCTGCTGGACGCCTGGGGGCTGGGCGACGACGTCGCCGGGCTGGAACGCTTCACGCGCACGGTCGTGGAGGCCCTCGCCGAGGAGGTGGCCGTCTTCAAGCCGCAGTCGGCGTTCTTCGAGCGGTTCGGCTCGCGGGGCGTGGCGGTGCTGGAGCGCGCCGTCGCCGACGCGCGCGCCGCCGGGGCGCTGGTGCTCATGGACGCCAAGCGCGGCGACATCGGCTCGACGATGGGCGCCTACGCCGCCGCGTACCTGGACCGCACGAGCCCGCTGTTCTCGGACGCCGTCACCCTGAGCCCCTACCTCGGGTTCGGCTCCCTGCGGCCGGCCCTGGAGACGGCCCGCGCCAACGGGGCCGGGGTCTTCGTCCTGGCCCTGACCTCCAACCCCGAGGGGCCCGAGGTGCAGCGCGCGACGGTCGCGGACGGGCGCACGCTCGCCCAGGTGGTCCTGGACCACCTCGCGGCCGAGAACGCGGGGGCCGAGCCGCTGGGCTCCTGCGGGGCCGTCGTGGGCGCCACCCTCGGCCGCAGCGACGCCGACCTGGCGATCAACGGCCCGCTGCTGGCCCCGGGCCTCGGCGCCCAGGGGGCGGGCGCGGCGGACCTGCCGCGCGTCTTCGGGGACGCCCTGCCGAACGTCCTGCCCACCGTCAGCCGCGGCGTGCTGCGGCACGGCCCGGACGGGGCGGCGCTGCGGGCGGCGGTCCGTGCCGAGACGGAGGCGCTGGTCGCCGTCCTGCGGTGAACCCGGCCGCCACCCGGCGCCGCTCGGGGGGTGTCCCGAGGTGGCGCAGCTCGACTACTCCTCGGTAATGTCCGGAAAAGTCCTGTTCAGCTTGAGTCTGACCAGGACTTTTCCGCTGTTCTCGCTGACTGTGACGCCGCAGGCCGCTAGTCTCCGAGCAGAGCGGCGTGAACAGGCGCGTTGCTCATTGCTCCGCAGATGCGGGGCAACTAGGTTCCACAGCGATCCGTATCCGACCAGTTCGACATCCGAGGTGACGAAGGCGTGGCTCTTCCGCCCCTTACCCCTGAACAGCGCGCAGCCGCGCTTGAGAAGGCCGCCGCGGCTCGCCGGGAGCGCGCCGAGGTCAAGAACCGGCTCAAGCACTCCGGCGCATCCCTCCATGACGTCATCGAGCAGGGCCAGAAGAACGACGTCATCGGCAAGATGAAGGTCAGTGCACTCCTGGAGTCGCTGCCCGGCGTCGGCAAGGTCCGCGCCCGGCAGATCATGGAGCGGCTCGGCATCTCCGAAAGCCGTCGCGTCCGTGGGCTCGGCTCCAACCAGATCGCCGCGCTGGAGCGCGAGTTCGGCGGCAACGCCTCCTGATCCGAGGGGGTGCCGGGCCACGGACCGGGCGGCCGGACCGCCCCCGTGGCCCGGGCACTCCCGGAAACCGGGATAATCACTGCATGACTACTCCCGTCTCCCGGGGGGAAACCCCGGCTCCCCCGGAAAGACACCCACGGCTGACCGTGCTCTCCGGCCCTTCCGGCGTCGGCAAGAGTACGGTCGTCGCGCATCTGCGGACCGTGCACCCCGAGGTGTGGCTGTCCGTGTCGGCGACCACCCGCAGGCCCAGACCCGGCGAGCAGCACGGCGTGCACTACTTCTTCGTCGACGACGAGGAGTTCGACAAGCTGATCGCCAACGGTGAACTGCTCGAGTGGGCCGAGTTCGCGGGCAACCGCTACGGCACCCCCCGACGCGCCGTGCTGGACAAGCTGGAGGCCGGTGAGCCGGTGCTGCTGGAGATCGACCTCCAGGGTGCCCGGCTGGTGCGCTCCTCGATGCCCGAGGCGCAGCTGGTCTTCCTCGCCCCGCCGAGCTGGGACGAGCTGGTCCGACGGCTGACCGGGCGGGGCACCGAGGCGCCCGAGGTGATCGAACGCCGGCTCTCGGCGGCCAGGACGGAACTGGCGGCCGAGGAGGAGTTCGACGTCACGCTGGTCAACACCTCCGTCGAGGACGTCGCCGCGGAACTGCTAGCCTTGCTCTGATGGTCCGGTGGGCGGTGCGCCCGGGCGGCCCGGCCGAAGGGCCGGGTCGGAACACCGAGCCGAGGGTCAGGTCACACGGCACAGCCGGAGGCCGAGCCCCGAGGATCGGCCCCCCGTGCTCCGCAGTCGGCCGTCCGAACGTCTCATCCACTCCGGAAGGCAGAGCGTGTCCTCTTCCATCGCCACGCCCGAGGGCATCATCAATCCGCCGATTGACGAGCTGCTCGAGGCCACTGACTCGAAGTACAGCCTGGTGATCTACGCCGCCAAGCGCGCCCGTCAGATCAACGCGTACTACTCGCAGCTCGGTGAGGGCCTCCTGGAGTACGTCGGCCCCCTGGTGGACACCCACGTCCACGAGAAGCCGCTGTCGATCGCACTCCGCGAGATCAACGCCGGCCTGCTGACCTCCGAGGCCGTGGACTCCCCCAGCTGAGGCTGGCGGCACCGGCGGCACCGGTAGCCAGGAGGCCCGCGAGCACCGCGTTCACCGGCCCGGCAGACACCCTGCCGGGCCGGTGGTGTGTCATAGGACGTGCGCACGGCACGCCGTGCCACGGCCCCTTCCCGAGCAGAGGCGGACACGAGCATGGCTGACACGGCCGGCACGGAGAACACGGCTGACCCGACGGACCGGCCCACGGTGGTCCTCGGCGTGAGCGGCGGCATCGCCGCCTACAAGGCCTGCGAGCTGCTACGGCGGTTCACCGAGTCCGGCCACGACGTCCAGGTCGTGCCGACGGCCTCCGCCCTCCACTTCGTCGGCGAGGCGACCTGGGCCGCCCTCTCCGGCCGCCCGGTGGCGACCGAGGTCTGGGCGGACGTCCACGAGGTGCCGCACGTGGCGATCGGCCGCGCGGCCGACCTCGTCGTCGTCGCCCCCGCGACGGCGGACACCCTCGCCAAGGCCGCCCACGGGCTCGCGAACGACCTGCTCACCAACACGCTCCTCACCGCCCGCTGTCCCGTGGTCTTCGCGCCCGCCATGCACACCGAGATGTGGGAGCACCCGGCGACCCGGGAGAACGTGGCGACGCTGCGCCGCCGGGGAGCCGTGGTGATCGAGCCCGCCACCGGCCGGCTCACCGGAGCCGACACCGGGAAGGGACGACTGCCCGAGCCGGAGGAGATCTACGCCCTCTGCCGGCGGGTCCTGGCCCGTGGCGTCGGCGCCCCGGACCTGACGGGCCGCCACGTGGTCGTCAGCGCCGGCGGGACGCGCGAGCCGCTGGACCCCGTCCGGTACCTCGGCAACCGCTCCTCCGGGCGGCAGGGGTACGCGCTCGCCGCGACCGCCGCCGCGCGGGGGGCGCGGGTCACGCTCGTGGCCGCCAACACCGCGCTGCCCGCCCCCGGGGGCGTCACCGTCGTCCCGGTGGGCACGGCCCGGCAGCTGCGGGAGGCCGTGCTGAAGGCCGTCGCCGACGCGGACGCCGTCGTCATGGCCGCCGCCGTGGCCGACTTCCGGCCCGCCCACTACGCGAGCGGCAAGATCAAGAAGCGCGACGGCCAGGATCCCGAGCCCGTCGCCCTGGTCCGCAATCCCGACGTCCTCGCCGAGGTCGCGGCGGAGCGCGCCCGCCCCGGGCAGGTCGTGGTCGGCTTCGCCGCCGAGACCGACGACGTCCTGGCGGCCGGGCGGGCCAAACTCGCCCGCAAGGGCTGTGACCTGCTCGTCGTCAACGAGGTCGGCGAGGACAGGACGTTCGGCTCCCCGGACAACGAGGCCGTGATCCTGGCGGCGGACGGCGGCAGCACACCGGTGCCGCACGGCCCGAAGGAGGCCCTCGCCGACACCGTCTGGGACCTCGTCGCCGCGCGGCTGGAGCCGGTCGCGCCGCCCGCCGGCGAGTGATGAGGGCAACTCAGTGGGTGAGACACCTTGACCTGTGCACCCGGGCCTGCGGATAAACTGTCCGCGGACCCGCGCGGGGCGCAGCTCCCCGACCGGGCCACCCAAGATCAGCCAGCAGCCGCTGCAACCCCAGGGAGCGATGTGTCCCGCCGCCTGTTCACCTCGGAGTCCGTGACCGAGGGCCACCCTGACAAGATCGCTGACCAGATCAGCGACACCATCCTCGACGCCCTCCTGCGGGAGGACCCCTCCTCGCGAGTGGCCGTGGAGACGCTCATCACCACCGGCCTGGTGCACGTCGCCGGAGAGGTCACCACCAAGGCGTACGCCCCCATCGCCTCCCTCGTCCGCGGCAAGATCCTCGACATCGGCTACGACTCGTCCAAGAAGGGCTTCGACGGCGCCTCCTGCGGCGTCTCGGTGTCCATCGGCGCCCAGTCGCCGGACATCGCGCAGGGGGTCGACAGCGCCTACGAGAACCGCGTCGAGGGTGCCTCCGGGGACAGGACCGGGGACGAGCTGGACCAGCAGGGCGCCGGCGACCAGGGCCTGATGTTCGGCTACGCCTGCGACGAGACCCCCGAGCTGATGCCGCTGCCGATCACCCTGGCGCACCGGCTCTCCCGGCGGCTGACCGAGGTCCGCAAGAACGGGACCATCCCCTACCTGCGTCCCGACGGCAAGACCCAGGTCACCATCGAGTACGACGGGGACAAGGCCGTCCGCCTGGACACGATCGTCGTCTCCAGCCAGCACGCCTCCGACATCGACCTCGACTCGCTGCTCGCCCCCGACATCCGTGAGTTCGTCGTCGACCACGTGCTCAAGCAGCTCGTCGAGGACGGCATCAAGCTCGACACCGAGGGCTACCGGCTCCTGGTCAACCCGACCGGCCGCTTCGAGATCGGCGGCCCGATGGGTGACGCCGGCCTGACCGGCCGCAAGATCATCATCGACACCTACGGCGGCATGGCCCGGCACGGCGGCGGCGCCTTCTCCGGCAAGGACCCGTCCAAGGTGGACCGCTCGGCGGCCTACGCCATGCGCTGGGTGGCGAAGAACGTCGTCGCCGCCGGACTGGCCTCCCGCTGCGAGGTGCAGGTCGCCTACGCGATCGGCAAGGCGGAGCCGGTCGGCCTGTTCGTGGAGACCTTCGGCACCGCCACGGTGGACGTCGCCAAGATCGAGGAGGCCATCACCGAGGTCTTCGACCTGCGCCCGGCCGCCATCATCCGCGACCTGGACCTGCTGCGCCCCATCTACGCGCAGACGGCCGCCTACGGGCACTTCGGACGTGAGCTGCCGGACTTCACCTGGGAGCGCACCGACCGCGTGCCGGCCCTGCGCGCGGCCGCCGGCCTGTGAGCCGCTGAGGACGGTCTGACGGTGGGGCCCGCCGCCCGTGCGGCGGGCCCCACCGTGCGTCCCGCCCCGTGCGCCCCGTGCCGTCGAGGAGCCCGCGACCGCGCGGGCGGCGTTCTCGGCGGGGGACGTGTCGGCGCCGTCTGCTAAGACTGAGGGCGTGAGCAGCGGCAACGGCACCGACGGCGACGGGCAGGCCCCGCCCGCCGAGCAGCTCGCCCTCATCCGCGAGACCGTGCGGCGCACCGCACCACGGGCCCGCCCCCGCACCTGGCGCGGTGCCGCCCTCGCGGAGAGCCTCCCCGTCGCCCGCGTCCTCGTCGACAAGGGCCTCGTCCACCTCGACCGCTACTTCGACTACGCCGTGCCCGCCGCCATGGACGCCGAGGCGCGGCCCGGGGTCCGGGTCCGGGTCCGCTTCGGCGCCGGTGAGCGGGACGGCCGGCGGGAGGGCGGCGGGCTCATCAACGGGTTCATCGTCGAGCGGGTGGCCGAGAGCGACTACCCCGGGACGCTCGCGCCCCTCGCCCAGGTGCTCTCCCCGGAGCCGGTCCTCACGCCCGCCCTGCTCGCCCTGTGCCGGGCCGTCGCCGACCGCTACGCCGGCGCGCTCGCGGACGTCGTCCAGCTCGCCGTCCCGCCCCGGATGGCCCGGGCCGAACGGACCGCCCCGCCGCCCCCGGCCGCACCCGTGCCGCCACCGGCCGCGCCCGAACCGGGCGGCTGGGCCCGGTACCCCGAAGGGCCCGCCTTCCTGACGGCGCTGCGCGAGGGCGGCGCTCCGAGGGCGGTGTGGACGGCGCTGCCCGGCCCGCGCTGGCCCGACGAGCTGGCCCGCGCCCTGCTGACGGCCGCCGCCTCCGGCCGGGGCGCCCTCGCCGTCGTCCCCGACGGCCGGGCCGCCGCCCGCGTCGACGCCGCCCTCGCTGCGCTGCACCCCGGCAGCGACCCGCTGCACGTCCTCCTCACCGCCGACGCCGGGCCCGAGGCCCGCTACCGCCGCTGGCTCGCCGTCAGCCGGGGCCGCGCCCGCGTCGTCGTGGGCACCCGGGCGGCCATGTTCGCCCCCGTGCGCGACCTGGGCCTGGTGGCCGTGTGGGACGACGGCGACCAGGCCCTGCGGGACGAGCACGCGCCCCGGCCGCACGCGCGGGAGGTGCTCATGCTGCGCGCCGTGCACGAACGGGCGGCGCTCCTGGTCGGCGGCCACACCCGGACGGTGGAGGGCGAGCGCCTCGTCGACGCCGGCTGGGCCCGCCCGCTGACGGCCGACCGGGCCACCGTGCGGGCGACCGCCCCCCTCGTGCGCACCGTGGGGGACCTCGACGAGGTCCGCGACGTCGCGGCCCGCACCGCCCGGCTGCCCAGCCTCGCCTGGCAGGCCGCACGGGACGCCCTGCGCCTCGGGCCCGTCCTGGTGCAGGTACCGCGCCGGGGCTACGTGCCCCGGCTGGCCTGCGAGCGCTGCCGCGAACCGGCGCGCTGCACCGTCTGCCGCGGCCCGCTGACCTCGCCCGGGGGCGCACGGGAGCTCACCTGCGGCTGGTGCGGCGCGGCCGCGGGCGAGGCACTGCCGCACTGGCGCTGCCCGACCTGCGGCGGCGCGCGGCTGCGGGCCAGCGTCGTGGGCACGGACCGTACGGCGGAGGAGCTGGGCCGGGCCTTCCAGGGGGTGCCGGTCCGCGTCTGCGGGGGCGACCACGTCGTCCCCGCGGTCCCCGACCGGCCGGCCCTGGTGGTGAGCACGCCCGGGGCCGAGCCCGTCGCCGACGGGCCGGGTTACGCGGCGGCTCTGCTGCTGGACGCGTGGGCGCTCCTCGGCCGCGCCGACCTACGGGCCGAGGAGGAGGCCCTGCGCCGCTGGCTGGCGGCGTCCGCCCTGGTCCGCCCGCACACCGAGGGCGGCACCGTCGTCGCCGTGGCCGAGCCGACCCTGCGTCCGGTGCAGGCCCTCGTCCGCTGGAACCCGGAGGGCCACGCCGCACGCGAGCTGGCCGAACGGGCCGAGCTCGGCTACCCGCCGGTGTCGCGCATGGCCGCCGTCAGCGGGCTGCCGGAGGCCGTCGCCGCGTTCCTCTCCGCCGCGCGCCTGCCGCCCGACGCCGAGATCCTGGGGCCGGTGCCGCTGCCGCGCCGGGAGCCGGGACAGCCCCGCCGCACCGGTGACCCGCCGCCGGGGGAGGCGTGGGAGCGCGCGCTCGTGCGCGTCCCGCCCGGCAGCGGTGCGGCGCTGGCCGCCGCGCTGCGGACGGCGCAGGCGGCCCGGCTCAGTCGGCGTGAAGGCCCGCCCGTCCGCATCCTGATCGACCCCACGGACCTCGGCTGAGCCCCGCGCGCCAGCGTCCGACGCGGTCCGCGCGGGCGCCGCGCTCAGCCGCCGCGCGGACCGGGGAAGACGCCCGGACGCGGCGTGCCCGGCACGCTGCGGGCCGCCGGCACGGTCGGCGTCACCGGGGCCGCGCCCGGCCCGCTCTGCCCGCCCGGACCGCCCTGTCCGATGACGTCCTGGGCCGCCGCCACGGCCGCGGCCGACCGGTCGGCCGGCCCCGGGGCCCCGTCGCCGGCGCGCCGCGAACCCCCGTAGCGCCGGTGCACCGCCTGCTTGGTGACGCCGAGCGCGGAGCCCACCGCGTCCCAGGAGAACCCGAGCGAGCGGTCGAACTCGACGGCGGCCGTCACCAGGCTCTCCACGCTCTCGCGCAGCTCCTGCGCCAGCCGCACGGTCGGCGCGGGGGCCCGGCCGTAGACGACGAAACCGGCCGACGGGCCGGCGCGGCGGGGGCGGTAGACGTTCCCCAGCTGGGCGGTGAGGGTGCGCAGTGCGTCCACCTGCCGGCGGACCCGCTCGATGTCCCGTACCAGGAGGTGCAGGCTGGCGCGTGCCTGGGCGTCGTGGGTGGCGTGGTCGGCCATGGACAAGCCTCTCGAACCGGCGTGGAAGGGGCCGCTGAACGACCGGCCGTCCAGCGCCCCCTACGGTCACATCGCCTTGCCCAACGCCGGATCCGGGCTGGGGTCACGGCCGGGGCGCGAGCGGGGGCCCGGTGGGGCGCGCACCGGCCGGGCACGCCCCACCGGGCCACGGTCCGTGACCGGCCGTAGACTGATGCGCCGTCCGACGACGCGTCCCGCGTCCCGTTTCCGTCCTGGCGCGGCCCGGAGAGGCAGCCCGGAGAGGTAGTCCCCACCGATGAAGCTCGTCTTCGCCGGCACCCCCGAGGTCGCCGTGCCCGCGCTGGACGCCCTGATCGCCTCCGAGCGGCACGAGGTCGCCGCCGTCGTCACCCGGCCCGACGCACCGGCCGGACGCGGCCGCCGGCTGGTGGCGAGCCCGGTCGCCGAGCGGGCCGAGGAGGAGGGCATCGAGATCCTGCGCCCGGCGAGCCCGCGCGATCCCGCGTTCCAGGAGCGGCTGCGGGCGATCGCCCCGGACTGCTGCCCCGTCGTCGCCTACGGCGCGCTGCTGCCGAAGCCTGCGCTGGAGATTCCGGCGCACGGCTGGGTCAACCTGCACTTCTCGCTGCTGCCCGCCTGGCGCGGCGCGGCGCCCGTCCAGCACGCCGTGCTCGCGGGGGACGGGCTCACGGGCGCCTCCACCTTCCAGATCGAGGAGGGGCTCGACTCCGGGCCGGTCTACGGCGTCGTCACCGAGGAGGTCCGCCCGACCGACACCAGCGGCGACCTGCTGACCCGGCTCGCGCTCGCCGGTGCGGGCCTGCTCGCCGCGACGATGGACGGCATCGAGGACGGCACGCTGCACGCCGTGCCGCAGCCCGCCGAGGGCGTCAGCCACGCCCCGAAGCTGACCGTGGCCGACGCCCGGGTCGACTGGAGCGCCCCGGCGCTGCGCGTGGACCGCGTCGTGCGCGGCTGCTCCCCGGCGCCCGGCGCCTGGACGGTCTTCCGCGGCGAGCGGCTCAAGCTCGTGCAGGCCGTGCCCGACCCCCAGGTCACCGACCTGGCACCGGGTGAGCTGCGGGCGGGCAAGCACACCGTCCACGTCGGCACCGGCTCGCACGCCGTCGAGCTGCGGTGGGTCCAGCCGCAGGGCAAGAAGCCCATGCAGGCCGCCGACTGGGCCCGTGGCGCCCGCACCACTGCGGGCGAGCACCTCGGCGGCTGACGTCCCCACGCCCTCCCCCCCCCGGCACCGGCCCCCGCACCGGCACGGGCGGCCCACCGCCCCGCGTAAGCTGGGACCTTTCGCCGATCGAGCCGTTCCCGAACCCTCCGGAGCACCTTCCACGTGAGTGACCCGACCCGTCGCCGCCCCCCGCGTCCGCACGCGCCCCGGCGCCGCCCGCGCAAGGACCCGGTGCGCGTCCTCGCCTTCGAGGCGCTGCGCGCGGTGGACGAACGGGACGCGTACGCCAACCTGGTCCTGCCCCCGCTGCTCCGCAGGGCCCGGGACGCCGGGGAGCTCGACGCGCGCGACGCCGCCTTCGCCACCGAGCTGGTCTACGGCACCCTGCGCCGCCAGGGCACCTACGACGCGGTCATCGCCGCCTGTGTGGACCGCCCGCTGCGGGACGTCGACCCGCCGGTGCTCGACGTGCTGTCCCTGGGCGCGCACCAGCTGCTCGGCACCCGCACCCCGCCGCACGCCGCCGTCAGTGCCAGCGTCGACCTGGCCCGCTCGGTGCTGAGCGACGGCCGGGCGAAGTTCGTCAACGCCGTCCTGCGCCGGATCGCCGCCCACGACCTGGACGGCTGGCTGGAGCGCGTCGCCCCGCCCTTCGAGGACGACCCGGTCGAGCACCTCTCCCTCGTCCACGCCCACCCGCGCTGGATCGTCTCGGCGCTGTGGGACGCCCTCGGGCCCCGGGCCGGGCGGGAGGAGATCGAGGCCCTGCTGGCCGCCGACAACGAACGCCCCGAGGTCACCCTGGTCGCCCGCCCCGGCCGGTCCACGGTCGAGGAGCTGCTGGGCCCGGACGGGCAGCAGGCCCGGCCCGGCCACTGGTCGCCCTACGCCGCCCGGTTCACCGAGGGCGGGGAGCCCGGGGCCGTGGCGGCCGTCCGCGAGGGACGCGCCGGAGTGCAGGACGAGGGCAGCCAGCTGGTGGCCCTCGCGCTGGCGAACGCCCCGCTGGAGGGCGACGACGCCCGCTGGCTGGACGGCTGCGCCGGACCGGGCGGCAAGGCGGCCCTCCTCGCCGCGCTGGCGGCCGGGCGGGGCGCAACCCTGGTGGCCGCCGAGAAGCAGCAGCACCGGGCCCGGCTGGTCGCCCGCGCCCTGGCGGGCAACCCGGGCCCCTACCAGGTGGTCACCGCCGACGGCACGCGTCCGGCCTGGCGCCCCGGTACCTTCGACCGGGTCCTCGTCGACGTGCCCTGCACCGGGCTGGGCGCGCTGCGCCGCCGTCCCGAGGCCCGCTGGCGGCGCCGCCCCGAGGACCTGGACGGCTTCGCGCCGCTCCAGCGGGCCCTGCTGACGGAGGCCCTGGACGCCGCCCGCCCCGGCGGCGTGGTCGGCTACGCGACGTGCTCCCCCCACCCGGCGGAGACCCGCGCGGTGGTGGAGGACGTCCTGCGCGGCCCCCGTGGTGGGGGCGCGCAGTGGATCGACGCCCGCCCGCTGCTCCCCGGCGTCACCGAGCTGGGGGAGGGGCCCGACGTCCAGCTGTGGCCGCACCGCCACGGCACCGACGCGATGTACCTCGCCCTGCTGCGCAAGGCGGGCTGAGCCCGGGCGGGTCCGGGCGGCCGGGTCGGGCCGGGGAGAGGCGCCCGAGGGCCCGTCGGCACCGAGCGCCATACTGGGACCATGGCTCAGATCAACCCCAGCATCCTGTCCGCCGACTTCGCCCGCCTGGCCGACGAGGCCAAGGCGGTCGAAGGGGCCGACTGGCTCCATGTGGACGTCATGGACGCCCACTTCGTCCCGAACCTCACGCTCGGTGTCCCCGTCGTCGAGGCCCTCGGCAAGGCCACCGGAACGCCCCTGGACTGCCACCTCATGATCGAGGACCCGGACCGCTGGGCGCCGCAGTACGTCGAGGCGGGTGCCGGTTCCGTCACCTTCCACGCCGAGGCGGCCGCCGCCCCCGTCCGCCTCGCCCGCGAGATCCGGGCCAAGGGCGCCCGCGCGTCCATGGCGCTGAAGCCCGCCACGCCGATCGAGCCGTACGAGGACCTGCTGCCGGAGCTGGACATGCTCCTGGTCATGACGGTGGAGCCCGGCTTCGGCGGTCAGGCGTTCCTCGACATCATGCTGCCCAAGATCCGGCGCACCCGGCGGCTCATCGAGAAGCACGGCCTGCAGATGTGGCTGCAGGTCGACGGCGGCGTGTCCGCGTCCACGATCGAGCAGTGCGCCGAGGCGGGGGCCGACGTCTTCGTCGCCGGGTCCGCCGTCTACGGCACCGACGACCCGGCCGCGGCCGTCCGCGCGCTGCGCCGCCAGGCGGAGGAGGCGACGGCGCGCGCCTGCGCCCACTGAGTCGTCCCCGCGTACCGGCGCTGCGCCTTCCCCGGTCGGTGCGCCGTGCACGCAACGGATCGAGGACGCCGTTCGATCTGCGAGGATGAACCCGCGGCGTGAAGGTGATGATGGCTGACAGTGAGGTGAGTTGCGGTGTCGACGGGTCGGGCAGCAGCGAGAATGGGGCCCGCCGAGCTGATGCAGGCTGCGGCGATGGCGCGCCGCTTCTACCTGGAGGGCAAGTCCAAGATCCAGATCGCTGACGAGTTCGGCGTCAGCCGCTTCAAGGTGGCCCGCGTCCTGGAGACGGCGCTGGAGCACGACCTGGTCCGCATCGAGATCCGCGTCCCCGCCGAGCTGGACGCCGAACGCTCCGACGCGCTGCGTGCCCGCTTCGGCCTGCGGCACGCCGTCGTCGCCGAGTCGCCCGCCGACACCGCCGAGACGGTGGAGAACGTGGCGGACCCGGAGAACCTGGGCGAGGTCGCCGCCGACCTCCTCGGTGAGCTGGTCACCGAGGGGGACGTGCTCGGACTGGCCTGGGGGCGCTCGACCATCCACATGGCCACCGCGCTGCGCCGACTCCCGCCGTGCACCGTCGTCCAGCTCACCGGCGTGTACGACGCGGGCACCGCCGACCGGGGCTCGGTGGAGGCCGTGCGGCGGGCCGCCGAGGTCGCCGGGGGAGAGGCGCACCCCATCTACGCCCCGATGCTTCTGCCGGACTCGGCCACGGCGGACGCCCTGCGCCACCAGACGGGCATCGCCGCCGCCTTCGAGTACTTCGACAAGGTGACGGTGGCCGCCGTGTCCATCGGTTCCTGGGAGCCGGGAATCTCCACCGTCCACGACATGCTGTCCGAGAGGGAGCGCGCGCACTACGCCTCCCTCGGGGTCGCCGCCGAGATGTCGGCCCACCTGTTCGACGCGGACGGCCGCCGCATCGGCCGGGACCTGGGCGAGCGGTGCATCACCGTCGAGGCGGCCCGGCTGCGCCGGGTGCCGGAGGTGGTGGCCATCGCGGGCGGCCGCCGCAAGGCCGCCGCCATCGGTGCTGTCCTGCGTTCGGGCCTGGTCACCAGCCTGGTGACGGACACGGCGGCCGCCGACGCGCTGCTGGAGGACCGGCGTCCCGTGCCGCGTCCGGCGCTGGAGCGCGCGGACCCCGACGAGGCGTGACCGACCGGGAACGGAGTAAGCCATGACCACGCGACGCACCCCGCTGCCGGGCGTCGGTGTCCAGTACGACCTCAGCACGCGCGACGGACGGCACATCTCCGTCGTCGCGCACCAGGACGGCCGCCGCTTCGTCGGCTTCTACCGTCCCGACGACCCGGACGCCTGCCAGGCCACCATCCCGCTGGAACCGGACGAGGCCGGCGCGCTGGCGGAGCTGATCTCGCCCGACGAGGCGGCGTCCACCACGGTCCAGCACGGCGACATCGAGCTGGACCTGGTCAGCGAGCGCATCACCGTCGACCCCCGGTCCCCCTACCGGGGCCGCCTCCTGGCCGACACCCAGGCCCGCCGCCGAACCGGCGCGTCCGTCGTCGCCGTGCTGCGGCGCACCGGGGCCGTGCCGTCCCCGCGCCCGGACTTCCGCCTGGAGGCCGGGGACGTGCTGCTCGTCGTCGGGACGCGGCAGGGCGTGGACGCCGTCGCCGAGCTGATCGCCGGAACCCTGGGCGCCGACGAGGACGAGGCCTGACGCGTGCACCACACCACCGTCCTGCTCATCGAGCTGGGTGCCGTCATCCTCGCTCTGGGGCTGCTGGCGCGCTTCGCCGGGCGGATCGGCATGTCCCCGATCCCGCTCTACCTGCTCGTCGGGCTCGCCTTCGGCCAGGGCGGTCTGCTCCCGCTCAGCACCAGTGAGGAGTTCATCGAGGTCGGCGCCGAGATCGGCGTCATCCTCCTGCTGCTCATGCTGGGGCTGGAGTACACGGCCTCGGAGCTCGTCACCAGCCTGCGCACCCAGTACCCGACCGGGATCGTCGACCTCGTCCTGAACGCCACCCCGGGCGCGGTCGCCGGGTGGGCGCTGGGCTGGGGACCGGTGGGCATCATCGCCCTGGCGGGGATCACCTGGATCTCCTCCTCGGGCGTCATCGCCAAGGTCCTCGCCGACCTCGGCCGGCTGGGCAACCGCGAGACGCCGGTGGTCCTCGGCGTGCTGGTGATGGAGGACCTGGCGATGGCGGTGTACCTGCCGCTGCTGACGGCCCTCCTGGCCGGCCTGAGCCTGGCCGGGGCGAGCCTGTCCCTGACGATCGCCCTCGGCACCGCCGGTCTCGTCCTCTTCCTCGCGCTGCGGCACGGCCGCCTCATCAGCCGCGCCGTGTCCTCGGAGAACCCGGAGATGCTGCTCCTGGTCGTCCTCGGGCTGACGCTGCTCGTCGCCGGGGTCGCCCAGCGGCTCCAGGTCTCGGCGGCGGTCGGCGCGTTCCTGGTGGGCATCGCGATCTCCGGTGAAGTGGCGCACAGCGCGCGGTCGCTCCTGACGCCGCTGCGCGACCTCTTCGCGGCCGTCTTCTTCGTCTTCTTCGGCCTCTCCACCGTCCCGGCGAACATCCCGCCCGTCCTGCTGCCCGCGCTGGCGCTGGCGGCGGTGTCCGTCGCGACGAAGATCCTCACCGGGTGGTACGCGGCCCGGCGGGCGGGGATCGGCACGAAGGGTCGGCTCAGAGCCGGGGGCGCGCTGGTGGCCCGGGGGGAGTTCTCCATCGTCATCGCCGGGCTCGCGGCGGGGGCGCAGCCGGGGCTGCGCCCGGTGGCGACGGCCTACGTCCTGATCCTCGTCATCGCCGGGCCGCTCACCGCCCGCTGGACGGAGCCGGTGGTCCGCAGACTGCGGGGGCTGCGACGCGGCGGCCCCGCCACCGGTTCCCCTCCGCCGCCGGCCCGGGGCGGCGGCACCGAGGTGGGGGCCGGGCGTTCGTAGCTTCCGCCAGGCGCGGGCCGCGCGGTGTGGCGGATCATCCGGGGGTCCGCCCGGAAGGCGCCGTGGGAGAATGAAGTACGTGCGTTTTCCTCGGCCGACGCGGCCCGAGGCCCTCCTCCGATCGACTGGGTGTACAGCACGTGCGATTCCTCAACGACCAGCGGCCCCCGTACGACCTGACGTATGACGACGTCTTCATGGTCCCGAGCCGCTCGGCGGTCGGCTCCCGGCAGGGTGTGGACCTCTCCAGCCCCGACGGCAGTGGGACGACCGTCCCCCTCGTCGTCGCCAACATGACGGCCATCGCGGGGCGCCGGATGGCCGAGACGGTCGCCCGGCGCGGCGGCCTCGTCGTCATCCCGCAGGACATCCCCCTGGACGTCGTGACCGAGGTGATCTCCTGGGTCAAGCAGCGTCACCTCGTCCTCGACACCCCCATCGTGCTCGCGCCCAACGCGACGGTGGCCGACGCGCTCTCGCTGCTGCCCAAGCGGGCGCACGGCGCGGGCGTCGTCGTCGACGCCGAGGGGCGCCCCGTCGGCGTCGTCACCGAGGCGGACCTCGCCGGGGTGGACCGGTTCACCCAGCTCAGCCAGGTCATGACCCGTGACCTGCTGCTCCTGGACGCCGGCCTCGACCCGCGCGACGCGTTCAACCGCCTGGACGCGGCGCACCGCCGACTCGCCCCCGCCGTGGACGCGGACGGCCGGCTGGTCGGCGTCCTCAGCCGCAAGGGCGCCCTGCGCGCCACCCTCTACACGCCCGCCACCGACGAGCAGGGGCGGCTGCGCGTCGCCGCGGCCGTAGGCATCAACGGGGACGTGGCGGGGCGCGCCCAGGCCCTGCTCGACGCGGGCGTGGACACGCTCGTGGTGGACACCGCCCACGGTCACCAGGAGGGGATGCTGGAGGCGCTGCGCGCGGTCCGCGCGCTCGGCCCCCGGGTCCCGGTGGTGGCGGGCAACGTCGTCGCGGCGGAGGGCGTCCGCGACCTCGTCGAGGCCGGAGCGGACATCGTCAAGGTCGGCGTCGGTCCGGGCGCGATGTGCACGACCCGCATGATGACGGGCGTGGGACGTCCGCAGTTCTCGGCCGTGCTGGAGTGCGCCGCGGAGGCGCGCAGGCTGGGCAAGCACGTGTGGGCCGACGGTGGCGTCCGGCACCCGCGTGACGTGGCCATGGCCCTGGCGGCCGGGGCCTCGAACGTCATGATCGGCTCCTGGTTCGCCGGGACGTACGAGTCCCCGGGCGACCTCCAGCAGGCCGCCGACGGTCGGCTGTACAAGGAGTCCTTCGGCATGGCCTCCGCGCGGGCGGTCCGCAACCGCACGGCGGAGGAGTCCGCGTACGACCGGGCGCGCAAGGGCCTCTTCGAGGAGGGCATCTCGCACTCGCGCATGTTCCTCGACCCCGCGCGGCCGGGCGTGGAGGACCTGATCGACTCGATCATCGCGGGCGTGCGGTCGTCCTGCACCTACGCGGGCGCGGACTCCCTGGCGGAGTTCGCCGAGCGGGCGGTCGTCGGCGTCCAGAGTGCCGCGGGGTACGCCGAGGGCAAGCCCCTGCACGCCAGCTGGAGTTGATCCCGGGCCCGTACCTCGGGGCCGTGAGCGGAGGCCGCTCACGGCCCCGAGGCGTTCCTTTACCACAATAATCCGCACAGGGGAAGTAAACGAACGTACGAGGTAGGGTGTTTCCGCGCAACGAATCGGCACGGGTGCGCAAGGATCACGCATTACGTGCCGACATGTCCCGGTCCTAGAGTCGGGCGCTGTACGAGGAGTGGCGGAGACCGCCTGCTCGACGGTCTCGGTCGCTGTGTGACGCGCTCCCACCGGGTGCGGGCCTGAGCCGTGCCGGTCTCCCGCCGCGAACCCGCATCACATGGCAAGGAGCCCACCCGTGCTGGACCGAAACGCAGCGTCCTCCGCACCGCCGACCGGGATGTCCCGGTTCATGCGGCGCAAGCCCGTGGAACGACTGGTCGCCGAGACCGGCCACGGGAGTGGCGGAGAGCTGCGCCGCACGCTGACCATGTGGCAGCTCACCATGATCAGCATCGGTGCCACGCTCGGCACGGGCATCTTCGTCGTGCTCGGCGAGGCCGTCCCCGAGGCCGGGCCCGCCGTGACGATCTCCTTCGTCATCGCGGGCCTGACGGCCCTGTTCTCCGCGCTCTCGTACGCCGAACTGGCGGGCACGATCCCCGCCTCCGGCTCCTCGTACTCCTACTCCTACGCCACCATGGGCGAGCTGGTGGCCTGGGTCTGCGGACTGTGCCTGATCCTGGAGTACGGGGTCTCCGTGGCGGCCGTCGCCGTCGGCTGGGGCCAGTACCTCAACGAACTGCTCGACGGCACGATCGGCGTCACCATTCCGGCCGCGCTGTCGAACCCGCCCGGCGACGGCGGCTACTTCAACCTCCCCGCCCTCCTCGTCGTGGTCCTGGCCATGGCGTTCCTCATGGGCGGCGCCCGGGAGAGCGCCCGGGTCAACTCGATCATGGTGGTCGTGAAGATCGGCGCGCTCCTGCTCTTCTGCGCCGTCGCCTTCACCGGCATCCGTGCCGGCAACTACGAGCCCTTCATGCCGCTCGGCATGGCCGGTGTCAGCGCCGCCGGCGCCTCCCTGTTCTTCTCCTACATCGGCTTCGACGCCGCCTCCACCGCCGGTGAGGAGGCGAAGAACCCGCAGCGCGACCTGCCCCGCGCGATCATGCTGTCCCTGCTCATCGTCACCGCCCTGTACGTGATGGTCGCCGCCGTCGCCGTGGGCGCCGTCCCGTGGGAGAGCTTCGAGGGCTCCGAGGCCGCGCTCGCCGGCGTCCTCAGCGACGTCACCGGCCAGGAGTTCTGGGCCACGATCCTCGCCGCGGGGGCCGTCGTCGCCATCGCCAGCGTCGTCCTCGCCGTCCTCTACGGTCAGACCCGCATCCTCTTCGCCATGTCCCGGGACGGCCTGGTGCCCCGGGTCTTCTCCAAGGTGCACCCCCGCACCGGCACGCCGCGCGCCAACACCTTCCTGGTCTCCGCCTTCTGCGGTGTCCTGGCCGCCGCGATCCCGCTCGGGGAGCTGGCCAACGCGACGAGCATCG
Source organism: Streptomyces sp. GSL17-111 (assembly GCF_037911585.1). NCBI lineage: Bacteria > Bacillati > Actinomycetota > Actinomycetes > Kitasatosporales > Streptomycetaceae > Streptomyces > Streptomyces sp. GSL17-111. The sequence goes on from NZ_JBAJNS010000001.1 coordinate 5,593,714, forward strand.
GCACGCTGTTCGCCTTCGGTCTGGTCAACGTCGCCGTCATCGTGCTGCGCCGCACCCGCCCCGACATGCCGCGCGGCTTCCGGGTCCCGTTCTCGCCGCTCGTCCCGCTGCTGGGCCTCTGCTTCTGTCTGTACAACATGCTGAACCTGCCCGCCATCACCTGGCTGGTCTTCGGTCTCTGGATGGCCGCCGGCCTCGTGTTCTACTTCCTCTACGGGCAGCGCCGCTCCACCCTGGCGAACGAGCCCGCCACGCCTCCCGTGCCGAGTGAGAAGTGACCCGACCCCCGTGCGACTGAACGAACTCGACGAACGCATCGTCCACGCCCTCGCCGAGGACGCCCGCCGCTCCTACGCCGACATCGGCGCGGAGGTCGGGCTCTCCGCCCCGGCCGTGAAGCGGCGGGTGGACCGGCTCCGCGCGGACGGCGCCATCACCGGCTTCACCGTGCGGGTGGACCCGGCCGCGCTCGGCTGGGAGACGGAGGGGTTCATCGAGATGTACTGCCGGCACAACACCTCACCCGAGGACATCCGGCGGGGCCTGTCGCGCTACCCGGAGGTGGCGTCCGCGTCCACGGTCACCGGCGACGCGGACGCCGTCGTCCAGGTCTTCGCCTCCGACATGCGCCACTTCGAGCGCGTGCTGGAGCGCATCGCGGGAGAGCACTTCGTGGAGCGCACCAAGTCCGTGCTGGTGCTCTCCCCGCTCCTGCGCCGCTACTCGGCCGGCTCCCCTACCTGAGGCGGCCGGGGGTCGGGGGCCGGACCCGGTCCCCGGCCGCCCCGCCGGATGCCGGGGGCGTACGTGGAAGCGGGTCCGCCGCCACGGGACCACGCACGCCTCGCCTTCGGATCAACGGTGTACGCAACGGATCGCCGTGGACAACCGTGAACGCGCAACGAAATCGCCGTGGATGCGCAAGGAAGCCGCCTTGTTCGCTCCGTCCGCGCGCACGTACCGTCGAAGCGATCCCCTGCAAGGTCCCGTCGCACGTCCGTGAGGTCCCATGGCGTCCCTGCGCATCGCGCTGTACCAAGGCCCCGGCGGCATCCCCGCCCCCGGTGAGAGCCTGGCCGCGTTCGCCCGGGCGGCCGGGCGCGCGGCGGCGGCCGGGGCCCGTCTGCTGGTCACCCCCGAGCTGTCCCTGACCGGCTACGCCCTCGGGGACGCCGTCGCCGCCGCGGCCGAACCCGCCGACGGTCCCTCCGCCGAGGCGGTCGGGAAGATCGCCGCCGAGCACGGGCTGGCCGTCCACTACGGCTACCCCGAGCGCGACGGCGACGCCGTCTACAACGCGGTGCGTCTGGTCGCCCCCGACGGCACCCCGCTGGCCGGCTACCGCAAGACGCACCTGTTCGGCGCCTACGAGAAGGCGTGCTTCCGGCCCGGACCGGTTGCGGACGCCGTCGTCCAGGCCGAGATCGACGGCGTCCGCATCGGACTGCTGACCTGCTACGACGTCGAGTTCCCGGAGCCCGTGCGGGCGCACGCCCTGGCCGGGAGCGAGCTGCTGCTCGTCCCCACCGCCCTGATGCGCCCCTACGAGATCGTGCCGCGGTCCGTGGTGCCCGTGCGGGCCTGGGAGAACCAGATCTACATCGCCTACGCCAACCGCCACGGCGTCGAGGGCGACTTCACCTTCGCCGGGATGAGCTGCCTCGCCGCCCCCGACGGAACCGTCCGCGCCCGTGCCGGGAGTGGCGAGGACCTGATCGTGGCGGACGTCGACACCGCCTTCCTGGCGGCCTCCCGCGCCGAGAACACCTACCTCGCCGATCGCCGCCCCGAGCTGTACACGTCCCTGTCCCCGCAAGGAGAACCGCGCCGATGACCTCCACCGTGCCCGCCGCCGTCCACGACGAGCAGCACGCCGAGGCCCAGTCCACGCCGCCCATCACCATGTTCGGCCCGGACTTCCCCTTCGCCTACGACGACTACCTGGCCGGACCGGCCGGGCTGGGACAGGTCCCGGCCACCGAGCACGGCACCGAGGTCGCCGTCGTCGGCGGCGGTCTGTCCGGCATCGTCACCGCCTACGAGCTGATGAAGATGGGCCTCAAGCCCGTCGTCTACGAGGCCGACCAGATCGGCGGGCGGCTGCGCACCAGCGACTTCGCGGGCTCCGACGACGGCACCGGCACGCCGCTCAACGCCGAGATGGGCGCCATGCGCTTCCCGCCGTCCTCGACGGCGTTCCAGCACTACGTCGACCTCGTCGGGCTTCAGACCAAGCCGTTCCCCAACCCGCTCGCCCCCGACACCCCCTCGACCGTCGTGGACCTCAAGGGGGAGAGCCACTACGCCCGCACCGTGGACGATCTGCCCGAGGTCTACCACCAGGTCATGAACGCCTGGAACGCCTGTCTGGAGGAGGGCGCCGACTTCTCCGACATGCAGCGCGCCATCCGGGAGCGCGACGTGCCGCGCATCCGGGAGATCTGGGCGCGGCTCGTGGAGAAGCTGGACAACCAGACGTTCTACGGCTTCCTGTGCGACTCGGAGGCGTTCGGCTCCTTCCGGCACCGGGAGATCTTCGGCCAGGTCGGCTTCGGTACCGGCGGCTGGGACACCGACTTCCCGAACTCCATCCTGGAGATCCTCCGCGTCGTCTACACCGGGGCCGACGACGACCACCGGGGCATCGTCGGCGGCAGCCAGCAGCTGCCCCTGCGACTGTGGGAGCGCGAGCCGGACAAGCTGGTGCACTGGCCGAAGGGCACCTCGCTCGCCTCGCTGCACGGCGGTGAGCCCCGGCCCGCCGTCACGCGGCTGTACCGCACCGCCGGCAACCGCATCACCGTCACCGACGCGCACGGCGACATCCGCACCTACAAGGCGGCCGTGTTCACCGCCCAGTCGTGGATGATGCTGTCGAAGATCGACTGTGACGACGCCCTGCTGCCCATCGACCACTGGACGGCCGTCGAGCGCACGCACTACATGGAGTCGTCCAAGCTGTTCGTCCCCGTCGACCGGCCGTTCTGGCTGGACACCGACGAGCAGACGGGCCGGGACGTGATGAGCATGACGCTCACCGACCGCATGACCCGGGGCACCTACCTGCTGGACAACGGACCGGACCGGCCCGCCGTCATCTGCCTGTCCTACACCTGGTGCGACGACAGCCTGAAGTGGCTCCCGCTCGACGCGAACGAGCGCATGGAGGTGATGCTCAAGTCGCTGCGCGAGATCTACCCGAAGGTCGACATCCGCAAGCACATCACCGGCAGCCCGATCACCGTCTCCTGGGAGAACGAGCCCTACTTCATGGGCGCGTTCAAGGCCAACCTGCCGGGCCACTACCGCTACCAGCGGCGGCTGTTCACCCACTTCATGCAGGACCGCCTGCCCGCCGACAAGCGGGGCCTCTTCCTCGCCGGGGACGACATCTCCTGGACGGCCGGCTGGGCCGAGGGCGCGGTGCAGACCGCCCTCAACGCGGTCTGGGGCGTCATGCACCAGCTCGGCGGTGCCACCGACCCGACCAACCCCGGGCCGGGCGACGTCTACGACGCGATCGCCCCGGTGGAGCTGCCGGAGGACTGAGCGGTCGCCCCGCGCCCCGGAGCACCGGCCGGTGGGCGGACCCCGTCGCGGCTCCGCCCACCGGCGGGTACTACCCTTGGCTCGTTTTGTTCGGTCGGTGGGTGGAGCACGCGCGATGCGCCTCGGAGTGGGTTGGAAACTGCACGGAGACGGGCGCAGCCCGGCACCGGGCGCCGTCGTACGGCCGGACGAGCGGCTGTCGTGGTGGCGAACCCTGGGGCTCGGCGCCCAGCACGTCGTGGCCATGTTCGGGGCGACGTTCGTCGCCCCCGTCCTCATGGGCCTGGACCCGAACCTCGCCGTCATGGTCTCGGGTGTGGCGACGATCTTCTTCCTGCTGGTCACCCGGGGCGCGGTCCCGAGCTACCTGGGCAGCAGCCTGTCGTTCGTCGGCGTGGCGGCGATCATCGCCGCCGAGGGCGGCACTCCCGCCACGCTGACCGGCGCGCTGCTGGTCGTCGGCGTGGTGCTGCTCGCCGCCGGGCTCGTCGTCCGGGCCCTGGGCGCGCGGGTCGTGCACGCCGTCCTGCCCCCGGTCGTGACCGGTGCCGTGGTGATGCTGATCGGTTTCAACCTCGCCCCCGTCGCGGCCGGGACGTACTGGCCGCAGGACCAGTGGACGGCCCTGGCCACCCTGCTGTTCACCGGGTTCGCCCTGGTCGCCCTGCGGGGCTTCTGGAGCCGCGTCGCCATCTTCCTCGGACTCGTCTTCGGGTACGTCCTGTCCTGGGGGCTGGACCGCGTTCTCGGCCGCATCACCTCACCGACCGGCTCCGGCGAGATCACCGCGCACTGGCGACTGGACCTCTCCGCCGTGGGCCAGGCCGACTGGATCGGCCTGCCGACGCTGCACGCGCCGGGCTTCGAGCTCTCGGCCGTGCTCGTGGCGCTGCCCGTCGTCGTCGCGCTCATCGCGGAGAACGCCGGGCACGTCAAGGCCGTGGGGGAGATGACCGGCGACCCGCTGGACGACCGCATGGGCACCGCCATCGCCGCCGATGGCGCGGCCACCGTGCTGTCCACCTCGGTGGGCGGCCCGGCCACCACGACGTACGCCGAGAACATCGGCGTCATGGCCGCCTCGCGCGTCTACTCCACGGCCGCCTACTGGGCGGCGGCGGGCTTCGCGATCCTCTTCGGCTTCTGCCCCAAGTTCGGCGCCGTCGTCGCGGCCATCCCCGGCGGGGTCCTCGGGGGCATCACGGTCATCCTCTACGGAATGATCGGCCTGCTCGGGGCGAAGATATGGATCGAGAACGGTGTCGACCTCGGCAACCCCGTCAACCTCGTCCCGGTCGCGGCCGGCGTCATCGTGGGCATCGGGAACGTCACGCTGGAGTTCACCGATGCCTTCTCCCTCAGCGGCATCGCCCTCGGCACGCTGATCGTCCTCATCGGCTACCACGCCCTGCGTCGACTCGCCCCGCCCCATATGCGCGAGGGCGAAGCCCTCTTCGACGCGACGGCCCCCGGCGCCGCCGACACTCCGGGCGCGGGTCCCGTCACCCGCGCCTGACGCGCGGGTCGGTGAGCGGCATGGCGGTGGACGTCCAGGATCCGTGCGGGACGATCGGTGCCGTGGCAGGGTGCCGCAACGGGAGGTGGAACCGTGTGGCCACGGATGAACGGCATGCGGGCGCTGGAGCTCGGCACGACCGGTGAGATGCGGGAGCGGCTCAACGCTCTTGTCCTGGCCGGGAGAAAGACAGCCACCACCGGGCTGTTGGCTGAGTACGTCGAGGAGACGGAGGGCCTGGAGTTCGAGGGGGAGCGCCTGGCGCTTGCCGGGAACGAGGGAGACCGCGTCGCCACGGTCGAGATCACCGGCGTCGAGCTGGTTTCCTTCGGCGGTGTCACGTGGGAACACGCCGCCGCCGAAGGAGAGGGTGACCGATCGCTGGAGGAGTGGCGGACCGGACACCGGCGCTTCTGGGAAGGCATCGGCACTCCGGTGGATGAGGACACGCCGCTGGTGTGCCTGCGGTTCCGGCTCGTCAGTCGCGCGCGGGAGTGGTGTCCGCCGGGGCGGGGACGGGGGCGGTCTTCGGGGTGGTGGAGGCTGAGCGGAGGACGCCCGCGCCGAGGACCAGGCCGAACGCCAGCAGCGTGACCAGGCCGAACGAGACGGTCAGGGAGCTGACCTCCGCGACGGAGCCGATCGCGGAGGGCGCGATCAGGCCCGAGGTGTAGGTGATCGTCGCCACTCCGGCGATGGACTGGCTCGGGGCGGTGCCGCTGCGGGCCGCGGCGGCGAAGGCCAGCGGCACGACGACGGCGATGCCGAGCCCGAGCAGCGCGAAGCCGCCCATGGCCGCCACCGGTCCGGGGGCGGTGACGACCAGGGCGCCGCCGAGCGTGGCCAGTACGCCGCCCACGCGCACGGTGCGCACCGGGCCGAAGCGCTCCACCACCGCGTCCCCGGCGAACCGCGCCACGGCCATCGTGCAGGCGAACGCCGTCGTGGACGCGGCGGCGACGCCCGCGGAGGTGCCGAGCACGTCCCGCAGGTAGACGGCGGACCAGTCCAGGCTGGCCGCCTCGGCGAAGACGGCGCAGAAGCCGACGGCGCCGATGACGAGCGCGGAGCGCGGCGGCAGGGTGAAGCGCGGCGGCGGGTGCTCGTCCGGGGCGCTGCGGACGTCCAGCACGCCCTGGCAGGCCAGCGTGCCGAGCACCGTGAGCACGACGGCCGCCAGGCCGAGGTGCACCCGGGCGTCCGTGCCGGCGGTGGCCGCCAGGGTGCCCGCCGCCGAGCCGAGCAGGGCGCCCGCGCTCCACATGCCGTGCAGGCCGGACATGACCGACCGGCCAAGGCGCCGCTCGACCTCCACGCCGAGCGCGTTCATGGCCACGTCCGACATGCCGGCCGTCGCGCCGTAGCAGAAGAGCGCGGCGCACAGCGTGAGGAGGCCGGGGGAGAGGGCCGGGAGGACGAGGGAGGCCGTCCACAGGGCCAGTAGGCCGCGCAGCGCGTTCCGGGCCCCGAAACGGTGGCTGATCCGCCCGGCCAGGGGCATCGCGACCGACGCCCCGATCGCGGGGAAGGCGAGGGCGAGGCCGAGCTGGCCGGCGGTGAGGCCCGCGTGGTCCTGGATCCACGGCACGCGCGTGGCGAAGCTGCCGGTCACCGCGCCGTGCACGGCGAAGACGGCGGCCACGGCCCAGCGCGCCCGGCGCAGCCGGTCATCCTTGACGCCGTCGCCTCGCGGGCCGACATTCCCGGGCTCGTTCACCGGGTCCGCTCCGTTCACTCCAGCCATGGGCGACAGCCTTCCGGACGGAGCGGCCGCACGTCGAACCCATGGCGCGGTCCGGTGGCGCGCGACCCTACGTCACGCGGCACCGGACCGCTGTCAGGAAGGGGTGTCAGCAGGTGCCCAGGTCCTCCCAGACGCCCCACTGGCCGGTGGTGCCGGGCTCGTCGCCCTGCGTCCACCACTTGGCCCGCCAGGTGTGGCCGTCGTGCGAGACGGTGTCGCCGCCGCCGTAGACGTCGCCGGACGCCCACGCCGGAGCGGTGCACTCCCCGCCACCGCCGCCGTTGTCGCCGCCACCGTCACCGCCGCCGTCGCCACCGCCCGTGCCGCCGCCCGGGTTTCCGGGCGTGGTGCCGCGGGCCAGGTCGCCGGGGATGGCGTAGTCGGTGCCGTCGACGGTGACCGTCCAGTTGGACGGCGTCGACACGGGCAGGTAGTAGACGAAGTCGACCGTCACGGTCGCCCCCGGCGCCACGGACTGCCAGCCCGGCAGCTTGAGCGAGACACGGTGGTACTCGCCGTCGAGGCCGCCCACGTTGCCGTTCCGGGTGTGGTCGCTGCTCACGATGGACGTGCCGAAGCCGGACTGGTCCTTGGCGTTGCCGGGCGCGGAGGTCGCGTAGTCGAACTGGAACTCCGTGCCGCCCGGCAGGGTGACGTCGGAGTTGTTCGTGATCCGCATCTTGGGGCTGATCGGGTAGTTGGAGTCACCGAGCGGGAAGTCCGTGAAGGCGACGTCCACGTCGATCGTCTCCGTCGGCATGTCCGTGGTGGCGCGCTCGGCGCCGTACGGGGTGGCCGACTTGAAGGCGTCGTACATGATCGTGGTGAGCGTGTCGCCGGTCTCGTACTGGCCCTTGGCGTCGTTCCAGTCGTAGTCGCCGGCCAGCTCCCACATCATGGTGCCGCCGATGCCCTGGTCCACGACGTACTGCGCCTTGGCCCGCACGGACTCCTCGTCCTCGGTGGCGAGGAAGACCCGCTTCTGCTCGTTCCACAGCCAGGGGGACTCCATCGTGTCGCTGTACTTGCGCGCGTAGGAGCCCGTCAGGCTGAAGTCGGCGGGGAAGCCGTACTGGGTGACGTAGTCGCCGACGATGCCCTCTTCGAGGTTCTTGGCGTGCCACATCGGGTTGGAGCCGGCGGGCGACTCGACGCCCTCGGTGTCCAGGTCGTGCCACAGGTTGTCGATGCCCGAGGCGCCGTCACCGCACTTGGTGAGCCCGGAGCCGGCCGGGCAGTCCGAGCTGGGCGCCTTGCCCCACAGCCCGTCGGTGCCGCCGGTGACGTTCTTCCAGCCCCGTGTGTAGTAGGGCAGACCGATGTTGATGCGCCCCGCGGGCATGGACCCGCGGAAGTAGTGGTACGCCCAGTCGGTGTTGAGGTACCCGATGCCGCCGTACTGACCGGTGGTGTAGACACCGGCCGCCGCCAGCTCCGCGTCCTTGCCGTCGTCGTACAGGGCGGCGTTCGGGCCCACGTACTCGTTCCAGGCGCCGTGCAGGTCGTAGGACATGATGTTGACGTAGTCCAGGTACTTCGCCGTCTGGTACGTCTCCATGCCGCGCAGCAGGTAGCCGGAGGAGGGCGCGGCCACGGTGAGGAGGTAGTGCTTGCCGTCCGCCGCGCCGGCCCGGTCGAGTTCCTCGCGCAGCGTCTTCATCAGGGCCGCGTACCCGGCGTTGAGCCCGGCGCGGCGCGGGTTGGCGATCGACCAGTCCAGCGGGTTGCCGGCGTCCTTCATCGACGTGGCGTACTCGTAGTCGATGTCCACGCCGTTGAAGCCGTACTCGCGGATGAAGGAGACCGCGGACTCGGCGAAGGTGTCGATGCCCGCCTGGTTGACGGAGCCGTCGGCGTTGGTGGCCATCGAGTAGAAGCCGCCGGAGTCGACGCGTTCGCCGTCGGGGCCGAAGTAGCCGCCGGTCTCGGCCCAGCCGCCCACCGACACCAGCGTCTTGACCTGCGGGTGCTGCTTCTTGAACTTGTTGAGCTGGTTGAAGTGTCCCTGGTAGGGGAAGTCGGGGTCCATCTCGGCGCCGTCGACGTCCGGCCAGGTCATGCCCGTCGCGGGGTTCTCCGGGCCGTCGGGGCCCACCGACAGCTCGTTGTTCCCGTCGACGTGCGCGAAGGCGTAGTTGAGGTGGGTGACCTTGTCCCACGGGATGTCGTCGGCGAGGTAGGCGTCGCGGCCGTTCTCGCCGGTGCGCCAGCTGGTGAAGTAGCCGATGACGCGCCGCTGGTGGTCGGCGCCCATCTTCTCGCGTCCGGCGCTGTCGTAGACGGTGCAGTAGGGGACGTCCACACCCGGCGTGGTGTAGAGGCCGTCCGGTCGGCAGGAATCCTGGTCCTCGGCCTGAGCGGGGGTCGCGGAGAGTGTCCCGAACAACAGCCCGGCGACCGCCGTGGCGGCGGCCGCGAGTGTCGCTCTCGCGCGGGTTCTGGGCAACACGGTGTGTCCTCCTGGTGAGGGCAGGCGGATGGGAGGCGGGGGGTGGGTGGTGCCTGGCCCGGGGCGTGCGCACACCCCGGACCGCTCCTCGGAGGTGCCGCAAACGTAAGAGGACTAGACCAGTGCGTCAATAGGTCTGTACCAATCAGTGAAATCTGCGCCGCGCCGGGCCCGTTGGGGCGAGTGAGGCCCGTCCGCGCGCCGCTGTGAGTCACTCCACAGCGGGCGACGAGTCTGCCGCGAGGCGATGCGTGGCAGACTGGACGCGTACACGTGACGTCAGCGCACTCCGGGGTCGGTGCAATTCCGAACCGGCGGTTACAGTCCGCGACCCGTCCGCCGCCAGCGGCCGGTTGACCAGGTGAAATTCCTGGACCGACGGTGAAAGTCCGGATGGGAGGCAGTGCGCGGCGGGCAGAGGTGCAGCGGGTCGCCGCGTCGTACCCGCCCCCGTGAAGGGGGTGGCGTGCGGGTGTCGGGCATCCGCCGCACCGGTCGTCCGTCCGTTTCTCCCACGCCCCGGAGTCCGCGCCCGCAGAGGCAGGAGAGACCCGGTGGCCACCGCAGCAGCCGCGCGCCGCGAGCGCGACGCGATGCACCGCGCGATCGACCTCTCCCGCCGTGGGCTCGGTGCCACCAGCCCGAACCCCGTCGTCGGCTGCGTCGTCCTGGACGCCGCCGGGCGCACCGTCGGGGAGGGCTGGCACAAGCGGGCCGGCGGCCCGCACGCCGAGGTCCACGCCCTGGCCGAGGCGGGCGACGACGCGCGCGGTGGCACCGCCGTGGTCACCCTGGAACCGTGCGACCACACCGGCCGCACGGGCCCGTGCGCCCAGGCGCTCCTGCGCGCCGGCGTCGCCCGCGTCGTCTACGCGGTCGCCGACCCGAACCCCGTGGCAAGCGGCGGCGGCGCCACACTGACCGCCGCCGGTGTCGAGGTCAGCGGCGGGCTGCTGGCCGACGCCGCCGCGGACGTCAACACCGCCTGGCTCACCTCTGTGCGCCTCGGCCGCCCCCTCGTGCACTGGAAGTACGCCGCCACGCTCGACGGCCGCATCGCCGCCGCCGACGGCACCAGCCGCTGGATCACCTCCGCCGAGGCGCGGGCCGACGTGCACCGGCTGCGCGCCGAGTCCGACGCCGTGCTCGTCGGCTCCGGCACGGCCGCCACCGACGACCCCCACCTCGCGGTGCGCGGCGTCCCCGGCGCCGTCCAGCCGCTGCGCGTCGTCGTGGACACCGAGGCACGCGCCGTGCGCCCCGGCGCCCGCGTGCTCGACGCCGCCGCCCCCACACTCGTCGCCGTCGCCCCGGACGCCGACGCGACCGCGCTGGATCCGCACACCGAGATCCTGCGGCTGCCGCGCGCCCGGGACGGCCGGGGGCTGGACCCGGCCGCCCTCCTGGCGGCCCTGCACGCCCGTGACGTCCGCTCCGTCCTGCTGGAGGGCGGCGCCACCCTGGCCGGCGCCTTCGTCGCCGCCGGCCTCCTCGACCGGGTGACCGGCTACCTCGCTCCCGCGCTGCTCGGCGCGGGCCCGCAGGCGCTGTCCGACGCGGGAATCACGACGATCGCGCGGGCGCTGAGGCTGACGGTGACCGACACCGCCCGGCTCGGTCCCGACCTGCGCGTGACCGCCGCCGTCACCCGGACGGAGCAGTCCGCCGCCCCCGCCGCACCCGTCACCACCACCGAGGCCCCACCCGCCACCGCCACCGCACGCCGCACCGAGGAGCGCTGAGTGTTCACCGGAATCGTCGAAGAACTGGGCGAGGTCACCGCCATCGAGCACCTGGGCGACTCCTCCCGGCTCACCCTGCGCGGACCGCTCGTCACCAAGGACGCCGCCCACGGGGACTCGATCGCCGTCAACGGCGTGTGCCTGACCGTGGTCACCGTCGTCGACGGCGAGTTCACCGCCGACGTCATGGCCGAGACCCTGCGGCGCTCCGGCCTCGGAGCACTGGACGTCGGCTCCCGGGTCAACCTGGAGCGGCCGATGGCCCTGGGCGGCCGACTCGGCGGCCACCTCGTCCAGGGCCACGTCGACGGCACCGGCACCATCGCCGCCCGCACCCCCGGCGAGCACTGGGAACTCGTGCGCGTCACCCTGCCGGCACCGCTCGCGCGCTACGTCGTGGACAAGGGCTCGATCACGGTGGACGGCGTCAGCCTCACCGTCGTCGAGGCCGGGGCCGACTGGTTCACCATCAGCCTCATCCCCACCACGCTCGACCTCACCACGCTCGGGCTCAAGCAGCCCGGCGAGCCGGTGAACCTGGAGGTCGACGTCCTGGCCAAGTACGTCGAGCGGCTGCTGGCCGCCGGCGGGGGCCCGGCCGGGGCGGGGGAGCCGCGGTGAGCCTCACCGGTGTGCTCGGCGCCCTCGACGACACGGCCTTCACCGTCCTCGGCCAGGACGTCATCTGGTCCGACATGACCGGCAACGTCCTCGGGCTGACCGCCCTCGCCCTCGGCTGGCGGCGCTCCGTGTGGAGCTGGCCCGTGCAGGTGCTCTCCGGCGTCGTGCTCGTCGCGGCCTACCTCTCGGCCTCCCTGGCCGGGGGCGTCGGCAAGCAGATGCTGGTCGTCGTGGTGGGCCTGTGGGGGTGGCAGCAGTGGCGGGACGGCCGACGGGAGGCGGCGGACGGTCACATCGCCGTCCGCTTCGCCACGGGCCGCGAGCGCCTGCTGCTCCTCGCCGGAACGGCGCTGGGCACCGCCGCCGTCGGCGCGCTGTTCTCGGCCGTGCCCGAACTGTCCTGGAACCCCTGGCCGGACGCCTACATCTTCGTCGGCACCCTCGCCGCCATGGTCGCCCAGGCACGCGGACTGGTCGAGTTCTGGTTCGCCTGGCTGCTGGTCGACATCGTCGGCGTGCCGCTCGCCTTCGCCAGCGGCCTCGCCTTCTCCGGCTTCGTCTACCTCGTCTATCTCGTCCTGGTCCTGTGGGGACTGCGCGCCTGGTGGCTGCGTTCCCGCGACCAGACCGCGTCGGCCGCCCGGGCGGCGCGGGCAACGGAAGGAGTGGCCGTATGACCGCAACGCGGAGCTGGTACGACGCGGCGGGCCCCGGGGCCCTCGTCGACGACCTCACGCTCGACCCGGTCGAGAGGGCCGTCGCCGACCTCGCGGCGGGCCGTCCGGTCGTCGTGGTCGACGACGAGGACCGGGAGAACGAGGGCGACCTCGTCGTCGCCGCCGAGAAGGTCACCCCCGAGCTCGTCGCCTTCATGATGAACGAGTGCCGCGGCCTGATCTGCGTGCCCATGGAGGAACCGGAGCTGGACCGCCTCGACCTGCCGCAGATGGTCACGCGCAACACCGAGTCCATGAGCACGGCCTTCACCGTCTCCGTCGACGCCGCCCCCCGGCACGGCGTCACCACCGGGATCAGCGCCGCCGACCGGGCCACCACGATCCGGCTGCTCGCCGACCCGGCCGCCGACGCGGACGACTTCGTCCGTCCCGGCCACGTCTTCCCTCTGCGCGCCCGCTCCGGCGGCGTCCTCACCCGCCCCGGTCACACCGAGGCCGGGGTCGACCTCGCCCGGCTCGCCGGACTGCGCCCCGCCGCCGCCATCGTCGAGATCGCCGGTGAGGACGGCACGATGCTGCGGCTGCCCGAGCTGGTGCCGTTCGCCCGCAAGCACTCCCTGTCGATCATCTCCATCGAGGCGCTGATCGCCTACCGCCGGTCCCTCGCCGACGCCGCCCCGCCCGCCGGGACGCTGCCGGCCGTCACGCGGGAGGCCGTGACCCGGCTGCCCACCGCGCACGGCGCGTTCCGCGCGCACGGCTACCGCTCCACGCTCGACGGCGTCGAGCACATCGCCCTCGTCGCCGGAGAGCTGGGCGACGGCGAGGACGTCCTGGTGCGCATGCACTCCGAGTGCCTGACCGGCGACATCTTCGGCTCCCAGCGGTGCGACTGCGGACCGCAGCTGGACGCGTCCCTGCGCCGGGTGCAGGAGGAGGGCCGGGGGGTGGTCGTCTACCTGCGCGGCCACGAGGGCCGGGGCATCGGTCTGCTCTCCAAGCTGCGGGCCTACGAACTCCAGGAACGCGGCCGCGACACCCTCGACGCCAACCTCGAACTGGGGCTGCCCGCCGACGCCCGGGACTACGCCGCCGGGGCCCGGATGCTGGCCGACCTCGGTGTCCGCTCGGTGCGGCTGCTCACCAACAACCCGGCCAAGAGCGAGGCCCTCACCCGGCACGGGGTCGCCGTCACCGGGCGCGAACCCATGCCCGTCCAGGCCGGCGAGCACAACATCCGCTACCTGCGCACCAAGCGCGACCGCATGGGCCACGACCTGCCGTGGCTCGACGAGGCGGCCATCTCCGCCTGCGGCACCCAGTAGCCCGGGGCCCACCCCCGGCACCACCGACACCGTCGATCCCATCCCTGATGAAGACCACCGGTTCCGCGCGAACCGAACAACCGAGGAGCACCACGTGAGCGGCAAGGGCGCACCCCAGCTGACCGTCAAGAACTGCGAGGACCTGCGTGTGGCCGTCGTGGCCGCGCAGTGGCACGAGCAGGTCATGGGCGGTCTCGTCGAGGGCGCCCTGCGCGCCCTGCGCGAGCTGGGCATCGACGAGCCGACGCTGCTGCGGGTGCCGGGCAGCTTCGAACTCCCCGTCGTCGCCAAGGTGCTGGCCTCCCGCGGCTACGACGCCGTCGTGGCGCTCGGCGTGGTCGTCCGCGGTGGCACCCCGCACTTCGACTACGTCTGCCAGGGCGTGACGCTGGGCCTCACCCAGGTCTCCGTGGAGACCGGCGTCCCCATCGGCTTCGGCGTGCTGACCTGCGACACCGAGGAGCAGGCCCTGGACCGCGCGGGGCTGCCCGGCTCCCGGGAGGACAAGGGCCACGAGGCCGTCACCGCCGCCGTCGCGACCGCCGCGACGCTGCGCACGGTCTCCGAGCCCTGGCGCTGAGGCGGTCCGTGAGGAAGAAAAGTGCGCCGAACGTGCGGGCGGTGACATAGATCCGCGCACCCGGTGCCGTCTGAAGGGGTGACCACGGCACACCGTGCGGCCGTAGCCGGTGACGAACAGCGGCCGGCCGCCCACCCCTTCGAGGAGTCCTCACGTGACCCGCACCCGACACCGCGCCGCCCTCGCGGCCGTCTCCGCCCTCCTGCTCGCCGGCACCGCGACGGGGGCGGCCACCGCGGCCGCCCCCGCCACCGGGGAGGCGCGCCCCGCCCCGGCCGCCGCGAGCGGCGACGTCTCCGTCCTCGGCGGCCTGGAGGTCAAGGTCGTCCAGCCCTACGAGCCGGTGGAGATCTCCGACAGCTGGCACATGGGCCTGCTCCCGCAGGGCCGGCAGAACCACGTCGTCACCCAGCCCGAGCGGTACGCGGCGGACATCGAGACCGCCAAGGGTCACGTCGGTGACGACATCCGGCCCGACAGCATGAGCCTCGGCGTGCAGTCCGAGTACGGCGAGGTCCGCCTGATCACCGGCGCCTGGCGGCTGGCCGAGACCCCCCGCGAGATCCGGGTGACCTTCGAGGGCGACACGTTCTCCTACCTCGCCCAGATCGTGCGGCTGCCGGACCAGCCCGGCTGGGGCACGTACTACTTCGACGCCGAGGGCTGGGGGCTGTCCGAGACGGCCTTCACCGTCGAGGGCGTCGACGCCGACGGAGAGGTCTTCGACGTCGTGGAGCACCGGCCCTGGCCGCAGGGCTGACGGTTCCTCCCGCCGACCGGGCGCTGGGGGGCGCCCGGCCGGCCCGCGACGACCCATGGGACACGAGTGAAGAAGACCGCGGAGGACGATTTCCGCAGGTTCGTCCACAGCCGCTGGCCACGTCTGCTGCGGACCGCCTACCTGCTCACCGGGCACCACCAGGACGCCGAGGACCTGGTCCAGGCCGCGCTGGCACGGGCCTACACCCGCTGGGAGAAGGTGTGCGGCGCCCGCGACCAGGACGCCTACGTGTGGCGCATCCTGATCAACACCAACGCCGACCGGCTCCGCCGCCGCCGGATCGGCGAGTGGCTCACCCACTGGCTGCCCGAGCGGCCCGCGTCCGACCGCGCGGACCAGGTGGTCGAGCGCAGCGTCCTGCTGGACGCCCTGCGCGCCCTGCCCGCCCGGCAGCGTGCCACTGTCGTCCTGCGCTACCTGGAGGACCGCAGTGAGGCGGAGGTCGCCGCGCTCCTGGGCACCGGCGTGGGCACCGTCCGTAGCCAGACGGCCCGGGCGCTGCGCAGGCTGCGTGCCGAACTGCCCCGACTGACAGCGAGCGAACGCGTATGACGAACCATCCGACGCACGAGGAGTCCACGGCACGCGAGCTGGCCGCCGCACTGCGCCGCGAGGCGCACGAGGCGCCGACCGGGCCGGCCCCGGTGGAGGCCGTCGTCCGTGCGGGCCGCGCCCGGCGGGCCCGCCGCCGGGCCGCGGCCGGCGCCGCGGTGCTCGCCGTCCTGGCGGTGCCCGCGCTGCTGTCCGCCTGGCCCGTCTCCCCGTCCCCGGCCCGGCCGGCCCCGGCCGCCTCCGCTCCGTCCCCGCCCGCCCCCGTCCCCCGGCTGCACACCGTGACCCCCTACGAGCCGGTCCCCGTCGCCGGGGATCTGCGCCTGGCACTCCTCCCGGAGGGCCGGCAGAACTACGTGCTGACGAGCCCCGAATCCTTCGCCGCGTCCCTGGAGTCGTCCCGCTCGGATCGGATGGGCACGAGTATCCGCCCGCGCAGCATCAGCGGGGGCCACGCCTCCTCGGCGGCCGACGGCATCCAGCGGGCGCACGGCGCCTGGCGGCTGCCGGAGCCGCCGGACCGGATCGAGCTGACGGCGGGCGGCCGCACCGTCGAGGCCGACCTGTACACCCTCCCCGGGGAGCCGGGCTGGGGCGTGTACGTCGTCGACACCCGCTCCCTGCCCCGCTTCACCTCCTACACCGTCATCGCCTACGACGCCAAGGGCCTACCCTTCGACACCCTGGAGGCCGGGGCCTGACGTCCGCCCGAGCACCGGCGCGGACATCCAGAACCCGGACACGGTGCGACCGCGTACCGGCGCACCCCGTAGGGTGAGCACCACCATGGCGAACAAGACATTCGACGAGCTCTTCGCCGAGCTGCAGCACAAGGCCGCCACCGGCGACCCCTCCACCTCCCGCACCGCCGAGCTGGTCTCCTCCGGGGTCCACGCCATCGGCAAGAAGGTCGTCGAAGAGGCGGCCGAGGTGTGGATGGCCGCCGAGCACGAGGGCGCCGAGCGCACCGCCGAGGAGATCTCGCAGCTCCTCTACCACCTCCAGGTGATGATGGTCGCGCGCGGCATCACGCTCGACGACGTATACGCTCACCTCTGAACCGCACCGGTCCCCTCCGTTTCCCCCTCACGAGTGAAGGAATCCCGCACCATGCTGCGCATCGCCGTCCCCAACAAGGGTTCACTGTCCGAGCCTGCGTCGGCGATGCTCCATGAGGCGGGATACCGCCAGCGCAAGGACCGCCGCGAACTCGTCCTCGTCGACTCGGCCAACGACGTGGAGTTCTTCTTCCTCCGTCCCCGCGACATCGCCGTCTATGTCGGCTCCGGGAAGCTCGACATCGGCATCACCGGGCGGGACCTCCTGCTGGACTCGGGCGCGGAGGCCGAGGAGATCCTCCAACTCGGCTTCGCCGGCTCCACGTTCCGCTACGCCACCCTGCCGGGCACGGCGAAGGACGTCACCGAGTTCGGCGGCATGACGGTCGCCACGTCCTTCCCCGGCCTGGTCACCCAGCACCTGGCCGAACACGGGGTCGACGCCTCCGTGGTCCGGCTCGACGGTGCGGTGGAGACGGCCATCAAGCTCGGGGTCGCGCAGGTCATCGCCGACGTCGTGGAGACGGGCACCACGCTGCGCAACGCGGGTCTGGAGATCATCAGCGACCCCATCCTGCTCTCCGAGGCCGTCGTCGTCCGGGGCCGGGGGACCGCGACCGACGACCCCAAGGTGCAGCAGTTCCTGCGCCGCATGCAGGGCGTCCTGGTGGCCCGCAAGTACGTGATGATGGACTACGACATCCGCGCCGAGCACGTGGAGAAGGCCGTCGAGCTGACCCCGGGGCTGGAGTCGCCCACCGTCTCCCCGCTGCACGACAAGGGCTGGGTGGCCGTGCGCTCCATGGTCCCCGCGCGGGAGGCCCAGCGGATCATGGACGACCTGTACGACCTCGGCGCCCGCGCCATCCTCACCACGAACATCCACGCCTGCCGCGTGTAGGCACCGCCCACGGCTCGCACCACCTTCGAGGGAGAACCCGCCCGTGCCCCCCGCCGACGGACCCGGCCTGCCGGTGACCTTCCGACCCCGCCGCAGCCGCGCCGTCCTGCTCGCGGTCGGCGTCGCGATGCTCGTCACCCTGACGGTCATCGCGCTCATCCTGGACCGGCTGGCGGCGGGGGAGCGCGCCAGCTTCATCGCCACCGGGCTGCTCGCCCTCGCGGTGATGTGGCTGCTGGCACGCCCGCACGTCACGGCGGACGCCGACGGGGTCACCGTCGTCAACCTCACCCGCAGCAGGCGGCTGGAGTGGGCGGAGATCATCGCCGTCAACCTGCGCTCCGGCGACCCGTGGGTCTACCTCGACCTCGCCGACGGCACGAGCCTGCCGGCCATGGGCATCCAGCCCGGCGTCGCACGCGCCCAGGCGGTGCGGGACGCGGCCGCGCTGCGGTCGCTCGCCGAGCGGTACGGCACCGGACGGGCGGGTGAGCCGGACGCCGGGTGAACCGGCCCGTCAGTCGGGCGGCGGCTCGGATCGCGGACCGACGGGCCCCCGGCCCGAGAGCACCTCGCCGTAGGCCTGCATGAGGTCGGGCAGCCGCAGCGTCGCCAGGTCCTCGCGCGACGGGGTGCCCGGCCAGGACGTCAGCCGCAGATCCCGGTAGGCGCAGCTCTTCTCGTACAGGGTGCGCAGGAACCGGCCGTTGCCGAGCTCGTCGATCCAGCCCTGGTCCACCACGTGGCCGCTGATGCTGCGCAGCTCCTCCAGGGCCTCCTCGTCCCACCGGTCGCCGTTCGACGCCGCCAGCACCTCGCCGATCGCCGTCAGCTCCGCCGGGCGGTAGCTCGGGAAGTCGATGCGGGTGGTGAAGCGGGAGCCGAGCCCGGGATTGACGGCGAGCAGCCGGTCCATCCCCTCGGGGTAGCCGGCGAGGATGACGACCAGCCGGTCCCGGTTGTCCTCCGCGCGCTTGAGGAGCACCTGCAGGGCCTCGTCACCGTAGGCGTCGCCCTTGGCGTACCCGGAGTTGGACAGGCTGTAGGCCTCGTCGACGAAGAGGACCCCGCCGAGCGCACTGTCGATCAGCTCGTTCGCCTTCACGGCCGTCTGGCCGAGGAACTCCCCGACCAGGTCCGACCGTTGGGCCTCCACCAGGTGGTCCCCGCCCAGCAGCCCCAGGGCGTAGAACACCCGCCCGAGTATCCGGGCCACGGTCGTCTTGCCCGTTCCCGACGGGCCGGAGAAGACGAAGTGCCGCTTCGGGGGCTGCACCGGCAGCCCCTGACGGGACCGCAACCGGGCCATGTGCAGCTGCGCCGACAGCGCCCGGACCTGGCGTTTGACGGGCTCCAGCCCGACCATGCCCGCCAGTTCCTCCAGCGCCTGGGCCAGCAGGTCCGGGTCGGCCGGCCCCCGGGGCCAGCGCTCGCCCGCCCCCCGGCCCGTCCGCCGCGCGCCGCCGTCCCGCACCGTGCCGACGCCCACCGGGGCGCCCGGCGCCGTGTCCCACAGCTCCTCCGGCACGGCGCCCTGGGCCTCGCCGCCGTCCGGGCCGCCCGTCTCGGGCCCCGCCTCGCGGGCGCCGCCGGCGTCCGGCGCGCCGCCGCCGCTCGCCGTCCGCAGCGGAGCGGCCCAGGAGGAGGTGAGCGCGTCGGCCGTGCCGTCCGACTCGGCGATGGCGGTGAGCCGGGCGGCGGTGTCCATGAAGGCCGGGTCGACCCGGTGCACGGCGCGGTACAGCGGCAGGGCCGCCGCGCTGCGGCCGGTGCCCTCCCGGGCCCGTGCCAGCCAGTACCGCAGTTCCTTGCGCTGCGGCTGCTCGCTGCGGCACCGCATCAGGGCGGCGGCCAGGAGCGGTTCGGCCTGCCCGTACATCTCCAGCCGCACCCGGGCCATGCCCGCGAACAGGCCGGATTCGATCCCCAGCAGGGGATCGTCGACCAGCGGCTCGGTGTGGACCACCAGGCCCTCCCAGTCCTTGGCGAGGTAGGCGCGGCAGGCGTGCAGGAAGCGCACGTGCGGATCGGAGTCCGGCGGCGGGCATCCGGCCAGCGCGCGGTCGAGCTCGGCCAGGTGCCGGCCGTCCAGCCAGTGCGAGGCGTGCGCGAGCAGCAGGTCACGGCCGCTCTCCAGTACCGGCTGGACCCACCAGCCCAGCCAGTACCAGGAGTTGAGTTTGCGCCCGTGCCGGGAGCGCTGCTCCCCGAAGCGGTCGCGGTACTCGAACATCCGCAGCAGGGCCGTGGTGGTGTCGACACGGAGGGCGTGCAGCCCCAGCCAGGCGTCGGCCATGCCCACGTCGAGGCGCACGGCCGCGCGGAACTCCTCCTCGGCCTGCGGGTAGTTGCCCACGGTGTAGGAGTCCACGCCGCGCAGCCAGGCCAGGTCGGCCGGTGCGCGCGGCTCTCCTGAGTCCCGCGTGCCGAAGTCCATCCCGTCCCCCAGGGCCGATCCCGTCGGGTGCCGCCGGGCCTCACCCTGCCCGGCCAACTGCCTTATCACGGACGGCGGTTGAAGCTCGCTGAAGAATCATGGTCGGGGATCGCCCGGCGCCTCGCAACGTCTCGCATCGTACCCGTGCCGCACGCTGCGTCGAAGGCCGCGGTACGGACGGTGTGCGCGCGACCGGCAGCCGTACCGCAGGTGCTGACTCAGGGTGGTCACGGCGGGCGGTCGGCGACCGGCCCGGACGCGCCGTGGGCCCGGCAGGACGAAGCCCCCGGTCACGGGGGAACAACCGAGGGCTCCGCGCTTGCGGACGATCCGAACGGACCGTGTACCGCGAACGTAATCCGTTACCGCACCGCAGGTCAAGGCATATGCCCGGTGCATAAATCCCAGGGTTCCCCGCCCGCGCCCGGCCTGGTCGCGCCGCGCACGCCGCCGGTGGCCGAGCCCGTCCCACGGTCGCCCCCGGGCTCGCCGGGCCCCGGCCGGACCGGCCGCACACCGGACCCGCGCGACTACTCCGGGTGACGCTCGTCGTGGAGCCGACGTGCCTGCGGCCCCGGCAGCACCGCGTACCCGCGCGGCACCTGCCGCACGAGCAGATCCGCGTACGGACGGGTCGGGTCGGCGGCGAAGTGCGCCTGCTCCGCCGCCGTCCAGGCGTCCCAGAACGCCGCCAGCGCGGGCCCGTCGCGGCGCCGCCCCCGCTCCCAGGCGACCTCGCGGTCCACGTCGAGCCACAGCACCGCCGCCAGCGCGGGCCGCACCGCCCGCCGGCCGGCGCCCACCCCCTCCAGCAGCACCACGGGCGCGGGCGGCAGGACGAGCGGCCGGCCAAAGGCGCGCCGCTCCCAGTCGTAGGCCGCCGGCCGGGCCGTGGCGCCGCGCGCGAGGGGGGTGAGGACCTCGTCGGCGAGCCGCGCCGTCCAGCCGAAGAACGAGGCGTGCGAGGCCAGGTCGTCCAGGTGCAGGACCGGCGCGTCGCCCAGCGCCGCCGCCAGGATCCGGGCCAGCGTGCTCTTGCCCGAGCCCGCGTGCCCGTCGACGGCCACCAGGCGCACCGCTCCACAGGAGGCCGGGAGCGTCCGCAGCCGCGCCGCGAGGGCGTCCGGGGCGGGGGAGGGGGGCGTCACCCGGCCAGCCTACGGCCCGCTCGACCGTCAGTGGTCCAGGCCCATGACGGCCGGCGCCCACCGGGCGCGGCCTCTGGCCCGGCGCCCCGGTCCCGGCGATAGTTGACGCAGCCGCCACCGTGGCGACCGACTCCGAGCGACTTGGGGGACCACCCGCATGAGCCGACCCGTCCCGACCCGTCGAGCCCTCCTGGCGGCCTCCGTGGCCGTCGCCGCCACCGCGGCGGCGAGCACGGTGCCGGCCGCCGCCGCACCCGCGCGGCCCCCGGCCGGCGGGGGCGGACGGACCGCGTCCACCGTCGCCCACCGGGCGTGGAGCGGTGTCCGCGACTGGCGGCAGGGCTCGTCCGACGGCCTCCGGGTGCACGCGGGACGGCGCCCCGGTCTC
This sequence comes from Streptomyces sp. GSL17-111, assembly GCF_037911585.1. NCBI lineage: Bacteria > Bacillati > Actinomycetota > Actinomycetes > Kitasatosporales > Streptomycetaceae > Streptomyces > Streptomyces sp. GSL17-111. Next base: position 5,615,182 of record NZ_JBAJNS010000001.1, read on the forward strand.
CGCGTCGCCGCCCCCGCCGGCACGCTGACCTACCGCGACCCGCACGGCGGTACCGCGCGCGAGCGGTGGGAGTACGGCACGTGGCTCTCCCCGGTCCAGCGCCTGCACCACCCCGCCGGTGAGCTCATCGCCTCCTGGAACGCCCAGACCCCCGCGGGTACCTGGCTGCGGGTCGAGGCCCGCGGGACCTACTCCGACGGCACCTCCTCGCCCTGGTACACGCTCGGCGTCTGGACCTCCGGTGACGGCGACGACGTGCCCCGCCGCACGTCGGTGAGCGGCCAGGGCGACGGACGCAGCACGGTGTGGACCGACACCCTCGCCGTCACCGAGGACGGCCTGAAGCTCACCGCCTTCCAGCTCCGCGCCACCCTGCTGCGCGCCCCGGGCAGCCGGGAGACGCCGACGCTGTGGCGGCTGGGCGCCATGACCTCCGACGTGCCCGACCGGTTCGAGGTGCCCGCCACCGAGCCCGGCGAGGCGGCCGGCGTCGAGCTGGACGCGCCCCGCTACTCGCAGAACATCCACATCGGCCGCTACCCCGAGTACGACAACGGCGGGGAGGCCTGGTGCAGCCCGACGTCCTCCCAGATGATCATCGAGTCCTGGGGCCGGGTGCCGGACCCCGCCGACTACGGCTGGGTCGACCCCGCCTACGACGACCCCCAGGTGTGCCACGCGGCCCGAGGCAGCTACGACTACCAGTACGAAGGCTGCGGGAACTGGCCCTTCAACGCGGCCTACGCCGCCACCTACGACGACCTCCAGGCCGTCGTCACCCGGCTGGACTCCCTCCACGACGCCGAACGGCTCGTCCGGGCCGGCATCCCGCTGATCACCTCGCAGTCCTTCCGGGAGGAGGAGCTGCCCGGCGCCGGGTACGGCACCGCCGGTCACCTGATGACCGTGATCGGCTTCACCCGGGACGGCGACGTCATCGCGAACGACCCCAACGCCGACAGCAACGCCGAGGTCCGCCGCGTCTACCCGCGGCGCGCCTTCGAGAACATCTGGCTGCGCACGAAGCGCCGCGACGCCGACGGCAAGGTCAAGGGCGGCACCGGAGGCGTGTGCTACCTCTACTTCCCCACCCGCCTCACACCCCGCCAGCGCCACGTCCTGCGCTCCCTCGGCGTGGCCTGAACGCTCACCCGTCCGCCCTCCCTCGTCCGGCGTCCCTCGGCCCCGGGCGTGTGACCGTCGGCGCAGCGGGTACCTGGGCCACCGGCCGGGACGCGTCGGGAAGGGAGGCCGGGTGTGCGTGGCGAACAGCGGGTCGTGGTGGTGACGGGCGCGAGCGCCGGGGTCGGCCGGGCGTCGGCGCGGGCCTTCGGTGAGCGCGGAGCGAAGGTCGCGCTGCTGGCCCGGGGCACGCGCGGGCTCCAGGGGGCCGCCCGGGAGGTCGAGGCGGCCGGCGGGACGGCGCTGCCCCTCCCGGTGGACGTCGCCGACCACGCGGCGCTGGCCGAAGCGGCCCGGCGCGTGGAGGCCGAGCTGGGCCCCATCGACGTCTGGGTGAACTGCGCCTTCAGCGGCGTCTTCGCACCGGTGGTGGAGGTCCGCCCGGAGGAGTTCAAACGGGTGATGGAAGTGACGTACCTGGGGTACGTCCACGGCACCCTGGTGGCCCTCAGCCACATGCGGCCCCGGGGCAGGGGCGCGATCGTGCAGGTCGGCTCGGCGCTGGCCTTCCGCGGCATCCCGCTCCAGGCGGCCTACTGCGCGGCCAAGCACGCCGTGCAGGGCTTCACCGAGTCGCTCAGGTGCGAACTGCTCCACGAGCGCAGCTCCGTCCGCGTCACCATGGTGCAGCTGCCGGCGGTCAACACGCCGCAGTTCGACTGGGTGCTGTCGCGGCTGCCGCGCCGGCCACAGCCAGTGCCTCCCCTCTACGAGCCGGAGACGGTCGCGCGGACGGTCGTGCACGCCGCGGCGCACCCCCGGCGCCGTGCGTACTGGGTCGGCGGCTCCACCGTCGGCACCCTCCTCGCCAACCGGCTCGCTCCGGGCCTGCTCGACCGCTACCTCGCGCGCACCGGCTACGACTCCCAGCAGACCGACGAACCAGCGGACCCGGACGCCCCGGCCAACCTGTGGGAGCCCGCCGACGGGCCCGGGGGGCGCGACTTCGGCACCCGGGGACGGTTCACCGGCTCCGCGCACCGGCGCAGCCCGCAGGCCGGTCTCTCCCGGCACCACGGCCGTACGGCGGTGGCGGCGCTGGCCGCGACGGCCGTCACGGCCTCCCTGGTCCACCGGCTGACCTGCCGTCACGTGCGGCGGGGGGACATCGTCGCGGCAGCGGGGCGACACGGCGTTTGACCGGCGCGGGGCGGGAAACCGGGGAAGCCACTGTCCGCGCCGATGAGGAGTGCGAGCGCCCGTGTTGCCGTCCCGCAGGAAGGCTCGCGTCCAGGACGCGACCAGACAGGCGGCGCTCCGTACCTTCGACTCGCTCGACGCGCGGCTGCCCGTCGCCCGGGGCGGCAAGGAGATCCTGCGCAAGGCCTTCCCGGGCCACTGGTCGTTCCTGCTCGGGGAGCTGGCGCTCTACAGCTTCGTCGTGCTCCTGCTCACCGGCGTCTTCCTCACCCTCTTCTTCGACCCCAGCATGGGCGAGGTCGTCTACGGCGGTTCCTACGAGCCGCTGCGCGGCGTGCGGATGTCGGCGGCGTACGCCTCGACGCTGGACATCAGCTTCGACGTGCGCGGCGGCCTGCTGATCCGGCAGATCCACCACTGGGCGGCGCTGCTGTTCACGGCGGCGATCGCCCTGCACCTGCTGCGGGTCTTCTTCACCGGCGCCTTCCGCCGCCCCCGGGAGTTCAACTGGGTCGTGGGCGTCACGCTGTTCCTGCTGGCCCTCGGCGAGGGCTTCTGCGGCTACTCCCTGCCCGACGACCTGCTCTCCGGGACGGGCCTGCGGATCGCACAGGGCATCATGCTCTCCATCCCGGTCGTGGGCACCTACCTCAGCTTCCTCGTCTTCGGCGGCGAGTACCCGGGCGACATCATCATTCCGCGCCTGTACGTGACGCACATCCTGCTCGTGCCCGGCCTGCTGCTGGCGCTGATCACCGTGCACCTCGTGCTCGTCTTCTATCTGAAGCACACCCAGTGGGCGGCCAAGGGGCACACCAACCGCAACGTCGTGGGCGACGCGATGGTCCCGCTGTTCGTCGCCAAGTCCGGCGGGCTGTTCTTCTGCGTCTTCGGCGTCCTGGCGGTCCTCGGTGCCGTCGCGCAGATCAACCCGATCTGGGCGTACGGCCCCTACCGCACCGAGCAGGTCTCCACCTTCTCTCAGCCCGACTGGTACATCGGCTTCCTGGAGGGCTCCCTGCGGCTCATGCCCGGCTGGGAGATCAGTCTGTGGGGCCACACGCTGATGCTGAACGTGCTGGTCCCGGCCGTGCTGCTGCCCGCCGCGCTCTTCGCGGTCCTCTACCTCTACCCGTTCTTCGAACGCTGGGTCACCGGCGACCGGGGTGAGCACCACCTGTGCGACCGGCCGCGCGACCGGCCCACCCGTACCGGGCTCGGTGTCGCCGGGGTCACCTTCTACGGGGTGCTGCTGCTGGCGGGTGGCCAGGACCTGATCGCCTACCTCTTCCACCTGTCGGTGAACGGGCTGGTGTGGTTCTTCCGAGCGGCCGTGTTCGCCGCCCCCCTGCTGGCGTTCCTCCTCACCCGGCGCGTGTGCCTGGCGCTCCAGGAGCGGGACCGGGACCGGCTGCTGGAGGGCGACGAGAGCGGGCACGTCGGCCAGTCCGTCGCCGGCGGGTTCGGGGACCGGCACCGGCCGCTGCCGGCCGAGAAGCGCTACCCGCTGCTGGTCCGGGACGTACCCCGCCCGGTGGACGGGGGCCCGCCCGCCGCCGAGGGGGCCGGGGGACGCCCGCCACGCCGGGAGCGGCTGCGCGGGGCGCTGAACCGCTGGTACTACGGCAGGCGGGTCGAGATGCCGACGACCCCCGAGGAGCGGCGCGAGATCGCCGTGCGCACCGCGCCCCCCGGCCGCACGGGTCGGGACGGCGGCTGAGCGGCCCGGAAGCGGCCGGCGCGTCAGTCCGGGTCGGCGTACTGGAGGACGAAGGCGAAGACCCCGCCGGTGAGCACCGCGAAGCCGATCAGGAGGAGCCACAACCCGAAGACGACGCCGAGGCCGAGCAGGGCCATGCCGGCCGCCGTCACCACCGGGGCGCCGCTGTGCGGCGGGAAGAAGTCCAGCGGCCCGGCCCGCTCCATGATCTCCCCCTCGCGACGGTCCTCGGGCCGCCGCCCACGGCGCCGGTACTGCGTCCACAGGAAGAAGGCGACGAGCCCCGCCATCAGACAGCACACCACCAGGACGGCGCCGCCCGCCGGGTCGTCCCCGTACCGCAGGTACACCGGCGCGACGACCGCGAAGAAGCCCGCGACGCCCGCGAAGTACAGGGCCTCCGCTCTCATGACCGCCTCAGCTCCTCTTTCCACCGCTGTTCGTAGGCGACGATCTCCGGATGGTTGACGCTGAACGCCGGGTCGTTGGACCGCACGCGGGGCAGCGTCACGAAGTTGTGGCGGGGCGGCGGGCACGAGGTCGCCCACTCCAGTGACCTGCCGTAGCCCCAGGGGTCGTTCCCGGTGACCCGGGGGGCGTGCTGGGTGGTCCACCACACGTTGTAGAGGAACACCATTGTGGAGACGCCCAGCAGGAAGGCCCCGGCGGTGGAGACGACGTTCAGCACGGTGAACCCGTCCGCCTCCAGGTAGTCCACGACCCGGCGCGGCATGCCGCTCTCGCCCAGCCAGTGCTGCACGAGGAAAGTGATCTGGAAGGCGACCAGCGTCGACCAGAAGTGGACCCTGCCCAGACCCTCGTGGAGCATCCGCCCGGTGAACTTCGGCCACCAGAAGTAGAAGCCGCCGAACATCGCGAAGACGACGGTGCCGAAGAGCACGTAGTGCAGGTGGGCGACGACGAAGTAGCTGTCCGTCAGGTGGAAGTCCAGCGGCGGGGACGCCACCAGGACGCCGGTGAGCCCGCCGAGCAGGAACGTCACCAGGAACCCCAGCGCCCACAGCATCGGTGTCTCGAAGCTCAGCGAACCGCGCCACATCGTGCCGATCCAGTTGAAGAACTTCACCCCGGTGGGCACCGCGATGAGGAAGGACGTCAGCGAGAAGAACGGCAGCAGCACCGCGCCGGTCGCGAACATGTGGTGCGCCCACACCACCGCCGACAGCATGGTGATCGCGATCGTCGCACCGATCAGACCCAGGTAGCCGAAGACGGGTTTGCGGCTGAAGACCGGGATGATCTCGGTGACGATGCCGAAGAAGGGCAGCGCCACGATGTAGACCTCGGGATGGCCGAAGAACCAGAACAGGTGCTGCCACAGGATCGCGCCGCCGTTCGCGGGGTCGAAGATGTGGGAGCCGAAGGTGCGGTCCGAGGCCAGCGCCAGCAGGGCCGCTGTCAGGACGGGGAAGGCCAGCAGGGCGAGGATCGAGGTGAACAGCACGTTCCAGGTGAACAGCGGCATCCGGAACATCGTCATCCCCGGCGCCCGCAGACAGATGACCGTCGTGATGAAGTTGACCGAGCCCAGGATCGTGCTCGTGCCGGCCACGACGAGCCCCATCGTCCACAGGTCCGCCCCGACGCCCGGCGAGTACGCCTGGCTGTTCAGCGGCGCGTAGGCGAACCAGCCGAACGAGGCCGCCCCGCCGGGCGTCAGGAAGCCCGCCACCACCATGAGACCGCCGAAGAGGTACACCCAGTAGGTGAACGCGTTCAGCCGGGGGAAGGCGACGTCCGGCGCCCCGATCTGGAGCGGCATGATGGCGTTCGCGAAGCCGGCGAACAGCGGCGTCGCGAAGAGCAGCATCATGATCGTGCCGTGGATGGTGACGAACTGGTTGTACTGGTCCGGTGTCGTCAGCTGCAGCCCCGGAGCGGCCAGTTCGGTGCGCATGAGGAGGGCCAGCAGGCCGGCGAAGAGGAAGAAGCCGAACGAGGTCACCAGGTAGAGGTTGCCGATGACCTTGTGGTCCGTGGTCCGCAGCCACTCCGTGACCTGCCGTCCGAGCCGCCGCGGCTCCTCCCCGGGCTCCGCCGGACGGCCCTCGGGGCCCACGCCCACCGGGGCCGCGTGTTCCTGATGGGCCATCACCACACTCCTCGCGGGGTCGCACCGGTCACCGGCCGGGCCGGTCGGTGACCGACTGACCCCGCCGCCGGTGGTTAAACCCTGGTCCACGCGTGCGGCCCCACCCGCCCCGACACACCGAAGCGGTCGTCACCCCGGCGGAAACGCGTATCCGTGCCCAGCCGCCCGCAGGGCCCAGCCCCGGTGCGGCCCCGCACCCGGCGGACGGGCCGTTTACCCGTCCGCCGCCGGGTAACCCGCCCCACGCCCAGTGGAGACGAGGATTGCGGAGGACGACGTGACTCAGGTCGCCGACTACGTGCTCGAACGCCTGAAGGCGTGGGGGACGCACCGCGTGTACGGCTACCCCGGCGACGGCATCAACGGCCTCCTGGGAGCCTTCGACCGGGCGCACGGCGACCCGGAGTTCATCCAGGCCCGCCACGAGGAGATGGCCGCCTTCATGGCCTGCGGCCACGCCAAGTTCACCGGGGAGGTCGGTGTCTGCGTCGCCACCTCGGGTCCCGGAGGCGTCCACCTGCTCAACGGCCTCTATGACGCCAAGCTCGACCACCAGCCCGTCGTCGCCGTCGTCGGGCAGCAGAAGCGCTTGTGCCTGGGCTCGCACTACCAGCAGGAGATCGCGCTGGAGAACCTCTTCGCCGACGTCTCCGAGTTCTGCCAGATGGTGACGCACCCCGGGCAGGCCCGGCACGTCATCGACCGCGCCTACAAGACGGCACTCACCCGCCGGGGCGTCGCCACCATCATCATTCCGGACGACGTGCAGGAGGAGGAGGCCCAGCCGTCCCCGCCCAAGGCGCACGGCTCCGTCTTCTCCAGTGTCGGATGGAGCCGGCCGCGCATGCTGCCCGACGAGCGGGAGCTGCGCAAGGCCGCCGGCGTCCTCAACGAGGGCGAGCGCGTCGCCATCCTCATCGGGCAGGGCGCCGCCGAGGCCGAGGCCGAGGTCAAGGAGGTCGCCGAGCTGCTCGGCGCCGGCGTCGCCAAGGCCCTCCTCGGCCGCGAGGTGCTGCCCGACTCCCTGCCCTACGTCACCGGCCCCATCGGCCTGCTGGGCAGCAGGGCCAGCGACGAGATGATCCAGCACTGCGACACGCTGTTCATGATCGGCACGAGCTTCCCGTACTCCGAGTGGCTCCCCGACGAGGGACAGGCCCGGGGCGTGGAGATCGACATCGACGGGTGCATGATCGGGATGCGCTACCCGATGGACGCCCACCTCGTCGGCGACTCCAAGGAGACGCTGCGCGCCCTCATCCCGATGCTCCGCCGCAAGGAGGACCGGAGCTGGCGCAAGCAGATCGAGAAGGACGTCAAGGACTGGCACCGCGTCTGCGAACGCCGCGCGGACCAGCACTTCGACGGCACCATCAACCCGCAGGCGGTGGCGAGCGAACTCTCGCCCCGGCTGCCCGACCACGCCATCGTGACGGCCGACTCCGGCTCCGGCACGAACTGGTGGGCCCGCCACCTCCTGCTGCGCGAGGGGATGCGGGCGTCCCTGTCCGGCACGCTCGCCACCATGGGCCCGGCCGTGCCCTACGCCATCGCCGCCCGCTTCGCCTACCCCGACCGCCCGGTGGTGGCCTTCATCGGGGACGGCGCGTTCCAGATGAACGGCATGAACGAGATGATCACCGTCAAGCGGTACCTGGACCGCCTGTCGGGCAGCCGGCCGCTGGTCTTCTGCGTCCTCAACAACCAGGACCTCAACCAGGTCACCTGGGAGCAGCGGGCCATGGGCGGTGACCCGAAGTACCCCGGCTCGCAGGACATCCCCGACGTGCCCTACGCCGCGTACGCCGAGCTCCTCGGGCTGAAGGGCATCCGCTGCGAGTCGCCGAGGAAGGTCGGCGCCGCCTGGGACGAGGCGCTGGCCAGCGACGTGCCCGTCGTCCTGGAGTTCAAGGTCGACGCCGAGATCGCCCCGATCCCGCCCCACATCATGCTCGACCAGGGAAAGAAGGCCGCGAAGGCCATGGTCCACGATCCCGACCGCACCGGGATCGCGGCCCGGGGGGTGCGCCAGAAGCTCACCGAGTTCGCCGGCCGGCTCCCCGGTCGCGACCATGGCTGACCCACCCTTCGCCGACCAGCCGAGGGACGCCGAGGGCACCGCCCTGCGGGGCACCCACGTGCCCTGGACGCTGCGGAGCTACGCGCTGCTCGCCGACGGCGAACGGGGTGCCCTCATCGACCCGCACGGCGCCGTGGTGTGGATGTGCGTACCGCACTGGCACGACGCCGCGGCCTTCTCCGCCCTGATCGGGGGCAGCGGCGACTTCACCGTCCGGCCCGACGACCCGTGGCACGTGTGGGGCGGCTCCTACGAGGACGGCAGCCTCATCCGGGTCAGCCGGTGGACCCTGACCGACTCCCAGACCGAGTGCCGGGAGGCCCTCGCCCTGCCCGGCGAGGCGGACCGGGCGGTCCTCCTGCGCCGGGTCCGCGCCGTGCGGGGCGCGGCACGGGTGCAGGTCCGACTCGCCGTACGCGCCGGCTTCGGGACGCGGCCGATGACGGACCTGCGGCTCCGGGACGGCGTCTGGCACGCCCGCAGCGGGCCCCTGCACGTCCGGCTGCACGGCCTCGCCCACGCGACCGTCGGGCGCGACGGCGCGCTCACCGCGCCCGTCGCCGTCCCGGCGGGCGGTGGGCACGACCTCGTCCTGGAGCTCTCCACCCGCTGCCGGGACGATCCGCTCGACCCCGGGCGGCTGTGGGAGCGGACGGAACGCGCGTGGGCGGAGGCCGTCCCGGACTGCCGGGAGCTGCCCGCCGCCGCCGACGTCCGCCAGGCGTACGCCGTCCTGACCGGCATGACCAGCCACCGCGGCGGAATGGTCGCCGCCGCCACCACCTCGCTGCCCGAGCGGGTCGCCATGGGCCGGGACTACGACTACCGCTACGCGTGGCTGCGCGACCAGGCCTACGCGGGCACGGCCGTCGCCCGGCACGGTCCGCACCGGCTCGTCGACGACGCCGTGCGGTTCGTGGCGCGCCGCCTGCACGAGGACGGCCCCCGCCTGCGCCCGGCCTACCGGGTCGACGGCGGCCCGCTCCCCGGGGAGAGCACCCTGCCGCTGCCCGGGTACCCCGGCGGGAGCGACCGGATCGGCAACCGGGCGGGCGAGCAGTTCCAGCTCGACGTGTTCGGTGAGGCGCTGTCGCTGTTCGCCGCCGCCGCTCGCCTCGACCGGCTCGACGACGACGCCCGCCGCGCCGCGGACATCGCCGCCCGTGCCGTCGAGGAGACCTGGCGGCGTCCCGACGCCGGGCTGTGGGAGATCGAGCCGGCCTGGTGGACGCACTCCCGGCTGTCCGCGGTCGCCGGGCTGCGGGCGGCGGCCGAGGCCCTGCCCGGAGCGTCGGCCCGGCGCTGGGAGGACCTCGCCGACGCCGTCCTGCGGGAGACCGAGCGCACCTGCAAGCACCCCACGGGCCGCTGGCAGCGTTCCCCGCGGGACGCACGCCTGGACGCCGCCCTGCTCCGGCCGCTGTCGATCGACCGCCGGCTCGCCGAGGGCCCGGCCCTGACCGCGACCCGGGAGGCCGTGGAACGGGAGCTGTCCAGCGAGGGGTACGTCTACCGCTTCCAGCACGGCGACCACCCGCTCGGCCGGGACGAGGGCGCGTTCCTGCTGTGCGGCCACTTCATGACCGCCGCCTGCCTCGCGGAGGGGCGCACCGCCGCCGCCGGACGGTGGTTCGAGCGCACCCGCAGCGCCTGTGGCTCCCCGGGCCTGTACGCCGAGGAGTACGACGTCGCCCAGCGCCAGCTGCGCGGGAACCTGCCCCAGGCGTTCGTCCACGCGCTGCTGCTGGAGAACGCCGTCCGGCTCGCCGACGCGCCCTGACCGCCGACCGCTCGCGACCTACGGAAGGAGTCCCACGGTGGCCCCCACCGACCTCCCCGAGCCGGTGATCCGCCGCGACCGCCCCGACCTCGACGTCCGGGCGCTGGAGCGCGACCTGCGCCGGGCGGTCGGCGGAGAGGTCCGCTTCGACTCCGGCACCCGCGCCACGTACGCCACCGACGCGTCCAACTACCGGCGGACACCGCTCGGCGTCGTCCTGCCGCGCACCGTCGAGGACGCCGAGGCGGCCGTCGCCGTGTGCCGCGCCCACGACGCCCCCCTCCTTTCGCGCGGCGGCGGGACGAGCCTGGCCGGTCAGTGCTGCAACGAGGGCGTGGTCATCGACTGGAGCAAGTACTGCCACCGCCTGGTGTCCGTCGACGCCGACGCCCGCAGCTGCGTCGTCGAGCCCGGCATCGTCCTGGACGACCTCAACCGGCGGCTCGCCCCGCACGGGCTCCAGTACGGCCCGCGTCCCGCCACCCACCCCAACTGCACGCTCGGCGGCATGATCGGCAACAACGCCTGCGGCGCGACGGCCCAGGCGTACGGGAAGGTCGTGGACAACGTCCGCCGCCTGGAGGTGCTCACCTACGACGGCACCCGCCTGTGGGTCGGCCCGACCGACGCGGAGGAGCTGGCCCGGCGGTGTGCCGAGCCCGGGGCCACCGGCGAGCTGTACCGGGCCCTGGCCGCCCTGCGCGACCGCTACGCGGAGGAGATCCGCGCCCGCTACCCCGACATCCCGCGCCGCGTCTCCGGGTACAACCTCGACTCCCTGCTGCCCGAGCACGGCTTCGACGTCGCCGGGCTGCTCGTCGGCTCCGAGTCCACCCTCGTCACCGTCCTGCGCGCCGAGCTGGACCTCGTCCCCGTGCCCGCCGCCTCGGCCCTGGTGGTGCTGGGCTACCCGGACGTCGCCACGGCCGCCGACCACGTGCCCGCCGTCCTGCGCCACGGGCCGCACGCCCTGGAGGGGCTGGACCACCGGCTCATCACCTTCCAGCGCGCCCAGGGCCTCAATCCCGAGGGCCTGGCGGAGCTGCCGGACGGCCGGGCCTTCCTCATGGCCGAGTTCGCCGCCGACTCCCGGGAGGAGGCCGACGCCAAGGCCCGTGCCCTGGTCGCCGACTCCCCGGGCACCGCCGCCGGCGTCCGGCTGGACGACCCGGGCCAGGCCGCCCTGCTGTGGGAGGTGCGCGAGGCGGGCCTCGGGGCCACCGCGCACGCCCCCGGGATGCCGGAGAGCCACCCCGGCTGGGAGGACTCCGCCGTGGCCCCCGAGCGCCTCGGCGCCTACCTGCGCGACCTGCTCGCGCTCTTCGAGGAGTTCGGCTACCCCCGCCCGTCGGTCTACGGCCACTTCGGGGACGGCTGCGTGCACTGCCGGATGCCCTTCGACCTCACGAGCGACGCGGGCGTCGCCCGGATGCGGGCGTTCATGGAACGGGCCGCCGACCTCGTGTGCTCCTACGACGGGTCGCTCTCGGGCGAGCACGGGGACGGGCAGGCCCGGGGTGAACTGCTCGAGCGCATGTTCGGCCCGGAGCTGGTCGAGGCGTTCGAACGGCTCAAGGCCGTCTTCGACCCCCGCGACCGCATGAACCCCGGCAAGGTCGTCGTCCCCCGCCGCCTCGACGAGGACCTGCGGCTCGGCGGCGCCTTCCGCCCCTGGGAGCCGCGCACCGCCTTCTCCTACCCGGAGGACTCCGGTTCCTTCGCCCGGGCCGCCCGGCGCTGCGTCGGCATCGGCAAGTGCCGCTCGCCGGAGGGCGGCGTGATGTGCCCCAGCTACCGGGCCACCCGGGAGGAGGAGCACTCCACCCGGGGCCGCGCCCGGCTGCTGTTCGAGATGATCGACGGCCGGAGCCCGGTGGACGACGGCTGGCGCTCCACGGAGGTGCGCGACGCCCTCGACCTGTGCCTGGCCTGCAAGGGGTGCAAGAGCGACTGCCCGGTCGACGTCGACATGGCGACCTACAAGGCGGAGTTCCTCCACCACCACTACGCCCGGCGGTTGCGGCCCGCCGCACACTACTCCCTGGGCTGGCTGCCCCTGCTGGCCCGGGCGGCGGGCCGGGCGCCCCGGCTGGTCAACACCCTCACCCACACCCCCGGTGTCGCGCACCTCGCCAAGACGGTCGCGGGCGTCGCCCCCGAGCGGCGGCTGCCGCTCTTCGCCGAGCAGCGCTTCACCGACTGGTGGCGGGCGCGCGGCGGCACCCGTGGCGGCGGCGCGCGTGGCGAGGTCGTCCTGTGGCCCGACACCTTCACCAACGCCTTCCAGCCCGCCGTCGGCCGGGCCGCCGTCGAGGTGCTGGAGGCGGCCGGCTTCCACGTCAGGGTGCCGACCCGGCCGGTGTGCTGCGGGCTGACGTGGATCTCCACCGGCCAGCTCGGCGTCGCCCGGCGGGTGCTGCGCCGCACGCTGGACACGCTGCGCGAGGACATCCGCCGGGGCACGCCCGTCGTCGGCCTCGAACCCAGCTGCACCGCCGTCTTCCGCTCCGACGCGCCGGACCTCATGCCCGGTGACCGGGACGTACGGCGGTTGAGTGAGCGGACGATGACCTTCGCCGAGCTCCTGACCGAGCGGGCCCCCGACTGGCGGCCGCCCGCCGTGCTCGGCGACGCCGTCGTGCAGCGCCACTGCCACCAGTACGCCGTCCTCGGCTTCGACGCCGACGAGGCCCTGATGCGCCGGGCGGGGCTGGACGCCGACGTCCTGGACGCCGGGTGCTGCGGCCTCGCGGGGAACTTCGGCTTCGAGCGCGGTCACTACGAGACGTCGCAGGCGTGCGCGGAGGACGCCCTGTTTCCGGCGCTGCGCTCGGCGGACGCCGGGGCACTCGTCCTGGCCGACGGCTTCAGCTGCCGGACCCAGATCGAGCAGTCCGACACCGGCCGCAGCCCGCTGCACCTCGCCGAGGTGCTGGCCGCCGGGCTGCGCCGGGAGGGCGGGCCCCGGGCCGAGCGCCCCGCGCCACCCTCGCGCGCCGCCACCCGCGCCACGCTCGCCGCGACGGCGGCCGGGACCGGCGCGGGCGCCCTCACGACGCTCGCGGCCGCCCGTCGGCTGCGCCGCCGCTGACCCCGTGCCGCCCGCCCGCTCGCCCGCCCGTCCGGCTGCCCGCCGGCCGGCTAACCGCCCAGCTCCAGCACCGTCTTGACGCCCTCCGGGTCCGGCGCGAACGCCCGCGCGAAGTCCGCCAGCGGCACCCGGCGGGTGATCACCCGGTCCAGCCACGCCACGTCGGCGGCGGCGAGCGCCTCGGCCGCCGCCGCGTAGTGACCCCGGCCCGCGTTCACCGAGCCGACCACCGCCGAGTTCTCCAGCACCAGCTCGCGGTTGAGAGCGCCGGCGTCCAGCCGCAGGGTGCGTCCCGTCGCGGAGACACCCGTCAGGCACAGGACGCCGTACGCCTCCAGGCCGCACATCGCGCCCAAGGCCACCGAGGGGGCGCCCGTCGCCTCGATGACGACGTCCGGCCGGACCGCGCGCAGCACGTCCTCGACGTCCCCGGTGTGGTAGGTCCCGCCCAGATCGCGGACGAGTTCCGGTTTGACCCCGCCCTCGATCCGGTCCAGGACGTGCACCTCCAGGCCCCGCTGCCGGCCGATCAGCGCGGCCAGGAGCCCGATGGGACCGGCGCCGGTGACGAGCACCGAACGCGGCGCGAACCAGGCCCGGCCCCCGATCCGCATCACCTGCTCCCACGCCTTGGCCACGACGGTCGTGGGCTCCAGCAGGGCCCCCACGCGCTCCAGCGACGGGTCGACCCGCACGGCGTAGTCGGCCTCGACCGTCCACAGCGTGGCCGCGTAACCGTCGATCTCCTTGATCCCGCGTTCGGTGTACCGCCCGTTGCGGCACATGTCGAACTCGCCGTGCGCGCACGCCCCGCACGGCACCGGATCGGGACGCCGCACGATCCCGGCCACCAGGTCGCCCTCGGCGAACCCGCTGCCCGGCGGCGCCTCCCGCACCCGACCCAGCGACTCGTGCCCGAGGACCAGCCGCTCCCGGCCGGGCGGGGCCCAGCCGTAGTCCCCGGCGACGATCTCCCGGTCGGTGCCGCACACCCCGAGCATCAGCCCCTCCACCAGCAGCTCCTGGTCGGCCGGGGCCGGGTCGGGCAGCGTCTCCAGGCGCAGGGAGTCCTTCTGCTGCGGGGCTACGGTCAGGGCGTGCATCGGCTCTCCTCGCGCTCGGACCTCACAGGACCGCACGGACCGGCGCGACCCGCACCGAACGGCGGCCCACGGGTTCCCGTGGACGACCGGACCTAACCCGACACCCGACCACCAGACCGGCCGGGTGATCACGCGTCACCTGCGAGAATCCTCCCCATGGCGGAGATCACCCAGAAGGACGGGACCTGGAGCTTCGACGGGGCGACGCTGCGGATCGTGCCGGGCCACTCCAAGGGCGTGCACATCCTGCGGCGGACCATCGGCGAGCTGACGGTGCCCCTGCACGCGCTGGCGGGCGTCGCCCACGAGCCCGGCCGCAGGTCGGGACGGCTGCGGCTGCGACTGCGCGGCGGCGCGGACCCGCTGCTCCAGGTCACGCGCGGCAAGCTGCCGGACGCCGCCGACCCCTACCAGCTCACCGTCGAGCCGGAGCAGACCTCCGTCGCCGAGTACCTGGTCGACGAGGTGCGGACCGCGCTGACGCTGGAGGAGGTGCCGGACACGCCGTGCGACCGCTTCCTGCTGCCCGGGCCGCCGGTGCCGCTGACGGCCACCGGCGGCGACGCCACCGTCTCCTTCGACGGCGACCTCATACGCCTGGTGTGGAACTGGAAGACGGAGGAGGGGAAGAAGGCCGGCGGGCCGCGCACGATCCACCTGGAGGACCTGCGCGGGGTGGAGTGGCAGCCGTCGGTCGGGTGGGAGAACGGCCACCTGCGCTTTCTCGCCTCCCGGTCCGGCACCGAGGCACCGCCGAAGTACGACCCCCACGCGGTCGTCCTGCACGGTTCCCGCAAGGACCCGCTGACGGCCCTGGTCGCCGCCGCCGTCACCGCGCGCCTGCACCCCGCCGCCCCGCCGCTCCCGTCCGCGCCGCTCCCGTCCGCGCCGCCGCCGGACGCGGACCCGAAGCCACCGACGGCGGGGGGACCGGCGCCCGGGGGCGAGGACCACGACGCGCTGCTGCGCCGTCTGCGCGAGCTGGGAGAGCTGCACACGTCCGGCGTCCTGACGACCGAGGAGTTCACCGCCGCCAAGCAGGCCGTGCTCCGCCGTTTCTGACCCGCGCCGCACCCCGCCCGTCGCCCCGGCAGCCGGTGGCGCCCGTCCCCACCAGCAACGATCGCCTCACGAGTGAGGCTCCGACCGTGACGGGAAGCCGCCGATCGGGCATACTCCATTGCGCCACAGCCGCTGGTCAGCCGCCTTCGAGACCCGAGGGGGCACTATCGGCCGGGCCACAACATCCCTCTGGCGGCGCCGCCACACACCCGGCGCCCGTCGCCGCAGCGCCCGACAGGGAGGAGAGCGCCGCGATGTCCGAATACGGCCCCCAGCCGGTGGAGCGTCGGCTGCCCACCGAGGAAGCCCAGGATCTGCTGAGCCTGGTGCGTGACCTGGTGCAGCGCGAGATCGAGCCGGTCGCGGCGGAGGAGGAGGAAGCCGGCCGCTTCCCCCGGGAGACGTTCGCGCTGCTGTCCCGCTCCGGTCTGCTCGGGCTGCCCTACCCGGCCGAGTACGGCGGCGGGGACCAGCCCTACGAGGTCTACCTCCAGGTCCTGGAGGAGCTGGCGGCGGCCCGCCTGACCGTCGGCCTCGGCGTCAGCGTGCACAGCCTCGCCTGCCACGCGCTGGCCTCCTTCGGCGGCAAGGAGCAGCGGGCCGAGCACCTGCCCGCGATGCTCGGGGGAGGGCTGCTGGGGGCGTACTGCCTCTCCGAGCCCTCGTCCGGTTCCGACGCCGCCTCCCTGCGCACCCGCGCCGTGCGCGACGGCGACGACTGGGTCCTCACCGGGACCAAGGCCTGGATCACCCACGGCGGCATCGCGGACTTCTACACGGTGCTCGCCCGCACCGGCGGCGAGGGCCCGCGCGGCATCACCGCGTTCCTCGTGCCGGGTGACGCCCCCGGCCTCAGCGCGGGCGCGCCCGAGCGGAAGATGGGGATGAAGGGCTCGCCCACCGCGCAGATCAACCTCGACGACGTGCGGGTGCCCGACGCCCGTCGCATCGGGGAGGAGGGGCAGGGCTTCGCCGTCGCCCTCGCGGCCCTGGACGCCGGCCGGCTCGGCATCGCGGCCTGTGCCGTCGGCCTGGCCCAGGCCGCGCTGGACCAGGCCGTCGCCTACGCCGCCGAGCGGCGGCAGTTCGGCCGACCCCTCGCCGACTTCCAGGGGCTGCGCTTCCTCATCGCCGACATGGCCACCCGGATCGAGGCCGGCCGGGCGCTGTACCTGGCCGCCGCCCGCCGGCGCGACGAGGGCCTGCCCTTCACCCGGCAGGCCGCCATGGCGAAGCTGTCCTGCACCGACACGGCCATGCAGGTGACGACGGATGCCGTGCAGGTCCTGGGCGGTTACGGCTACACGACGGACTTCCCCGTCGAGCGCTTCCTGCGGGAGGCGAAGATGCTGCAGATCGTCGAGGGCACCAACCAGATCCAGCGGGTCGTCATCGCCCGCCAGCTCCTCGGACCGGAGAGCCGCTGACGCCCGGTGGGGCGGGGCCCGACGCGAGCCCCGCCCCACGGCGAGCACCGGTCAGGACGCCGCCCCGGCCCGCTCGCCGTCCGGCGTGACGGCGTGCCAGGTGCCGCCCACTCCGTGCCCGGCGGTGTCGCCCGGCTCCTCGTCGCCCGTGTACCAGTACACGGGCCAGCAGTCGATGGACAGCTGCTCGCTCCCGTCCGGCCGCTCCAACGTCGTCACCAGCTCCGGGTCGACGCCCTCCAGCGCCTTCTCGTCCACCGGCGCGGCCGGCTTCCAGGTCTCCAGGCAGGCCCCGGTGCAGTTCGACTTCATCGGCCAGGCCGTGTCCTTGTCGAAGCGGTACAGGGTGCGGCTCTCGGCGTCCCGCACGATCCGCCCCAGCTCCGGATCCTCGGCCGCGCTCAGTTCGGCGTCGCCGCCGGGCGCCGGCCCGTCCGCGTCCTGATCCCCGCCGGCGGGCGGCGCGGCCTCACCCCCGCCCGCCGGGCCCTGCCCCGCGCCCGCCTTGCCGCCGTCGGCGGCCAGCGCGTTCCACGTGCCGCCGACGCCGTGGCCGCTGACGTCGCCCGGCCGGGCGTCCTTCGCGTAGCGGTAGACCGGCCAGCCGCCCAGCGTCAGCTGCTCGGCTCCGTCCGCGCGTTCCACGGAGCCGAGCAGCTCCGCGTCCATGCCGGCCGCCGCCTCGGCGTCGTCGGCGGGGACCGGGGGCCAGGCGGTGGCGCAGTCGCCCTCGCAGGTGGCGGCCGGGGGCTTCGCCGAGTCCTCCTCGAAGCGGTACAGCGTCCAGCCGGCGGCGTCGGTGACGACCTCGCCCAGCTCGGCGTCCTCGCGCAGGGCGAGGGTCCTCGCCGGGCCGGAGCGGTCCTCGGCACCGGCCGGTTCCGACCCGTCGTCCCCGTAGCCGCCGCCGGTGCCGTAGCCGGGGGAGAGGGAGGAGCTGTCCCCGGCGGGCCGCACCCGGTCCTCCGTCGGCCCGGCCTCCCCGCCGCAGGCCGCCGTCATCGCCATGACCACCGCTACCGCCGTACCCGCCGCGACCCGCTGCCGCCGATTCCTCATGACCGCTCCTTCACCTCGGCTGACCTTCGCTGCGGCCCCACGGGGCCGGACCGAGCCCGTCGCGGGCTCCGTCGTCGTGGCGTACGGTCGGTGGCGGGCGTCCCGCTCAGCGGGGGCGGAAGTTGTGCGCGGGGTAACAACTCCCCTGCCACGCGGAGCCGTTCACTCCTGGATGCGCAGCGCCAGCGCCGGGCAGCGGCGCACGGCCCGCAGCGCGTCCTGCCGGAGGCGGCCGGGAACGTGCGAGACCGCCCGCTCCGGATAGCCGTCGGGCCCCAGCCGCAGTACCCCCGGGACGATGTCCGCGCACAGGCCGTGCCCCTGGCACAGCGTCCAGTCCACGACGAGCCGCTCGGCGCTCGCCCGGTCCCCGCCCCCCGGACCGCCGGAGCCGCCGGGGGAGCCGGTGGGGGCAGCCTCCTCCTCGCCGAGCGGCAGCACCCCGCTCACCGGCAGGCCGCAGGGCCCGTCCAGCGCGTGCGCGCGGAAGTGCCCGGCGAAGACCGTCAGCGCGGAGGTGACGAACCGCACGGTGCCGTCGGGGTGACCGCACGCCCCCCGCCCGGTCACCGCGTCCATCCGCGCGGTGACGCCCGCCAGCGCCGCCTCGCCGCCGCCGCGCACCACCCGGTCCAGGTCGTCGGCGAGACCGGGAAGGCCGACGACGCACGGCCCGCACTGCCCGGCCGACTCCCGCGCCATCCAGCGCGCCACCCGGGCCGTCTCCCCGGCCGGGCACGTCGACGCGGGCAGCGGCAGGACCGCGCCCGCCCCCAGCCCCGCCCCCGCGTCCGCGAGGGACTCCCGGGAGACGAGCGCCGTCCGCGCCGCCTTCGGGGTCAGCCAGCCGCCGTGGTAGCCGCCCACGAGCACACCCTGGCCGATGTCGGTGCCGCAGACCCTCAGCACGTACGGCAGCGGGACGCCGCTCGGCGTCTCCACCACCCGGCCGCCCCCGACGGTCAGCAGGACGGTCCCCGGCTCGCGGGGCAGCCCCACCGACCGGTACTCCAGGGCCCCCAGCCGCGCCGCGACGGCGAGCTGCGCGTACGTCTCGGTGTTGGACAGCAGCGTCGGCAGCCCGCCCAGTCCGCGCTCGCTCGACCGCACCCGGCGTCCGGCGGGCCGGGCATGCCCGTGCGCGATGCCGTTCACCAGCGCCGTGCCCTCGCCGGTGACGAAGCGCTCGGGCAGCCGGGCCACGTGCAGCCGCGGCGGGTGCGGACCGCGTTCGGCGACGGCCGCACGCAGCGACCGCTCGACGTCGACGCGCGTCACACCGACCCACACCTCCTCGGCGCCCAGCGCCTGCGCGGCCAGAGCGGCACCGTCGAGCACCAGGTGCGGTGTGTGCAGGAGCAGCGCCGTGTCCTTGAGGCAACTCGGCTCCCCCTCGCTGCCGTTGACGACGACCACGCAGCGCCCGTCGCGCCGCCGGGCGGAGTCGGCGACGGCCCGCACCTTGCGCGCGAACGGGAATCCGGCCCCGCCCTTGCCGCGCAGGTCGATGTTCCCGGCCAGCTCGACCAGTTCGTCCGCCCGCAGCCGGGGGAGCGAGCCGTGCACCGTCAGGTGCGCCACCCGTTCCAGGCGGGCCACCCGGTCGAGCCCGGCGAGCAGCCGCGGCGGACCGATGGACAGGACCGAGGGCGTCACTTCCGCCACGGCGCCCACCTGCCCGCCACGCCCCCGGGCCGGCCCGCCGCCCCCGGGCCCCGGCCGCCGGGCGGCCACAGCCGCAGCGCCAGGGCGGCGGCCACCCCGAGCAGGCACAGGACGTACGCGGCCGTCACCCACCCGTCCGCCGCCCGTCCGGCCTTGAGCCCGTGCACCAGGGCGGCGCCCCAGGCGGGATAGGCGCACATGTGCAGCGCCCGCCACCGGCGCGACCCGCTCCCGGAGGCGAACACGCCGCGCACCGCACCCGTGATCGCGACGGCGAGGAAGAGATAGCCGGCGAGCGTGCCCAGTCCGAGGAGCACGGGCCGGGTGCCGTCGGCGAACGGCACGCCGGCGGCGAGGGGGCTGATCCGCCCCTCGGCCAGCTTCACCCCGATGTGCAGGGCGAGGAAGCCCAGCCCCGCCACGGCCGTGCCCCGGTGCACACCCTGGGCCAGCAGCCGGTGTGCGGAGGACAGGACGAGCCGGTCGGTCGCCGCCAGGCCCCACAGCACGGTGGCGGTCAGCGCCACCAGGGAGAGCACACCGGCTCCGAAGTCCAGGAACGCGGTGGTGCGGTGGAACGCCCCGGCGCTCACCGCGACCGCCAGGGACAGCACACCCGTGAGACCCAGGCCGGGCGTGAGCCGGGAGCGGGCGAGCCCCGGCCCGACACCCGCGTACCGTCGGCGGTGGATCCGGCCGGGCAGCCCCCGGCGGGTCCCGCCCCGGAACACACCACGCGGTGGGCCGGTCCGCGGCCGGTGGGCGCGGGCGCGCGGACGGGCCCGGGGCCGCGTTCCGGCCGGGCCGGGGGAGGAACCACCCGGGAGCGGGGTCGTGGTCGGGGGGTCGGGCGTCAACGGAACCTCCGTACGATCCGGTTGCGAGCAGCCCGCCGGGCGGCCACCGGCCGTGTGCGCGTTCCGGTCACGCCTGCCACCGTTCGTGACGCGAATTCGACAGCAATCGCGAGATGGTGTTACCGGAGTTAACCCGGGATGGCCGGTTCCGCTGTCGCCGCTTTGCAGGGTCAATTGCCGCGGGGACGGGCGCCAAGAGCATCGCTGAACGCCGTTCACCACTCGGCGGATTTATCGCGCTGTGACAAATTCCGGTCACGGCGTCGCACCACTGCGCGGGGCTGCGGATGATGCCCCTCCAAGGCGGTCCTGGCCGGATCCGTGCACGGCGGCCGGGGCGCGGCCAGGAGGCGGCCGCCCCTCCCGTGAGGGTGCCGACGGATGGTTAAATCCCGTGCCAACTCGGGGAACTGGCACGGCTTCGGACATCCACGGGCCGCCCGGCACGGCAGCGGGCGGCCTCCACCCCGGCAGGAACGAGGTAGAGATGTGTGAACTGATCAATCGCATCTGGGCCCGCCCGCGCGGCGAATGGACCCGCGTTCTGCGAAAGGAACTGCCCGCCATCGCCGACCAGGTCGTCGATGTGCTGCAGCGCAGCATTCCGGAGTTTGCCACCCTTCCATCGGTAATCGACCGGGACGACGCGAAATGGGTTGTGGAAAACGCCCTGCTGACCGCGCTCGGGTACCGGGGGGAGGGCGCGGAGGAACCGGCGCCGCGCCCCGGACGTCTCCCGGCGGCCGTGCCCATCGACCGCGCCAGGCGCCAGCTGTTCGCCGCCCTGACCGGCGACCCGTGCGCGCCGGAACACTCCCTGGTGGAGTTGGCCCGCTCGGCCCGGTGGACGCTGCCCGACGCGGTGCGGGCCGTCGTCCTCACCTCGCCCGGTGAGGCCACGCAACTCGCGTCGACCCTCGGCGACACCCTCCTCAGCCTGGCGGACGGCGAGAGCTGTCTGCTGGTCGCCGACGAGGGCCAGGACACGCGCCACACGCTGGAGACCGTCCTGCGCGGCCGGCCGGCGGCCGTCGGGCACGCCGTGCCGCTGGCCGAGACGGCGTCGTCGCTGCGCTGGGCCCGCCGGCTGCTGCCGCTGCGCACGCATCGCGGCGGCCACACGCCCGAGCCCGTCTTCGTCGACGACCACCTGACCCTGCTCCTGCTGCTTCAGGACGAGTCGCTCACCCGGGCCCTCAGCGTCCGCTGGCTGAGCCCACTGGACGACCTGACGCCCCGACAGAGCGAGCGGCTGGAGGTCACGCTGCTGGCGTGGCTGGAGGGCGGGGGCGCGCCCGAGGCCGCGCGCACCCTCCAGGTCCACCCGCAGACGGTCCGCTACCGGCTGCGGCAGATCGAGAAGCTCTTCGGCCCCGCCCTGCGCGACCCGCGCACCCGCTTCGAGCTCGAGATGACGCTGCGCAGCCGGCGGCTCCTCGCCCAGCTGCGCCGCAGCCAGGCCAGGGCCGGGCGCCGGGCCCGGGCGGTGGCGGCGGGCATGCGTCCCCTCGGCATCGCCCGGGAGGCACGCGTGAACGGTCTGTAGCACTCCGAGGGCGCTGAGCACGGCGGCGGGAGGACGTCTCCCGCCGCCGCTTCCGTGCGCCCGGCCCGGGAGCACGGAAGCGGCCCGCCCGCCCGCTCGTGCGGAGCGGACGGGCGGGCCCGGGCGGCGCGGTGCGTCAGCCGCAGTCACGGCCGCCGTTGACGCACGCCACCACCTTCCGCATCAGGTCCTCGTCCATGACGTTGATGAAGTCGCTGTGGTCGGTGACGGGTTTGTGCAGCTGCTCGGGGAAGCTGTCCACCGCGAACGCCGCACCGGGCGGCACGTCGTAGAGGATGCGCTGGACGAGCTGCGGGATCGCCCGGAACCCGTCCGGGCAGCCGCCGTCGTCCTCGGCGAACGCGACGTGCGTGCGGTGGTTCGCGCTGTCGGTGTTCTCACCGTCCCAGCAGCTCTGGAACGCGAAGGTCCGCACGACCCGGCTGCCGTCGGGGCAGATCGGGTACTTGTCCGTCAGCTGCCGGTCCTCGTACCCGGTGCAGCTCCAGGAGGCGTTGGCGTTCTGGGTGCCGTTGGTGAAGGCCTTCGCGTCCCCGGTGATGATGCGCAGGAACCGCGGCATCGCGGTGACTTCGGAGACCGAACTGCCCCGGAAGGTGAGATCGACCTCGGCCGGCCGGAGGATCGTGCCGAGGTTGCCGTCCAGGTGGCCGCCGGCACCGCCGTCCCGGGTCCCGCGGTCGTCCCGCCGGCCGTCCAGTTGTCGCAGCACGGGCCAGTAGTGGCTGGAGCGGTCGCCGTTCTCGCACGTCGTGTCGGCCCCTGCCAGCTCCTCGTCGTCGCTGAACGCGTCGGTCGCGAGGTTGCCGACGTAGTCGTGCACGTGGTGCGCGCCGTTCGCCACCCCGGGGTTGGCGATCACGTTGTCCGAGTTGAGGTGCTCCTCCTCGTTGGTGCCGCACTCGGTGGTGAACGTCCCGGTGGAGGCCTCGTCCCCGGGCCGGGGCGGCGGGCCGGACGGCCGCACGGTGCGGATGTCGACGAAGTCCGCCGGGACGGGTCCACCCGGCTTGTCGGCGCCCTCCCACGGCTCCATGCGCGCCCCGTCGGACACCGGCTCGGCCGCCTCGTCGCGCTGGACACCGCAGCGGCTCATCCGCTCCAGGTCCCTGGCCACTCCCCCCGCGCGCTCGATGCCCGAGGCGATGCGCCCGATCGTTTGCTCGCGCTCGCGCTCCAGCCCGGCCAGTACCGAACGGGTCTTCCAGCGGGGCGAGTTCAGCCGCTCGTACGCGTGGGCGAGCTGCGCGTCCAGCGCGGCCAGCTCGCGGCCCACCGGACGCTTGGCGCTCTCGGGCACCTCGCGCAGCGCCATGCCCACGTCCGGGCAGTCGATCGTGCGGGCCACCTGCCGGGCGTCCCCGCGCTCGCCCTCCCGCCGGTCCCCGCGCTCCCCGCCGTCCCCGGGGCCGAACCCCGCGACGGCGTGGCCCGCCACGACGGCCGTTCCGCCGCCGCCCAGCAGCAGGGCGGAGACGACGGCGACCGTCCGGAGGGTCCTGCGGCTGCGTTTATGCCCTTGTTCTCTCATGGCGTGACTCCACTTCGTCGCTCCGGGCAGGACCAAGGGCCGGACGGGCGGCGGCCGTCGGCTCCACGGCCAGCGCTTCGAAGTCCACCAGACCGGTGTTCTCCAGCACCGTGATGTGGTCGAGCACGACGGCGTTGGCCCGGGTGGCGAGGGAGCGCACCATGGAGTTGCGCGTGGTGGCGCGAACCTCCGCGACCCGTGCGAAGACCGTGCCGTGCGCCTCGCGCAGCAGGTTCGCGAAGAGCCGGTCGAACGCGTCACCGCGGGCGGCGTCCAGTCGGGCGAGCCGGTCCCGCTGCTGTGCGTTCGGCTGGTTGGCCAGCTCGATCCCGAGCGCCCGGGCGGTCCCGATCGCCCGCTCGTCCAGCTCCGTGTGCCCCTCGACGAGGTGGTCACCGGCCAGCCGGACCGACGCGCGTCCGCCGCGCTCCTGTGCCTGCCGCCCTGCGGGCAGCTCCCACAGCCCGGCGAGCCGGATGGTGCGCACGAAGTCGCGGTCGAGCGCGGTGAGCGGTCCGTACTCGGTGCTCACCGTTCCCCGGCCGTCGTCCTCCCAGCCCCGCGCGGCGGTGGCCGTGGCGGCCCCGTCGAACATCCGGACCGGGACCAGCAGCGCCACGAGGGTGGCGGCGAGCGCCGCCACCACCAACGCCGTGCCGAGCGTCCTCGCGGACGTGACCGGCGTTCCGTTGACGTGGCGCATGAGCCCTCCTCGGCGCGCTGGCGACCCTTGGTGCCGGGGACGCTAATGCGCTGCGAGGAGGGGAGGCCGAAGGTTAGTCACACCCCGACAAAGAAAACCCCCGCACTCACCGGCGGGCGGTGGCGGCCGTCCGCGCGGGCCGCGCGACGGGGCCTCCCGCGTGGGAGAACGGCTGCGTCCGCCAGTCCAGTCCGGCCGGAAGCGTCAGCAGCGCCGCCGCGTCCTCCTCCTGCGGCTCACCGTCGGCCGCGTCGCGGGCGGCGGCGGCCGACAGGCCGGAACCGTCGCACACCGTCAGCCCGAACGGGTTCCACGGCGACGCGCACAGCGCGTGCTCGGGGAGCCGCTCCTCGTCGGCCAGCAACGCGATGGGCTGCGCGCACTGCGGGCACAGCACGCGGTAGATCTCCACGGAGTCGTACCGTTCGTCGGACTCCGGGGTGTCCTCGGCGCTCCCCGCGTCCCGCATGGCCGGGACGTCAGGACGGAGCGACTGCACCTTGCGCATACATCCCCCTCGAAATGGGCCGGCCGGACGCCTTCGACAAGCTGGTCTCGGCCACAGCAAGCATTTCCCGTCCGGACGGGCGCGTAATCTCCGCCACTCCCGGGAGCGCGGGAGCACTCCTGTGGCCTTCGTCACATGACGGCCCCGCAGTGCGCTCTTCGCCCGCCCCGCTGTGCCGGAGCGCGCCCGGCGCAGTAGGTTGCGTGGTGTGGAGGAGCTGGACCGGCAGATCGTGCAGTTGCTCGTCGAGGACGGGCGGATGAGCTACACCGACTTGGGCAAGGCCACGGGCCTGTCCACCTCGGCGGTGCACCAGCGTGTCCGCCGGCTGGAGCAGCGCGGTGTCATCAAGGGGTACGCGGCCGTCGTGGACGCGGAGTCCGTCGGGCTGCCCATGACGGCCTTCATCTCGGTCGCGCCGTTCGATCCCAGCGCGCCCGACGACATAGCCGACCGGCTCGCCGACGTCCCCGAGATCGAGGCGTGCCACAGCGTCGCCGGCGACGAGAACTACATCCTCAAGGTCCGGGTGGCCACGCCCATCGAGCTCGAACACCTGCTGGCCCGCATTCGCAGCCTCGCGGGCGTCTCCACCCGCACCACCGTCGTGCTCTCCACGCCGTACGAGGCCCGCCCGCCGCGCCTGTGACCCGCGCGCCGCCGCCCGGCGCCCCCGCCCCCGTGCCGTCCCACGCTGCGTTCTCCCACCCACCCACCCCGGGTGAGGTCCGGTCGGAACCTGACGCGAGACTGGGGGCCATGAGCGAGCGCACCACGTCCGGCGACGAGCCCCGTACCGTCCTCCTGCGCGGCGGGGAGGTGTACAGCCCGGCCGATCCGTTCGCCACCGCGATGGTCACCGAGGGGGACCGGGTGGCCTGGGTCGGCTCCGAAGGCGCTGCCGACTCCTTCGCCGACGGTGTCGACGACGTCCTCGACCTGGAAGGCGCCCTGGTCACCCCCGCCTTCACCGACGCCCACGTGCACACGACGTCGACCGGCCTCGCCCTCACCGGGCTCGACCTCAGCGCCGCCGCCGACCTCGGTGACGCCCTCGCCCGCGTCCGTGCCCACGCGCGGGCCCGGCCGGGCGACCGCGTCCTGCTCGGCCACGGCTGGGACGCCACCGGCTGGCCCGAGCGGCGGCCGCCGTCCCGCGCGGAACTGGACGCGGCCGCCGGTGGGCGCCCCCTGTACCTCACCCGCATCGACGTCCACTCCGCGCTGGCCACCACGGCGCTGCTGGAGGCCGTGCCCGGAGTGCGCGAGCTGGCCGGCTTCGCCGCCGACGGGCCGCTGACCGCCGCCGCCCACCACGCCGTCCGTGCCGCCGCGTACGCCTCCGTCACGCCCGCCCAGCGCGCCGAGGCGCAGCGGGCCACGCTGCGTCGCGCCGCCGAGCTGGGCGTCGGCTCGCTGCACGAGTGCGCCGGCCCGGACATCTCCAGCGCCGAGGACCTGACCGCGCTGCTCGCCCTGGCCGCCGACGAACCGGGCCCCCGGGTCTTCGGCTACTGGGCCGAAGCCGTCACGAACGCGAAGGACGCGCGACGGGTGCGGGAGCTCGGGGCCGTGGGCGCCGCCGGGGACCTGTTCGCCGACGGATCGCTCGGCTCACACACCGCGCACCTGCACACCCCCTACGCCGACGCGCCGCACACCGGCACGGCCCACCTGGACGCGGCGGCCGTCGCGGCCCACGTGACCGCCTGCACCGAGGCCGGGCTCCAGGCCGGCTTCCACGCCATCGGTGACGCCGCCCTGACCGCCGTCACCGACGGCGTCCGCACCGCGGCGGCCCGACTGGGCACCGAACGGGTGCGCGCGCTGCGCCACCGGGTCGAGCACGCCGAGATGCTCACCCCCGGCCACATCGACGCCTTCGCCGAGCTGGCCCTCATCGCCTCCGTCCAGCCGGGCTTCGACGCCGCCTGGGGCGGGGAGGAGGGCATGTACGCCGAGCGGCTGGGCGCCGAGCGGGCCCGCACCCTCAACCCCTTCGCGGACCTGCTGCGCGCCGGGGTGCCGCTCGCCTTCGGCTCGGACAGCCCCGTCACGCCGCTCGGCCCCTGGGCCGCCGTGCGGGCCGCCACCTTCCACCGCACTCCCGGCCACCGCGTCTCCGCCCGCGCGGCCTTCACCGCGCACACGCGCGGCGGCTGGCGGGCCCTCGGCCGGGACGACGCCGGGGTCCTCGTGCCCGGGGCCCCGGCCGACTACGCGGTCTGGCGGGCCGGTGAGCTGCTCGTCCAGGCGCCCGACACCCGGGTGGCGAACTGGTCCACCGATCCGCGCTCCGGCACGCCGGGACTGCCGGACCTGACCCCCGGCGGTCAACTGCCCCTGTGCCTGCGGACGGTGGTGGGGGGACGCACGGTCCACGAGCGGCCGAACGAGTGATACCCGGGCGTGGTCGTACGGCCGAAAGTTGCGGCGTACGCGCGCCGCGGAACCGCCGAATTTCCGCCACTGACCTGCTGGTTCGACGACAGCACCGCGAGAAACGCAGGTCAAACGCCTGTTGACAGGCGGCTGTCACGGACGGGTAGGTTCGGCCGAGTCCACCACAGGACGTCCGGTCGGGGGTCCGCCCACGCAACCGCCTGGAGCCGTTGGGCCACGGGTGGTGCGTCGCACCGGCACACCACCACTGGGAGCCAGGTCCAGCGCCCGCGGTACGGGAGCGGAAGGTTTTTGTCCGACCGGCAGGTGTGACCCGGGTGGGGCCCGGACGCTCAGTAGACAACGGCTCTCGGTCGATCCGCAGCCAGCGGGCCCGGGGTCGGCCCGAAGGGCGCCGGGCCCGATCCGCTGACGCGCGGACGGCGGCCCGCCCGTTCTCCTCCACCCGGCGCGCCCACGGCCCCGTGTGCCGATGTACGGTCACATCAGACCGCCCATCTGCAGGAAGGCGCCAGCGTGGCACCGGGCTCCGACACCTCCGCCGAAGCGGCCCGCACCGGGCCCCACGCCGACGTGCCCGGCTCCGGTGGCGCGCGCGTGGAGGACCCGGCGCCGTCCCACGGCTCCGGGACGGGCGGCGGCGCCGCCGTGGCCGCACCGGGCCCGGCCCGGCACGGACCCCTCGGGCGGCTGCGCGGGCCGGGCCTGGCCGTGCTCAGCGGACTGGCGCTGGCCGCCGCCTTCCCCCCGGTCGACGCCTGGCCCCTCTCCCTGGCCGCCGTCGCCGCGCTGAGCCTCCTGACGCGCGGACGCACCGTGCGGCAGGGCGCCTGGACGGGGCTCCTCTTCGGCCTGGGCTTCTTCGTCGGCCTGCTGCAGTGGCTGCGCGTCATCGGCTGGGACACCGTGTTCGGTCTGTCCCTCCTGCAGGCGCTCTTCCTCGCCCTGCTCGGCGGCGGCCTCGCCGCGACGTCCCGGCTGCCGCTGTGGCCCCTGTGGGGAGCCTGTCTGTGGGTCGCCGAGGAGTGGGCGCGCGACCGCGTGCCGCTGGGCGGCTTCCCCTGGGGCCGGCTCGCCTTCGCCAACACCGGGTCGCCCTTCACGCCTTTGGCGGCGCTGGGCGGTGCCCCGCTCGTCACCTTCGCCGTCGCGCTGGCCGGCACCCTGTCGGCCGCCGCCGCCGTCGCCCTGTTGCGGTGGCGGCGCACCGCACGGCCGGAAGCCACCGGCGCCCGGGACACTCCGCGGCCCACCGGGCCGCCGCACCGCGCGCTGCGGCCCGCCGCCGCGGCGGCGGGGCTCGCCACGGCCGTCACCCTCGCCGGATACGCCGTGCCGGTGCCGACCGACGCCGACGACCACGTGGACATCGCCGTCGTCCAGGGCGACGTACAGCAGCCGGGCATGGACTTCCTCGGCCGCCCGATGATGATCCTGGAGAACCACGTCGAGCCCACCGTGGAGCTGGCCGAGGACGTCGCCGCCGGCCGCGTGGAGCGCCCCGACCTCGTCATCTGGCCGGAGAACGCCTCGGATCTCGACCCGTACCGCTACCCGGAGGCGTACGCCGCCATCGACCGGGCGGCGAAGGCCATCGGTGTCCCCATCCTCGTGGGCGCCCTCGTGGACCACCCGACCCGGGAGGGCTACGTCGAGAACCAGGGCATCGTGTGGGACCCCGTCAGCGGCCCCGGCGACTCCTACACCAAGCAGCACCCCGTGCCGTTCGGCGAGTACGTGCCCTTCCGGGAGCAGCTCAGCAAGGTCATCAGCCGCCTGGAACGGGTGCCGCGCGACTTCTGGCCGGGGGACGAGCCCGGGGTCCTCCAGGTGGGCCCCGCGCGCCTGGGCGACGTCATCTGCTTCGAGGTGGCCTACGACGAGATCGTGCGCGACACCGTCCGGGCCGGGGCCCGCGCCCTGGTGATCCAGACGAACAACGCGACCTACGGCAACACCGGCCAGCCCGAGCAGCAGCTCGCCATGTCCAGGCTGCGGGCCATCGAGCACGGCCGGGCCATCGTGACCGCCGCTCCGAGCGGCATCAGCGCCGTCGTCGCCCCCGACGGGACGGTCGAGCAGCGCACCGAGGAGTTCACGCAGGACGTGCTCACCGCGCGGCTGCCCCTGCGCGACGGCCTCACTCCCGCCGACCGCGTCGGCTCGGCGCCGGAGTGGAGTCTCGCTATGGTGGGCCTCCTCTCCTGGGCCGCCGCCATCCTCCACGGCCGCCGGAGCCGTACGGACGAGAAGGGGAACAGGCCGTGACCGATCAGGAAGAGGTGCGCCGCTTCGCACCCCTCGGCACCGTCCTCGTGATCATCCCGACCTACAACGAGGTCGAGAACCTCAGGTCCGTCGTGAGCCGTACCCGGACCGCCGTGCCCGACGCCCACGTGCTCGTCGCCGACGACAACAGCCCCGACGGCACCGGCAAGCTCGCCGACGAGCTCGCCGCCGAGGACGAGCGGGTGCGCGTCCTGCACCGGCGGGGCAAGGAGGGCCTCGGTGCCGCCTACCTGGCGGGCTTCGAGTGGGGCATGGAACACGGCTTCGACGTCCTCGTCGAGATGGACGCCGACGGCTCCCACCAGCCGGAGGAACTGCCCCGGCTGCTCACCGCGCTGCGCCACGCCGACCTGGTCCTCGGCTCCCGCTGGGTGCCCGGTGGGCGGGTGGTCAACTGGCCGGCCAGCCGCAGGTTCCTCTCGCGGGGCGGCAGCACGTACTCGCGCATGGTCCTCGGCATCCCCGTCCGCGACGTCACCGGCGGCTTCCGGGCGTTCCGCGCGGACACCCTGCGCGGGCTGGGCATCGACGGCGTCGCCTCCCAGGGGTACTGCTTCCAGGTGGACCTGGCCCACCGGGCCGTGCGGGCGGGGTACCACGTCGTCGAGGTCCCGATCACCTTCGTGGAGCGGGAGCTGGGCGACAGCAAGATGAGCCGCGACATCGTGGTGGAGGCGCTGTGGCGGGTCACGGCGTGGGGTGTGCGGTCCCGGCTGACCCAGTTGGCCGGACGCAGGCACACTGGAGACCATGACCAGCCGTCGTGACAGTCGTGACCCCAGCCGTTACGAGCCCCCCGGGCGGCGGCCCGGCGGCTCCCGGCCCTCGGGCCCGGACCGGCGCCGCTCCCGGCTGCGCACCTTCCTGCCGCTGACCGTGGCCCTGTGGGCCGTACTGGAGCTGTGGCTGCTGCTCCTGGTCGGGGACGCGGCGGGCGGCCTCACCGTCTTCCTGCTGCTGGTGGCCGGCTTCGTGCTCGGCTCCGTCGTCATCAAGCGGGCGGGCCGACGGGCGTGGAGCTCCCTGGCCGAGACCCTCCAGCAGCCCGGCGCCGCGCGGTCGGCGCAGTCACGCTCCGGGGGCGGCAACGCGCTGGCGATGCTCGGCGGCCTGCTGCTGATGCTCCCCGGCCTGCTGTCGGACGTGGCGGGGTTGCTCTGCGTCTTCCCGCCGACCGCCGAACTGCTGCGCCGCCGCACCGACCGCTGGCTGGACCGGCAGGCCGGGCGCTCGCGTCCCGGCACCCTGGGCGACGCGCTGCACCAGGCCCAGCGTGCGGGGGAGCAGGCCCGCATGCACCGCCCGGACGGCAAGGTCGTCCAGGGCGAGGTCATCACGCCCGACGAGCCGGACGACGACGGGCCGCGCCGCTGACGGCGCTCGCGCGGCTCCCGCACCGGACGGGGACCTCCGCACCGGCGTGCAACGCGCACCCGGACGTGGGCACACGACAACGGCGCGGGAGCCTGGGCCGCCATCCGTGGATGACGCTCCAGGCCCCCGCGCCGTCGAGAGGTGTCCGGCCGTCGGCCGTTCCGCCCGCCGCGGGCCCGCTTACGCGGACTTGCGGCTGTCGCGCGGATGCACCGCGATGTTCATCGCACCGGAACGCAGGACCGCCAGCCGCTCGGCCAGCACCTCCTCCAGTTCCTCACGGGTACGCCGCTCCATGAGCATGTCCCAGTGCGTCCTCGCCGGCTTGGTCTTCTTCTCTTCCGGGCCCTCGCCGTCGACCAGCAGGGCCTGAGAGCCGCATACCTTGCACTCCCACTCCGGCGGGATCTCCGCCTCGACCGAGAACGGCATCTCGAACCGATGTCCGTTCTGGCATGCGTACTCCACGGCCTGGCGCGGGGCCAGGTCGATGCCGCGGTCCGTCTCGTAGCTGGTCACCACGAGTCGCGTGCCGCGAAGAGCTCGCTCACTCATGAATCGTGCCTCCCGGGCTTGTCGCCCACAGGACAGGTGTCGCTGTCGTCGTCATCCGGTCAACGTCCGGTCGGCGGTGAAGATTCCCGTATCGGGACATGCGTCGCCCGTCGTGCCGCCCCTTGTTGTACCCGCCGGTGCCCGCTTTGTCACATCTGGGGATGGATGTCACCCGGTGTCCTTGTCCGCCGGACGCGCAGTAACGCTCCCTCCGGGCGGGCCGAAGGCGTACACTACCGCCCCCGCCGGGGACGGGCTAAATCCGGCCGGGGTCGGTGTTGCCCACGGCCGCCGCCGCCCGGCGCACCGGCACCCGCAGCAGCAGTACGAACCCGAGCACGAAGAAGACGACGAGCGAGATGATCGCGTCCCGGTAGCTGCCGGTGAGCTGGTACGTCAGCCCGAAGACCAGCGGCCCCAGCCAGCTCGTGCCCCGGTCGCTCACCTCGTACAGGGAGAAGTACTCCGCCTCCTTGCCGCGCGGTACGAGCTGGGCGAACAGCGACCGCGACAGGGCCTGCGTCCCGCCCAGCACCATGCCGATCGCGGCGGCCAGCACGAAGAACCACAGCGGTTCCCCCGAGGGCAGGAAGTAGCCGGCGGCGACCGTCCCCGTCCACGCCACCAGAGAACCCAGGATCGTCCGTTTCGCCCCGTAGCGCTCCGCCAGACGGCCCAGGCCGAGAGCGCCGAAGATCGCCAGGACCTGCACCAGCAGGATCGCCCCGATCAGGGACTCCTGCTCCATCCCCAGCTCCTCCGAACCGAACACGGACGCCTGCGTGATCACCGTCTGCACGCCGTCGTTGTACAGCAGGTAGGCCAGCAGGAACATCAGCGTCAGCGGGTAGCGGCGCAGCTCCCGCAGCGTCTGCCCGAGCTGCCGGAACCCGCCGCCGAGCGACAGCCGCTCCCCGCGCACCGTCCCCGGGCGCTCCCGCAGCCGCCGCAGCGGCACCAGGGTGAACACCGCCCACCACAGCCCGGCCGAGGCCAGGCAGATCCGCACGGCCGTGCCCTCCTCGACCCCCAGGGACTCGTGGCCCAGGAAGAGCGCGAGGTTCGCCACCAGGACCAGCGAGCCGGCCCCGTAGCCGAAGGCCCACCCCCGCGACGACACCGCGTCCCGCTCGTGCGGTTCGGCGATCTGCGGCAGGTAGGCGTTGTAGACGACGATCGACGCGGCGTAGGCCACGTTCGCCAGGATCAGCAGCAGGCCGCCGAGCAGGTAGCGGTCGCCGTCCAGGAAGAACATGCCCGTCGTGGCCGCCGCCCCCGTGTAGGCGAAGACGCCCAGCAGCGGCTTCTTGCGCCCCGTGCGGTCGGCCAGGGCGCCGACCACGGGCATCACCAGAACGGACAGCAGCACCGACGCGGAGATCACGTAGGCGAAGTAGGAGCCGTCGCGCACCGGGATGCCGAGCGGGTGGATGTAGCCCTCCGCGTCCGCCGCGGCCTCGGCGATCTCGGTGAGGTACGGGCCGAGGAACACGGTCAGCACGCTGGTCTGGAAGACCGAGTTGGCCCAGTCGTACCAGTACCAGCCGCGCTGCTCCCTGCGCCTGCTCCCCGCGTCGTCCGAGCCCGCCGGCTCGGTCACGACCTTGGCGTCCACCTGTGTCCCCCTCGTTCCCGCCGCGCGGAGCGTCCGCACGCACCGGTGGTGCTCACGCCGACCAGGCGCCGCGTTCCTCCAGCACCTCGCGCAACAGCGCCACGTGGTCGGTCATGATGCCATCCACCCCCAGATCGAGCAGCGCCCGCATGGCGTCCGCCTCGTTGACCGTCCAGACGTGCACCTGGAGCCCGAGCCGGTGCGCACACCGGACGAAGGCCCGGTCGACGACCGGTATCCCCGCCTGCCGCACCGGCACCTGCGCCGCCCGCGCGCCCGCGCGCGGGCGCGCGGGCAGCCCCCACGAACGCAGCCGCAGGGCCACGACGCCGCGCGTGCCCAGCGACGTGGCGAGCCGGCTGCCCGCCAGCGCCTGTGCCCGGGCCACCCGGCGCTCGTCGAAGGAGCCCAGGCACACCCGCCCCCAGGCGTCCTGCTCCTCCAGGACGCGTAGCAGGGGCAGCAGCGCCCCCTCCGCCTTGACGTCGACGTTCCACCGGGTGCCGGGGAACGCCCGCAGCAGGTCCGCGAAGAGCGGGACGGGCTCCCGTCCGCCCACGCGCGCCCGCGCCACCTCCGACCACGGGAGGTCGGCGATCGCGCCCCGGGCGTCGGTCACCCGGTCCAGCGTCGGGTCGTGGAAGGCCACCAGCCGCCCGTCGGCCGTGACGTGCACGTCCGTCTCCAGGTACCGGTAGCCGAGGTCCACGGCACGGCGGAACGCCCGTTCGGTGTTCTCCAGGCCCTCGGCCACGCCGCCCCGGTGGGCGAACGCGAAGGGGCGGGGATGGTCGAAGTAGGGATGGGCCGCAGTCGTCACCGCCGCAGTATCGCGTGCCGCCGCCGACCCGTCCGCTTCGGCACCCCTACCGGACGTCCGGCGTCGCCGGGGCCGTCGGAACGTCCGGGGAGGCGGGCGGTCCCGGCGGCGGCCCGTCCAGCGAGAAGACCCGCAGGAACCGCTGCGCCAGGGGGCCGATGGCCAGCGCGTACAGCGCCGTGCCCGCCCCCACGCCCCCGCCGAGGAGGTAGCCGCTGACCAGGACGACCACCTCGATGCCCGTGCGCGCCACCCGTACGGAGACGCCGGTGCGTCGGTGCAGCCCCGTCATCAGCCCGTCCCGGGGCCCGGCACCGAACCGGGCCGCGATGTACAGGCCCGTCGCCACCCCGTTGAGCACGATGCCGGACAGCAGCAGCGGCCACCGCACCGCGAGGGCTTCCCACTGCGGCATCAGCAGCAGTGTGCCGTCCAGCGAGAGGCCGACCAGAATGACGTTGGAGACCGTCCCGAGTCCGGGCCTCTCCCGCAGGGGCAGCCACAGCAGCAGGACCAGCGCACCCGTGAGCACGGAGACGATCCCGATGGAGAGCCCCACCCGCTCGGACAGGCCCTGGTGGAAGACCTCCCACGGGCTGAGGCCCAGCTCCGCGCGCACCATGAGGCCCGCGCTGGCGCCGTAGAGCAGGAGCCCCGCGTACAACTGCACCACGCGGCGTCCCAGCCGTCGTTCCCCGCCCCGCGTCCCCGTTGCCGCCACTGATGGCCCTCCCTGCACTGATCGGCGAATGCATGACATGCTGACCGGAAGGCAAGGCCAATTCGACGTCCAATGTGCAAGAGGTGGACCGCATCATGCCCGAGTGGACCTCAGCCGTCGGCGCCCCGCAACTCGTCCGGCTCCTCGGCTCCCAACGTGCGGCGGACCGCACCGGCCGCAGCGGTTCCCCCGCCTACCGCGCCCTGGCCGACGGCGTCCGGCTCCTCGTGCTGGAGGGCCGGGTGCCCGTCGGGGCCCGGCTGCCGGCGGAGCGGGAGCTGGCGTCCGCCCTCGGCGTCAGCCGGACGACGGTCGCGGCGGCCTTCGAGGCGCTGCGCGTCGACGGGTTCCTCGCCTCGCGCCGGGGCGCCGGGAGCTGGACGGCCGTCCCGGCCGGTGACCCGCTGCCCACCCGGAGCCTGGACCCGCTTCCCCCCGAAGCCGCCGGCGGTGTCATCGACCTGGCCTGCGCCGCCCTCCCGGCCCCCGAGCCGCACCTGAGCCAGGCTCTGCGGGCCGCACTGGAGGACCTGCCGCCCTACGCGCGGACACACGGCGACTACCCGGCCGGACTGCCCGCCCTGCGCCAGGCGATCGCCGACCGCTGCACCGCACGGGGGCTGCCGACCATGCCCGAGCAGATCATGGTCACCACCGGGGCGATGGGCGCCGTGGCCGCCATCTGCAAGCTGCTCGTGCCGCGCGGCGAGCGCGTCGCCGTCGAGCACCCCTCCTACGCCAACGTCCTCCAGCTCATGCGCGACGCGGGCGCCCGGCTGGTGCCCGTGGCCATGGCCGACCGGCTCGCCGGCTGGGAGCTGCCCGCCTGGCGCCAGACCCTCCGGGCCGCCGCCCCGCGCCTAGCCTACGTCGTCGCGGACTTCCACAACCCGACCGGAGCCCTGGCCGACGAGGGACGCCGCCGGGACCTGGTGTCGGCCGCCCGCGCCGCCGGCACCACCCTGGTCGTCGACGAGACCATGGCGGACCTGCCGCTGGACGAGGCCACGGCGGCCGACCAGCCGCGCCCCGTGGCGGCCTTCGACCCGGGCGGCGCCACCGTGATCACCGTCGGCTCGGCCAGCAAGGCGGTGTGGGCGGGCCTGCGGATCGGCTGGGTGCGGGCCGCCCCCGAGGTCGTCCGCAGCCTCATCTCCGCCCGGGCCTGGGCCGACCTCGGCAGCCCGGTCCTGGAGCAGCTCGCCGTCGCCCGACTGCTGGCCGACGGCGGCTGGGACCGGGCCGTCGCCGTGCGCCGTGCCCAGGCCCGCGTCAACCGTGACGCCCTGGTGGCCGCGCTCGAGGAGCACCTGCCGGAGTGGGAGTTCACCGTGCCGCGCGGCGGCCTGACCCTGTGGGTGCGCACCGGCGGGCTCTCCGGCTCCCGGATCGCCGAGGCGGGGGAGCGGCTCGGCGTGCGCGTGCCCTCCGGGCCCCGGTTCGGGGTGGACGGCGCGTTCGAGGGGTACGTGCGGCTGCCGTTCACCGTCTCCGGAGCGCTGGCGAACGAGGCCGCCCAGCGGCTGGCCGCCGCCACCCGCCTGGTCGCCGGGCCGCCCCACACCGCACCGGAGATCCCCCGCAGCTTCGTCGCCTGACGGGCCGCCGCGTCGGGGCCGCGTCAGCCGTCCACCCGCTCACCGGAACGCTGCTCGCCCTGCTGCGGAACGGCGTCCTCGTGGCGCTGTTCCCGCGCGGCCCCGTCGATCTCCTCCAGCCCGACCACGGGCGGGGGCAGCAGCTCCCGCACGGCCTCCCGGTGCGCCTCGGCGGCGAGCTCGTCGTACGGGTCCGGGGCCGCCGGGACCTGGAGCCGCAGCACCGGGCCGGAACCCAGCCTGGCGTACCCCCGGCCCGGCGGGACGTCCCGCACCGGCGTCGTCCGCGGCGGCTCGCCCAGCACGGCCCGCACCTGCTCCGGCGTGGCCGGGCCCAGCACCACCCGGGCGCGGGTGTAGGCGCGCACCACCTGGGCCAGCGCCTCGGCCCCCTCGAACTGCTCCGCCAGCGCCACCGACACCCGCGCCGAACGGCCGTGCCGCAGCACCACCTGCAGCAGCTCCTGCGGGTCGCCACGTCCCTCCCCGCGTGCCAGGTGGCTGAGCACCGCCGGGCGGTCCACCAGCACCCACAGCGGTCGGCGCACCGTGTCGGGCACCGGCCGGCCGCCTTCCCGGGCGTGCACCGCGGCCAGCAGCCTGCGCTCGGTCTCGTGAGCCGCCCACTGCAGGGAGGCGAGGGCCCCCACGAGG